>NZ_CAMLAC010000005.1 GCF_946477935.1 uncultured Sphingomonas sp. | reverse complement strand
AAGCTGCGATCGATACGGGCATAGCCCGGGCCGAAGGTGCCGTAGAACAGCGTCGTGTCGACCGCATAGCCGACGCGGCCGCGGATCGAGGCTTCCCAATCCAGTTCGCGGGTCATGACATAGTTGGCGGGCGTGGTGGAGAAGCCGCTGACGCTGTCGTTGATCTCGGCCTTGCCGAATTCGCCGACGACGCCGTACACGATGTTGCCGACCTGATGGTCGGCCCCGACGCGGGCATAATAGGCGATGCCGTTCTTGTCGTTGCGGCAACCGGTGGCGGCGTTCTGCGGCGACAGCGTGCTGCGCGCCGCGCCCTTGCAGAAGCCGGGCGAGAAGGCATTCGCGCCGGTGGGGAGCGTCACGGTATCACCAAAGCGGCCGTCGAGGTTGCGATCGAACAGCAGGCGCGAGCCCTGATCGTTGGGCTGTACGTCATAACCGAAGCTGCCGCCGACATAGACACCCGAGAAGGGAGCATCGGCCGTCGTTTCCGCGCCCTGGTTGTAGCTGTCCTGTGCGAAGGCAGGTGCCGCAGCCAGCGTCAGGGCGGCGGTGGCCGCAGTCAAGGCAATACGCATGGTGTCTCCCAAGTTGGTCATACTCGGGCGGCAGAACGTTCCTTTTGCTGGCTTTTATCCGGAACCTACCTAATTCAAATTAATCTGTTGCAGCTATGCCACACCCCGAATGGGCGAGGGCGGCGCTGGTACTGAGGCGGATCACACCCTATAGTTCTTGTTATGTCCGATGATCTCTTTGCGGGTTCGGCCCGCCCGGCCCCCGCCTATGATGCCTCGTCGATCGAGGTGCTGGAGGGGCTGGAGCCGGTGCGGCGGCGGCCGGGTATGTATATCGGCGGGACGGATGAGCGGGCGTTGCATCACCTGGCGGCCGAGGTGCTGGACAATGCGATGGACGAGGCGGTGGCCGGCCATGCGACACGGATCGACGTGCGGCTGGAGCCGGGCAACCGGCTGACCATCGTCGACAATGGCCGCGGCATCCCCGTCGACCCGCATCCCAAGTTTCCGGACAAGTCGGCGCTGGAGGTGATCCTGTCGACGCTGCATTCCGGCGGCAAGTTCACCGGCAAGGCATACGCCACCTCGGGCGGCCTGCACGGGGTGGGCGTGTCGGTGGTGAACGCGCTGTCGTCGGACACGGTGGTGGAGGTGGCGCGGGAGCGGCAACTGTATCGCCAGCGCTTTTCGCGCGGGGTGACGCTGGGGCCGCTGGAGAATGTCGGTGCGGCGCCCAACCGGCGCGGCACCAGCGTCGCCTTCACGCCCGATACCGAGATTTTCGGACCCGAATTGCACTTCAAGCCGGCGCGGCTGCACAAGCTGGTCCGGTCCAAGGCGTATCTGTTCGCCGGGGTCGAAATACGCTGGCATTGCGCGCCCGAGCTGATCGGCGACGATACGCCGGCGGACGCGGTGTTCCAGTTTCCCGGCGGTCTGGCCGACCATCTGAAGGAGCAGGTGGGAGGGCGCGAATGCGCGACCGCGGATTTCTTCAGCGGCAATCAGGATTTTCCCGGCGAGGCGGGGCGCGTCGAATGGGCGGTGGCTTGGCCGCTGTGGAGCGACGGCAGCTATAGCTGGTATTGCAACACCATCCCGACGCCCGATGGCGGCACCCACGAACAAGGGTTGCGTCAGGCGCTGGTCCGCGGCCTGCGCGCGTTCGGCGACCTGGTGGGTCAGAAAAAGGCCAAGGAGCTGACCGCGGATGACGTGATGGTCGGCTCCGAGGTGATGCTGTCGGTGTTCATCCGCGACCCGCAGTTCCAGAGCCAGACCAAGGACCGGCTGACCAGCGCGGAGGCGGCCGGGCTGGTCGAAAAGGCGGTGCGCGATCACTTCGACCATTATCTGAGCAACAACATGGAGCGGGGCAAGGCGCTGCTCGGCTATGTGCTGGAGAAGATGGACGAGCGCCTGCGCCGCAAGCAGGAGCGGGAGGTGAAGCGCAAGACGGCGACCAGCGCGCGCAAGCTGCGTCTGCCCGGCAAGCTGACCGACTGTTCGGCGGACAGTCCGGAGGGCACCGAACTGTTCATCGTCGAGGGCGACTCGGCGGGCGGTTCCGCCAAGCAGGCGCGCGACCGCAAGAGTCAGGCGATCCTGCCGATCCGCGGCAAGATCCTGAACGTCGCATCGGCCACCAGCGCCAAGATCCTGCAGAATCAGGAGATCGCCGATCTGATCCAGGCGCTGGGATGCGGCACGCGCAAGGATTGCGACCCGACGCAGCTCCGCTACGACCGGGTGGTCATCATGACCGACGCGGACGTGGACGGCGCGCATATCGCGACGCTGCTGATGACCTTCTTCTTCCAGGAAATGCCCGATCTGGTGCGGCGCGGGCACCTGTATCTGGCGCAGCCCCCGCTCTACCGCCTGACCGCGGGCACCAAGTCGCTCTACGCGCGCGACGATGCCCACCGCGCGCAACTGGAGCGGACCGCGTTTCGCGGCAAGAAGGTGGAGGTCGCCCGCTTCAAGGGGCTGGGCGAGATGAACCCGCAGCAGCTTCGCGAAACCACGATGGACCCGGCCAAGCGCAGCATGATCCGCATCACCCTGCCGCAGGAATATGAGGAGCGGGCGGGGGTAAAGGATCTGGTCGATCGTTTGATGGGCAACAACCCCGCCCACCGTTTCGCCTTCATCCAGGAAAATGCGGCGCGGCTGGACGAAGAGGTGATCGACGCATGACGCAGGATGATCTGGACCGCATCTACAAGGCCAATCGCTGGCTGATCGCCAAGAAGACGGGATCGGCCGGGATCAAGGCGTTCACCGTCGGCCGCGAAAGCCTGGAGGCGCTGATCGGGCAGATCGCCGATGCTTACGGCCTGTCCGACGAGGATCGCGCCCGGCTGCGCCCGACGGCGGGGATCGACCTGCACGAAGGGGCGGGCAAGCTGGCGGACATGGCGCGCAAATCCGCCGGCGTGATGAAGGGGGTGGAGATCGTCGCCGATGCGAGACGCGCCGGCACGCTGATGAAGACCGGCCGCCATCTGGTGACCAAGGGCCTGCCGGGCGCGGCGCGGGTGGCCAAGGGCGCCAAGGCGGCGGGCGTCGCCGGACGCGCGGTGCCGTGGGTTACGGTGGCGGTGTCCGCCTATGCGGTCGGATCGGCGGGCTTCTTCGCGGCCAAGGCGGAGCGGTATAATCGCGATTGCCGCGATCTGCTTCAGGCGCGGCTGGATGCGGCGAAGGGGATTGCTTCGGCGCCCTGAGGGGAGGGCGTGGGGCATGGTTCCGCGCGCCGACCTGTCTCTCGATACAGCGTCTCGCTACGCAGCTTCGCTGCTACTCGAGACGAACGGGGAGGGGAGGGAACCTTTCTCTCGATGCGCGGCCTTGCCGTTATGCGAGAGCTACTGGAGAGGAATGGAAGAAGTCCTGAAAACAGCGCGATAGGGGGTTGATTGGCCGTGTCCTTCATGGCCTGATGCGCCTGCCCATCCGGCGTCGGTCGCCAGACAATGGGCCGATGGCCACGGGAGGGGCCACGTCATGATGATGCTCGCGCTGTTCTGGGCCGCACAGGCCTCCGTCGTCCCACCGCCTTCGTCCTTCCCGCAATCGCTGCCGGACCCGCCGCCCAGCATCGTCGTGACGGGAGAGCGGCTGTCCACGCTGCGCGACGAGCTGGCCGCCTGCATCGCCCGAAAATGCCCGCCGCCCGAGGAGATCCAGCGATCGCTGGCCCTGGCGGAAATCCAGTTCATCGCGGGCGATTATCTGCGCAGCCGCGCGACGCTGCTGAAGGCCCGCAGGCGCAACGCGCGCCATGCGGCGCAATTCCCTACCGACGTGGCGGACCTGCACCGCGCGACGGCGCTGCTGTCCAACGTCAACGGCCTGCCGGATCCGGCGCGCATCGGGACGATCGACGCGGTCGATGCGCTGAAGAAGGGCTTGCCGGAAAACGATTCTCGCATCTTCATGGAACGGCTGCGCGTCGGCGAGGTATTTGCGCGCGAAGGGCGACTGATCGGTGCGCTGGACCATTATGCCTGGGTGGCGAAGGGTGCGAAGAACGCCGGCTTGCCCGATATCGAGGGGCAGGCGATGCTCCGCTCCGCCGTTCTGCTGGCCGCGGTCGGAGATATGATCAAAAGCTTCGAACCGGCCGCACGGCGCGCCGCGGATGCGATCCTGGCGCGGCCGGAACCCGCTTTCCTGCCGTATCGCAACGGCGTGCGCGTGCTGCGCGCGCAACTGGCACCCAAGCGGGAACGCGAGGCGGCGGTGCGGACGGCGATGCAACAGATCGAGCCCGATCCCAACGCAAAGGGGCCGCTGCTGATCTACGCCCCGCCCATCGACATGCAGGACGCTGTGTTCGGCACCGTGGCGAACGACACGCCGCTCTGGGCCGATGTCGCGTTCAACATCGCGCCCGATGGCCGGGTGACCGATGTGGAGACGCTGCGCAGCGCCGAGCAGGTGGATGAGCGCTGGGTGGAGATCGCCACACGCGGCCTGCGCGACCGGCGCTATGCTCCGTCCTCGATCCCGGCGGGCGGGCTGGCGCGGGTGGAACGGTACAGCTTCGTGGCGGACTTCGTGTCGTTCGGCCGGAGCCGCGACTCCCTGCGCAGCCGCATTCCCGTCCGTTCGTCGCAACGCCGCGTAGAGGTAATCGATATCAGTCTGCCACAGCAGCAGGCGTCCGCCAAGACGCCCGCCGGCTCGTAGCGGTGTTGATTCCCCCATCCCATCTCCGCTAACACACCGCTCCGGGCGGCCCACCACGGGCCGCCCTTGCTGTTTGAAGGAGCACGCCCGTGACCATCACCGCCCTGATGCCCGTCTACCCACGGTGCGGGGTGCGTCCGGTCCGAGGAGAGGGCGTGTATCTGTATGGCGAGGACGGGCAGCAGTTCCTCGATTTCGCCAGCGGCATCGCGGTCAACGCGTTGGGGCACGGCCACCCCAAGCTGGTAAAGGCGATCGCCGACCAGGCGGCGACGCTGATGCACGTGTCGAATCTGTATGGTAGTCCGCAGGGCGAGCATCTGGCGCAGCGGCTGGTGGATGCGACCTTTGCCGATACGGTGTTCTTCACCAATTCGGGCGCGGAAGCGGTGGAGTGCGCGATCAAGACCGCGCGCCGCTATCATTATGCCAACGGCAATCCCGAGCGGCACACGCTGATCACGTTCAACAATGCGTTCCATGGCCGGACGCTGGGGGCGATTTCCGCCACCAATCAGGCCAAGATGCGCGACGGGTTCGAGCCGCTGCTGCCGGGCTTCGCCTATGCGCCGTTCGACGATCTGGATGCCGCGCTGGCGCTGATCGACGACAACACCGCGGGCTTCCTGGTGGAGCCGATCCAGGGCGAGGGCGGCCTGCGCCCGGCCAGCCCCGAATTCCTCCGCGGCCTGCGCGAGGCGTGTGACAAGCACGGCCTGTTGCTGGTGCTGGACGAGGTGCAATGCGGATATGGTCGCACCGGCAAGTTCTTTGCGCACGAACTGTACGGCGTGACGCCGGATATCATGGCGGTGGCCAAGGGTATCGGCGGGGGCTTCCCGCTGGGCGCGTGCCTGGCCACCGAGGAAGCGGCCAAGGGCATGGTCGCCGGGACGCATGGGTCCACCTATGGCGGCAATCCGCTGGCCATGGCGGCGGGCGAGGCGGTGCTGGACGTGTTGCAGGAGCCGGGCTTCCTGGAGCAGGTCGAGGCGATGGGGCAGCGGCTGCGCGCCACGCTGGAGCAGATGATTCCGAACCACGACCATCTGTTCGAGGAAGTGCGCGGCCACGGGCTGATGCTGGGCCTGAAGATGAAAAGCGACAGCCGCCGCTTCGTCGCGCATTGCCGCGACGAGCATAACCTGTTGCTGGTGTCGGCCGGCGAGAATGTGGTGCGCATCCTGCCGCCGCTGGTGATCGACGAAAGCCATATCGCCGAGTTCTCCACCAAGCTGTCCGACGCCGCACGGGTCTATGTGCCCGTCGCCGACGATTGATGATGATTGTTTCGCCCCGGCGCAGACCGGGGCGAAAAGGAGTTGATCCGATGACCCTCCGTCACTTCCTGAACCTCGCCGATGCGGGGACCGATGGCGTTCTTGCCATGCTGGCCGATGCGGCGGCGCGCAAGGCCGCACGCGCCGGATTTACCAAGGGGCGTGCCGATGCCGACGCGCCGCTGGCCGGCCATGTGCTGGCAATGGTGTTCGAAAAGAACTCGACCCGCACCCGTGTCAGCTTCGATATGGCGATCCGCCAGTTGGGCGGTAGCTCGATCGTGATGGATGCGGGCACGATGCAGCTCGGCCGCGGCGAATCGATCGCAGACACGGCGCGCATCCTGTCGGGCTATACCGATGCGATCATGATCCGCACCGACGACCATGCCAAGGTCGAGGAGATGGCGCATTATGCGACCGTGCCGGTGATCAACGGGCTGACCGATGCGTCGCACCCCTGCCAGATCATGGCGGACCTGCTGACCATTCAGGAGGCCGGCAAGACGCTGGCCGGCATGAAGGTCGCGTGGCTGGGCGACGGCAACAACGTGCTCGCCTCGATCGTGGAGGCGGGTGGGCTGCTCGGCTTCGACGTGGTGGCGGCCTGTCCGCCCGAATACGCGCCGCACGAGGCCGCGATCACCGCCGCGTCGGGGCGCGCGCGCGTGGTGCTCGACCCTCGCGAGGCGGTCGAGGGCGCGGACATCGTCGTCACCGACACCTGGATATCGATGGGGCAGGCGCATGCCGAGGCCAAGCTGGCGGCACTGGCGCCCTATCAGGTGACGCCGGACCTGATGGCATTCGCCAGGCCGGATGCGAAGTTCCTCCACTGCCTGCCCGCGCATCGCGGCGAGGAAGTCACCGTGGACGTGATCGACGGGCCGCAATCTCTGATCTGGGCGGAGGCGGAGAACCGGCTGCACGCGCAAAAGGCGGTGCTGCGCTGGTGCATGGGGCAGATCGGCTGAACTTGCGGGGGCGGGGGGCGCGTCCCATCTAGGGCCGGACACTCCCCCCATGCGCGCGTTTCCACCGTGCCGGTTGCGACCGGGCGGGGGATCGACGCGGCGCCAAGGACAGAACGATGCACGACACGACCCTTCCCGATTTCGACCGCACGCTGGGCTTCACCATTCCGGAGCGTCATGCGCGTGGCCGCGTCGTGCGGCTGGGGCCGGCGCTGGACACGATCCTGTCCGCGCATGCCTATCCGCCCGCGATCGAGGCGTTGCTGACCGAGGCGCTGACGCTGACCGCGCTGATCGGTGCGACGCTGAAGGATGCGGACGGGCAGTTGACCATCCAGACGCGCAGCGACACTGGCGTGGTGCAGTTGCTGGTCTGCGATTATCGCGGCGGCGAGTTGCGCGGCTATATCCAGTATGATGCGGAGCGGCTGGCCGAGCTGCCGTCCGAGCCGACTCTGTTCGCGCTGTTCGGGCAGGGATATCTGGCGATCACCTTCGACCTGGCGACGACGGGCGAGCGCTATCAGGGCATCGTGCCGCTGGACGGGGCGCGACTGGCCGATGCGGCGGAGGCGTATTTCGTCCAGTCCGAACAGATCCCCAGCCTGGTGCGGATCGGCGTGTCCAAGGATGCGGCCGGGCGGACGGTGGCGGGCGGCCTGTTCCTCCAGCATCTGCCCGAAGGCGAGGTGGGGCGCGAGCGGCTGCACGTCCGGCTGGATCACCCCGAATGGGACCATGTGGCCGCGCTGGGCACGACGATCGGTGCGGACGAACTGACGGATGCGGGCGTGCCGCTGGAAACGCTGATCTGGCGCCTGTTCAACGAGGAGAAGGACGTGCGCGTCCTGGCTTCGACCCCGATCGTGCGGGGGTGCCGGTGCACGGCCGAGTATATCGCGGGCGTGATCGCGCGTTTCTCGGTCGAGGAGCGGCGGGAAATGGCGGATGCGGACGGGATGATCCAGGTCGACTGCGCCTTCTGTGCGACGAAGTTCCCGGTGCCGGTGGAGGAACCCGCCTGACCCGGCGGCGGGTATGTGCGTAACCGTACATTAACTTCGTCTTCACCAATGCCATGCTAACGCACTGGCGTGCCTGAATTTTTCAGCACGCTTTCTCCCTGATCGGGTTCCCGTGGAACCTGGTTCTCTGGGGCCGCGCCGGATTGGTGCGGCCCTTCTTTTCGTTGCAAGCGCGCCCCGACAGGCGTAGCGGCGGGCGGATCATGACATCAACTGCACCCCTTGCGGTCGCGCTCGTATCGGGCGGGCTGGATTCGATGATTTCCGCAAGCCTGGCCAGGGCGGCGGGATACCGCCTGCTGGCACTGTCGGTGGACTATAACCAGCGCCATCAGGTCGAACTGGCGGCGGCCGCGCGTATCGCGCGCGCGCTGGGTGCCGAGCGGCATATCGTGCTGCCGCTGGACCTGTCCGCGTTCGGCGGATCGGCGCTGACCGCCGATATCGCGGTGCCCAAGGACGGCGTGCAGCCCGGCATTCCCGTCACCTATGTGCCGGCGCGCAATACGATCTTCCTGAGCCTTGCGCTGGGCTGGGCGGAGGCGGCGGGCGCGCGCGACCTGTTCATCGGCGTCAACGCACTCGATTACTCGGGCTATCCCGACTGCCGGCCCGAGTTCATCGCCGGGTTCGAGCGGCTGGCCGAGCTTGCCACCAAGGCCGGGGTGGAGGGGGAGCCGTTCAGGATCCAGGCGCCGCTGCAGCACATGACCAAGGCCGATATCGTGCGCGAAGGCACGCGGCTGGGGCTGGATCTGGGGATGAGCTGGTCGTGCTACGATCCGGCGCCCGGCGACCTGCATTGCGGCGCGTGCGACAGTTGCCGCCTGCGCTCCAAGGGCTTCGCGGATGCCGGCATCGCCGACCCCACCGCCTATGCAGTGGACCCGCAGGGCTGAGCCGATGAGCTATGCCGTCAAGGAGATGTTCCTGACCTTGCAGGGGGAGGGGGTGCATGCGGGCCGACGCGCGGTCTTCGTGCGCTTTGCCGGATGCAACTTGTGGTCGGGGCGCGAGCAGGATCGCGCGACCGCGGTCTGCCGCTTCTGCGACACCGATTTCGTCGGCACCGATGGCCTGGGCGGTGGCAAGTTCACGGACGCGGACGCGCTGGTGGCGGCGGTCACCGGCTTCTGGGGTGAAGGTGCTGCCGACCGCTTCGTCGTGCTGACCGGGGGCGAGCCGATGCTCCAGATCGACGATGCGCTGGTCGAGGCGCTGCACGGGGCGGGCTTCACCATCGCGATCGAATCGAACGGCACGATCGCGGCGCATCCGGGCATCGACTGGGTGTGCATCAGCCCCAAGGCGGGCAGCGTGGTGGTGCAGCGCACCGGCGACGAGCTGAAGCTGGTCTGGCCGCAGGCGGGGCTGGATCCGGCGGCGCTGGAGGATTGGGCGTTTACCCACCACCTGCTGCAACCGCTGGACGATCCGCGCGCCGATGCCAATCGCGAAACCTGCGTCGACATGGTGCTGGCGCGGCCTCGCTGGCGGCTGTCCTTGCAGACGCACAAGCTGCTCGGTCTGCGTTGATGAAAAAGGCCGGGAGCGACGCCCCCGGCCTTTGAGAACCCTTATTTCCGGGCGGCGAGGCCGGTGCCGCCGGCCGGCGGCCAGTTCTGCAGGCCGCATTTCTTGGTGACCCATTCCGCCTTCTTGTTCCAGCAGATCGGATCCAGACGCGGCATCGTGGTGTAATCGCGACCGATATAGCGCGAGAAGCGCTGCTCGCCCCAGGGCGTCAGGCTGTTGCGCAACTCGCGCATGCGACGCGATGCGATATCCCCCAGCGCACCGCGCGGCGCGAACACCGCCTCGCGCGCGATCGAGGCCGCGGTCTGGCAGAAGCCATATTGCGCGGACACGGTGGCGAAGCTGGAATAGGTGCGCGTGCCGAACTGATCGAGCGCCATCTGCCCTTCCTTCACCGTCTTGGCATTGCGGCGGAAGTATTTTTCGAGCGTGGTGAAGGTGTTCTTCAACTCCTCCGAATGGTCGCCCAGCAATGCGTTGTAGTTCGCGACCGATGCCAGCGTCGGTTCGAACTGGCACTGCAGGGCCGCCACGTTGAGCGCGGCGCGCATCGTCCAGGTCAGGCCGGCGCGAAGCTCGACGGGCGTGGCGCCGGGAAGCGGCTGGCCGATGATCCCAGGCTCGTCCCCCTGCACCGGCGCGCCCGTAAAATCACGCGACTGCAAAAAGAACTGCGCCGATGCCGGCGCCGCCATCGCCAAACCCATCGACGCCGCGCCGAGCGCAAGCGCGGTACGCAACACAATCATCCTGTTCCGATCCTTCCCCCGGAGTGCTCCTCAGCGTTGCAAAATATACCGCTTTTTACAGGCTGACCCAATAGAAATCGGCGGAATACCGGGCGATTTCGAAGGGGGTCGCGGGGAGCGGCGGGAAAGGCCGATCGTTGCGCAAGGACAATGTCGATCCGGGGGCGATCCCGGCGCGATCTGGCGCGGTGGACCAGACGGCAAAAGGGCCGCCCGGTCGCCCGGACGGCCCTTTTTTCACCAAGGCCCGAAGGCCCGTGGCGATGATTACATCGCGTTGGTGGTGGTGTTCGACATCATCATGGTGTCGTTCGACATCATCATGTCGTTGCCCATGGTGTCGTTGGCCATCATGCCACCGTTCATGGTGCCGTCGACGGCAGTCATGTTGTCGGTCATGGTGTCCATGCCCTCGGTCGCGTTCATGTCGGTGACCATGGTGTTCTCGGTCGTGGCTTCGTTCGAGCCGCCGCAAGCGGAAACGGCCAGCGCTGCACCGGCGATGAGCGAGCCGGTCAGGACCTTGGAGATGATTGCACGCATTGGAAGCTCCCTAGATAGAGGATTTGGAACGGCTTGATGGCCTTAATACCCAAATCTCGGTGGACATTACCCGGATACCGACTGGCCCTCAAGCCTGCTTTTGTCGGGCCAAAGCGAGAGTTTCAAGGAAGGCCGGGAATGTCAACGCAAGTGCGCGATCAAAGGTTTCCATCGTGCCTTCACGGCCAAGCGCGGCCAGGCTGGTCACCGGATAATCGGGCAGACCGCATGGCACGATCCCTCCGAAATGATTGAGATCAGGCGATATATTTACCGCAAAGCCGTGCAGCGTCACCCAGCGCTTTACCCGAACCCCGATCGCGCCGATCTTGGCCTCCGTTCCCCCATCGCGGGTCCAGATGCCGACACGGCCGCAAACGCTGTAAGCATCGACGCCCAATTCGCGCAGTGCGGCGATCAGCCAGTCCTCCAGCGCATGAACAAAGGCACGCACGTCACGCCCGCGCCGGTTGAGGTCAAGCACCAGATAGCCGGTACGCTGGCCGGGGCCGTGATAGGTGTAGCGGCCGCCACGCCCCGTGTCGAAGACAGGAAAGCGCGGATCGACCAACTCGGCCGGATCGGCGCTGGTCCCGGCGGTATAGACGGGCGGGTGTTCGAGCAGCCACACGAGCTCGCGCGCAGTGCCGTCATGCACCGCCGCAGCACGCGCCTCCATTTCGGCCAGGCCCTGCGGGTAGGGGATCAGGCCGCCACTTACCCGCCATTCGATATCGGTAATGTCGGTCACGCCCGCGTCTGTGCGCGCGCCGGCGGCGACATGCAAGCGGCCTTGCCGCGCGTGAGCGCACCCGTGCGACGTTGATGGTCAAAGCCGCCGACGTGCGCTAGCGTAGGCGCTACGGCAAAGGCCAGAACGGGGGGCGGCATGACGGTAAAGATCGGTGCGGTTTGGGACAGTAGCACGCAGGTTCTGGGCGGACGCACCGGCGTGCTAATGCCGATCGCGGCGCTGGGCTTCTTCCTGCCCTCCGTGGTGCAGTCCGTGGCGGGGCTGGCGGTGAACGAAAACAATGTGCTGCATATCGGGCTCACCGCGCTGATCGCATTGGCCGCAGCGGTGATGATGATCTGGGGGCAGATGGCGGTAATGGCGGTGGCGACGCATCCCGCAACGACGCGGGCCGATGCCATCCGGCAAGGCTGGGCACGCCTGCTGCCCGTGCTGGGTATCGCCCTGATCATCGCGGTGATCGCGCTGGTGCTGTTTCTTCCCATCATCGGGTCGCTGGTCGCCGCAGGTTTCGACTTCGCCGCCGCGGCCGCAACGCAGGGCAATGCGGCGCGCATGCCCGCCCTGTCCGGCAGCACGGCGGCGTTCGTTGTGTTGTACAGCCTGGCCCTGTTTATTCTGGCGATCTGGGCGAGTGCCCGGCTGATGCTGGTTTATGCAGTGGTTCTGAATGAGCGGCTGGGGCTGGGCGCGATCCGCCGCTCGATCCGCTTGACGCAAGGGCTGACGCTGAAGCTGATCGGCGTCATGATATTGTTCGGCATCGTCTTTCTAGTGGTGTTGCTGGCGGCGCAGGGCGTGGTAGGCGTGGTCGCCCGGTTGCTGCTGGGATCCAGCGGCGTCGCGGTGGCGCTGGCGGGAATCGCGGGCGCAGCGGTCAACGCCGTGTTGCTGACCGTCGCCTATGTGTTCGCGGCCCGGCTGTACGTGGCCACAGCAGGCGCTACAGCACCCGCAAACGTGGATTTGCAGAAGGACGTGCCTCCGGCATACTGATGACCATCGATCCCGTCGCCGTGTTGCGCGATGCGTGGGCTTTGTTCCGGCGGGACCGGGATCTGTTGCTGCGTATCGCGGGCGTGTTTCATTTCCTGCCGGCGCTGGCGCTGGCGCTGCTGGTGCCCGAACCACCCATGCCCGAACGCGGGGCGGAGGTGGGCGAGGCGCGTACCGATGCGTGGATGGAGGCGCTGAGCGTCTGGGGGGCGGCGCATGGCGGCTGGTATCTGCTGGCCTATGCGATCGGCTTTCTGGGAACCGGGGCGATGCTGGTGCTGTATCTGGTGCCGGGGGGGACGCTGGGGCAGGCGTTGACCCGTGCGGCGCGGTTGTGGCCGCGCTTCCTGCTGGCGATGGTGCTGGTCTCGCTGCCGACGGGCGCGGGCATGCTGCTGTGGATCGTGCCGGGGCTGTATGTCGCCGGGCGCCTGCTCGTCACCGGGCCGGCGTTGGTCGCGGAAGGGCGGATGTCGGCCACCGGCGCGCTTCGGCGCAGCTTCAGGCTCAGCCGGGGCGCTGGATTGGCGCTGATGGGGCTGGCGGCGGTGACGTATCTGGGCGGGTTCCTGGCGGGACAGCCCTTCCTGTGGCTGGGCGATTGGCTGAGCGGACAGGAGAGCGGCAATCCGATCGGCGTGGCGGTGGTGGAGGCGTGCGCGGCGGCGGTGGTCGCGGCGACCGCAGTGGCGCAGGCGCTGATCGCGGTTGTCGCCTATCGCCGGTTGGCGAGCAGGGGGATCTGAGGCGCGGCGTCCATGGGCAGCAGCCCCAGCACGCGCGGATCGGGAAAGGTCTCGATCGTGCGGCTGATCGCGGTAAAGCCCTGCGCGCGGTAGAAGTTGAGCGCGCTGGGATGGTCGAGCGTGCAGGTATGGACCCACACCCGTGCCACCCCGGCCGTCCAGGCGCGCATCAGCGCATGGGCCATCAGCCAGCGGCCATGGCCGGCGCCCGCCAGTTCCGGGATCAGGCCGAAATAGCCGATCTCGCACGCGCCGGCATGGCGGTGGTCCAGCTCCAGAAAGCCGACCTCGACCCCGCGCGCATCCGTGGCGGCGAAAACGGCGATGCCCGGATCGTGGATGATCGCGGTCAGCGCCGCATCGTCCATCGCCAGGCGCGAGAACCATAGCCAAGGCGCGCCGATACGCGCGAACAGGGCGCGGTACTTGGCGGGATCGGGCCGGTTCCACGCCACCAGGCGCAGCGGCGATTCGGGCAGGGGGCGCGGGCGGGGCCGCGCGCGCATCTCCAGCGTGGTGACGATCGTGGCGAGCTGGTCGCCCGCAACCGGCGTCAGTCCCATTCGGCGACCGGGGGCAGGCTCATCAGGATCGCATCGATATTGCCGCCGGTCTTCAACCCGAACAGCGTGCCGCGATCATAGACGAGGTTGAACTCCGCATAGCGCCCGCGCCAGCGACGCTGCTCGGCAAGATCCTCGGGGCCGAAGGCGTCGTGCATGCGGCGGCGGACGATGCGCGGATAGACATCCAGAAACGCCTCGCCGACCGCGCGGGTGAAGGCGAAGCTGGCGCCGAAATCGCCCTCCAGATGATCGTAGAAGATGCCGCCGACGCCGCGGTGAACCTTGCGGTGGGGGATGTAGAAATAGTCGTCCGCCCATGCCTTGAAGCGCGGATAATGCGCCGGATCATGCGCGTCGCACGCAGCCTTCAGCGTAGTGTGGAAATCCTGCGTGTCCGCGGCCACCGGCAGCGGCGGATTGAGGTCGGCGCCCCCGCCGAACCAGCGTTTGGTGGTGGTCAGGAACCGCGTGTTCATGTGCACCGCGGGCACATGCGGGTTGGCCATGTGCGCAACCAGGCTGATGCCGGTGGCGACGAAGCGCGGATCCTCGCCCGCGCCGTGGATGGTCTTGCCGAACTCGCCCTCGAACGTGCCGCCGACCGTCGAGACGTTGACCCCGACCTTCTCGAACACGCGGCCCTTCATCACGCCCCGCACCCCGCCGCCGCCGGGCTCGCCGCTCGGATCCTGCCGGTCCCAGGCGATATAATCGAAGGCGGCATCGGAGCCGGCTTCGCGTTCGATCGCCTCGAACGCGGCACAGATGCGATCGCGCAAGGATTCGAACCAGATACGGGCGGCGTCCTGCTCGGCGTCGAGGGGCAGGTCCAGGGGGCGGGTCGTCATTGTCGCGGTCATCGGCGGCGGCGCGGCGGCGGTCAATCGGTCATCCTGTCCCACCCGGGCTGCGTCCAAAGCGTCTGCCGCAGCGCCTCGGCAAGCAGGATCGCGGCGGAGGCGGCGACGTTGAGCGAGCGAAAGCCGGGGCGCATCGGGATGCGGACGCGGGCATCCACCGCGGCATGGACATCGGGCGGCACGCCCGCGCTTTCGGATCCGAGCAGGATGACGTCGTCGGCGGTGAAGCGCATTTCGGGCAGCGGCACGGCGCCCGTGGTGGTGGCGAGCACGATCCGGGCCGGCGTCGCTGCCCGAAAGGCATCCCAGTCGGCATGGCGCACCACCTGTGCGGCGCGGGCATAGTCCATCCCGGCACGCGCGAGCGCACGATCCGAATAGGCGAAGCCCATCGGCTCGATCAGGTCGACGCCGACGCCGAAACAGGCGGCGGTGCGCAGCATGGTGCCGACATTGCCGGCGATATCAGGTTCGAAAAGGGCGATCCGCATGGCCAGGTTCCTAACGGATTTCGTGGCGGAAAGCGCGTACGGGAAATTGGCAGTTGGCAAAACGGGGCCGGCGCGGCTAACACTTGTGTGCCTCCCGCGGGGACGGAGGGGTGTCGACGGTGGCGAGAGGCCGCCGGACGAACGAGATGCAAACGGGTTGAGGGATCGGGAATGGCGGTAGCGGACAACGTAATACCACCGGGCGAAGCGCCGGAGCCGTTTCACGAAGAGGTCCACGATCCCCGTCGCCGCGATTTCATCAACATCGCCGCGGTATCCTGGGCTGGCGTCGGTGCGGTCGCGATCGTGTTGCCGCTGATCAACCAGATGAACCCGTCCGCCGACGTGCTGGCCGCGTCGACCACCGAGATCGACCTGTCCAAGATCGCGCCCGGCCAGGCGATCAAGACCAGTTTCCGCAAGCAGCCGCTGTTCGTGCGCAACCTGACGCCGACCGAAATCGCCGCGGCGGAAGCGGTGCCGCTGGCCGAGCTGCGCGATCCCCAGACGCTTGCCGAGCGGACCAAGGAGGGCAAGAAGAACTGGCTGATCACGCTGGGCGTCTGCACCCATCTGGGCTGCGTGCCGCTGGGCGCGGGCGAGGGCGAGAACAAGGGGCCGTTCGGCGGCTATTTCTGCCCGTGCCATGGATCGGCCTACGACACCGCGGCGCGGATCCGCAAAGGCCCGGCACCGACCAACCTGGTGGTGCCGGAATATGCATTCACGTCCGACACCGTCGTGACGGTCGGCTGAGGAGCGGCAGATGAGCTTTCCCTGGGCGAAGCATTACGAGCCGAAGCAGCCGCTGATGCGCTGGCTGGACGAGAAGCTGCCGGTGCCGCGGCTCGTCTACAATGCGGTCGGCGCGGGCTATCCGGTGCCGCGCAACCTGAATTATTTCTGGAACTTCGGCGTGCTCGCAGGTGCGGCACTGGCGATCCAGATCATCACCGGCGTCGTGCTGGCGATGCACTATGCCGCCAATGGCGCGGTCGCGTTCGATTCGGTCGAGAGCATCATGCGCGACGTGAATGCCGGCTGGTTCCTACGCTATGCGCACGCCAACGGCGCGTCGATGTTCTTCATCGTCGTCTATATCCACATCTTCCGCGGGCTGTATTACGGATCGTACAAGGCGCCGCGCGAGATGGTATGGCTGCTGGGCGTCACCATCTTCCTGCTGATGATGGCGACCGCCTTCATGGGCTATGTGCTCCCCTGGGGGCAGATGAGCTTCTGGGGCGCGCAGGTGATCACCGGCTTCTTCTCGGCGATCCCGGTGGTCGGCGATACCGTCCGCATCTGGCTGCTGGGCGGCTATGCGCCGGATAACGCCGCGCTCAACCGCTTCTTCTCGCTCCACTATCTGCTGCCCTTCGTGATCGCGGGCGTGATCATCCTGCACATCTGGGCGCTGCATATCCCGGGTTCGAACAATCCGACCGGGGTGGACGTGAAAGGCGAGCAGGACACCGTGCCCTTCCATCCCTATTACACCGCCAAGGATGGGTTCGGGCTGGGCATCTTCCTGGCGCTGTTCGCCTTCCTGCTGTTCTTCTTTCCGAACTATCTGGGCCATCCGGACAACTACATCCCGGCCAACCCGCTTTCGACGCCGGCGCATATCGTGCCCGAATGGTATTTCTGGCCCTTCTACGCGATCCTGCGCGCCTTTACCGCCGACTTCATCCTGCCGGCCAAGCTGTGGGGCGTGCTGGCGATGTTCGGGTCGATCCTGCTGCTGTTCTTCCTGCCCTGGCTCGACTCGTCGCCGGTGCGCTCGAACAACTTCCGGCCCAAGGCGCGGATCGCCTTCTGGATCCTGGTGGTCGACGTGCTGCTGCTCGGCTGGTGCGGGGGTTCGCCGGCGACGCCGTTCTTCATCATCCTCAGCCAGATCACCGCAGGCTATTATTTCCTGCACTTCCTGGTGATCCTGCCGTTCATCGCACGGTCGGAGCGTCCGCGCCCGCTGCCCAACTCGATCACCGAGGCGGTGCTGGCCAAGCATGGCGGCACGAGCCCGGCCAAGACCGCGCTCGCGTAAAGATACGAACCGAAGAGGGGACCGATAAACATCATGGTTCGTACGATCGCATTCTTCGTCGGCGCCGCTTTCACGCTGGTGCTCGCCATCGCACTGTGGGGCACCGTCTCCGGCCTGATCTCGGAGCCGCCCGCCCCGACCGCGGAGGAGGAGTTCCACCTGCATCCGCGCGAGGCGCATCTGTCCTCCGACGGCATCTTCGGGACGTTCGACCGGCGGCAATTGCAGCGCGGCTTCCAGGTCTACAAGGAAGTGTGCGCCGCCTGCCACTCGCTGCGCCTGGTCGCGTTCCGCGATCTGGCGGCGCTGGGCTATACTGATCCCGAAGTGAAGGCGATCGCCAACCAGTGGGTGATCGAGCAGCCGACGATCAATCCGGAGACGGGCGAGGCGACGACACGCAAGAACATCCCGTCCGATCGCTTCCCGTCGCCCTTCGCCAACGAAGTCGCCGCGCGCGCCGCGAACAACAATGCGCTGCCGCCCGACCTGTCGCTGATGGCCAAGGCGCGGCATGACGGTGGAAACTATATCTACTCGCTGGTCGGTCCCGACGCCTATCGGCCGCAGCCGGCGGCGCTGCTGCGCGAGTTCCCGGACGTGAAGACGCCCGAGGGGCTGCACTACAACCCGTATTTCGCCAATCTGAACATCGCGATGCCGCCGCCGATCACCAGCGATGGGCAGGTTCAGTATAGCGACGGCACCGCCGCCACCCGTGACCAGATGGCCAAGGACGTCGCCGCCTTCCTGACCTGGACCGCCGAGCCGAATCTGGAAAAGCGCCATGCGGCGGGCTTTGCGGCGATGATCTTCATCGCGATCTTCTGCGTCCTCGCCTGGGGTGCGTATCAGAATGTCTGGCGCGACGTGAAGCATTGAGGCGCTGGGCGGGGCCGTATCTGCCCCGCCCGTCTCGATCGCATGGCGGCTATCGCACGATAGCCTCGGCACATTCCTTCTCGACACGGCCCGCCGGCTTTGCCACGGGCGCTGAATGGCCGAGAATGACGATCTGAAGGCGCTGATCCGCACCATCCCGGACTTTCCGAAGCCCGGCATCCAGTTTCGCGACATCACCACGCTGCTGCTCGATGCCGGCGGTTTCGCCACCGCGATCGATCGCATGGCAGCGGCGGTGCCCGGGCCGATCGATCTGGTCGCCGGGATCGAGGCGCGCGGGTTCCTGTTCGCCGCGGCGCTGGCGGCGCCCTTGCGGGCCGGGGTGCTGCTGATCCGCAAGGACGGCAAGTTGCCGGGCGCGACGATCGCGGAGGATTATGCGCTGGAATATGGGCAGGATCGGATCGCGATCCATGCCGATGCCTGTGCGCCGGGCGCGCGCGTGCTGCTGGTCGATGACCTGATCGCGACCGGGGGCACGGCACGGGCGGCGGTTCGGTTGCTGGCGAAGGCGGGGGCCGAGCTGGTGCAGGCGCAGTTTCTGGTCGACCTGCCCGATCTGGGCGGGGCCGACGCGTTGCGGGCCGACGGCGTCGCGGTGGCGTCCTTGCTCGCGTTTCCGGGGCACTGACCCCCTTTTGGCACTGAGCGGGGCAGCGGGGCGTTGACCTGCTGGCGGGCGGAGATCGGCCTGCCGGGAGTTGCCCGATGTTCGTCGATTTCCGCGATCAGCCGCCACCGCCGCCCTGGCGCCCGTCACCGCCGCCGCGCCGCATCAGCCGGCGTGAGGAGAAGGTGCTGACCTGGGTCATTGGCTTCAACCTGCTGATGCTGCTGTTCGGCCCGCTGGCCGGGAGCAGCGTGATCGATGCGCTGGTCGCGATGGCACGCGGTTGAGCATGTCGATCCGGAACAACATCGAAGTGCGCCGAGTTGCATCGCCATAGGCGGCGCGTATCCTGGCCGCATCCTCGTGTTCGGGAGAGGTTCGATGGTGTTGAAGCGTCTGGGCTTGGCCGGTCTGGCCATGGGGTTCGTGGCGGCATTGTCGGGCTGCGCCGACGGCTATGGCTATGGCGGCACGTCGCTGGGCTATGGCCGGGGCTATTATGACGCCTATCCCTATGGCGGCGGTTTCGGCGGCGGCTATGCGCCGTCCTATTATGGCTGGTACAACGACTTCTATTATCCGGGTACCGGCATCTACGTTTATGACCGCGACCGCCGGCCGTTTCGCTGGAACGATCGCCAGCGCAATTACTGGCAGGGGCAGCGGCGCGGGTATCGCAACGATGCGATCCGCGACAACTGGGCCGATTTCGGCCGCGACGTCCGCCGCGAGCGGCGCGATTATCGCGGCGATCTGCGTCAGAACCGCCAGGCCTATCGCGACGGGGTGATCACGCGCGATCAGTTCCGCGACGGTCGCCGTGACGCGCGCCGCGAGTTCCGCAGCGACGTGCGCCGCGAACGCCGCGAGCTGCGGCGGGAAAATCGCGCCGATCGTGGCCGTGGCTGGCGCGGTCGCCGCTGAGCCGGTCAGGCGGGACGACGGGCGATCATGACGTTGGAGATGCAGGTCAGCACGGCGGCATCATCCTGATTGAACACGGTGACCCGCGTCTTGAGCAGCCCGATGGTCGAGCGGCTTTCCGAGGCGCGGGCGGCCAGCACCTCGCTTTCGCAGCGTAGCGTGTCGCCCGGATAGACAGGCTTCAGCCAGCGAAGCTCGTCCAGACCCGGTGAACCAAGGCCGGCCTGGCGATGCGCGCGGCCATGTTCGACGATCATCGCCATCATCATCGCGCAGCTATGCCAGCCGCTGGCGGCCAGCCGGCCGAAATGGGTGCGTGCGGCCGCCTCGTCGGACAGGTGGAAGGGCTGGGGATCGTATTTCTCGGCAAAGGCGATCACCTCGTCGCGCGTGACCGGGTAATGGCCGAAGCCGGCACGGTCGCCGACCGTGATATCCTCGAAATACTGCATCCGTCCCCTCCTGCTTATCGACGCAGCACCTTCTGGAACGGCGCATCCGTTCCGTCGAGCCCCTGGCCCGCAGGCAGGCCGATCAGGTCGCGCAGCATGGGGGCAACGGCCGTGTTGTCGAAGGGGGGCAGGCGGCGGCCGGGGGTGAAGGCGGGACCGTTGGCGATGAACAGGGCCGCCATGTCGGGATCAGCAGGGTCATAGCCGTGCGTGCCGCCGCTCGATGCGCGGTCGGGCGCCTTGGCGCTGATCGTCCAGCCGGTTTCGGCCAGGCAAAGGAAGGGCGGGATGCGGCGATTGCGGCCATAGCGGAAGCGGGCGGGCAGCGCCTCCTTTCGCCAGCACTGCATGTGCGGGTGCTTTGCCAGCAGGCGTGCGGCGAACGCGGCCTCATGGCCGGGTTGCGGCGTGAAGGTGGCATAGGGGCCGCTGTCGTTGAGGACATAGTCGGCTGGATCGAGCAGCGTATCGAGCGCGATCGTGCGCGTGCTGCTGGTCGCGGCCATGCCGTGATCCGCAACGATGACGAGGTTGGCGGGCTGGTTCAGGCGACCGAGACCCTCGACCAGTCGGCCGATCGCCTGATCGACCGCCGCGATTGCCTGCGTGGTCTCCGGCGCGTCGGGGCCATTATGGTGGCCGGCGGTGTCGACCTCGTCGAAATAGAGGGTCACCAGACGGGGGCGGGTTTCGGCCGGACGGCGGAGCCAGTCGATCACCGCATCGACCCGCTGGTGGTCGCTCACCTGCTGGTTGAACTGCTGCCAGTCGGCGGGGCGCGTACCGCCGGTGATGCGGTGCGGCCATGCTTGCGCGGCGGTGCCGCCCCACGCGACGTTGGAGCCGGGCCAGAACATGGTGGCGGTGCGGATGCCGGCCTTTTCGGCAGTCACCCAGATCGGCTCGGCGGCGTTCCACCAGAAGGGATCGTCCGAGGCCATGGTGAAGGGCTCGGTCGGCCGGGCGGGATCGGTGAAGCTGTTGGCGACGATGCCGTGGCGGTCGGGCACCAGGCCGGTGACCAGTGTCCAGTGATTGGGAAAGGTCTTGGAGGGGAAGGATGGACGCATCGCCGCCGACACGCCGCCGGTCGCCAGGGCGGAGAGGTGGGGGGTGACGCCGCGGTTCAGATAGTCCGGGCGGAAGCCGTCAATCGAGACGAGGATGGTGACCGGGCTGCGCTGTTCGAGCGTTGCCGGGGGCGAGGCCGGTTGCGTGACGGACGCCAGGGCAGGCGGGTGTGCGGGGTAGGCGCAGGCGCCGAGGGCGAGAGTGGCAAGAAGGGTGAGGATTTTCCGCATGATGGCGTGAGCGACTAGCGGGGATTTGTGACAGGCGGAAGCAGGGGTTGCCGGGCAGCGTTGCGTTGCTGGGCGGCCCCTCACCCTCCCACCGCCTCGCGGCAGTGGGCCCCTCCAGCATCAGGTCGTCCATGCCCCCGGCATGGACTAAACAGCGCGGGGCGCTGTTTACCTGATGCTCCCCGGAGGGGAGAGGGGGTTAGACAGAGCAGCAGATGCAATGGGTACGCCAGCGCCTCTCTCCCTGGACGGGGAGGGCTTGAAGCGATCAGACGTTGAAGCGGAAGAGCATCACGTCGCCGTCATGGACGACATAGTCCTTGCCTTCCTGGCGCAGCTTGCCGGCGTCGCGGGCACCGGCCTCGCCCTTGCAGGCGACATAGTCGTCATAGGCGATGGTTTCGGCGCGGATGAACCCGCGTTCGAAATCGGTGTGGATCTCGCCCGCTGCCTGTGGGGCCCTGGCACCGGCATGAACGGTCCAGGCGCGCGCCTCCTTGGGGCCGACGGTGAAGAAGGTGAGAAGCTGGAGCAGCGTGTAGCCGGCGCGGATGACGCGGGCGAGGCCGGTTTCGGCCAGCCCCAGCTCGCTCAGGAACTCGGGGCGGTCCTCGGCCGGCATCGTCGCGATATCCGCCTCGATCGCGGCGGACACGACCACGGCCTGCGCGCCCTCCGCCGCCGCCTTGGCGAAGACCGCCTGCGAATGGGCGTTGCCGTTCGCCGCGTTCGCTTCCTCGACATTGCAGACATACAGGACGGGCTTGGCGGTCAGCAACTGCGCCTGGGCGAAGACGCGCTCCTCCTCGGCATCCTTGGGCTGGGTCAGGCGCGCGGGCTTGCCGTCGCGCAGCAACTCCAGTGCCTGACCGAGCACAGCGGCGCCGATCTTGGCCTCCTTGTCGCCCTGCTGCCCCTTCTTGACGAGGTTGGGGACACGCTTTTCCAGGCTTTCGAGATCGGCGAGCATCAACTCGGTCTCGACCGTTTCGGCATCGGCGATGGGATCGACCTTGCCCTCGACATGGGTGACGTCGCCGTCTTCGAAACAGCGCAGGACGTGGACGATCGCGTCCACCTCGCGGATGTTGCCGAGGAACTGGTTGCCGAGACCTTCACCCTTGGACGCGCCACGGACAAGCCCGGCGATGTCGACAAAGGCGAGCTGCGTTTCGATGATCTTGGCCGAACCGGCGATCCCGGCCAGCGTGTAGAGGCGCGGATCGGGCACGGCGACGTTGCCGACGTTCGGCTCGATCGTGCAGAAGGGATAGTTGGCGGCCTGCGCGGCGGCCGTCTCGGTGAGCGCGTTGAAGAGGGTGGACTTGCCGACATTCGGCAGGCCCACGATGCCGCAGCGGAAACCCATGCGTCGTTCCTGTGGAGAGAGGCGAAAGCGCCGCTCTAGCGACGTGGGCGCCGCACCTCAATGCTTAGCCGGACAGGCTCATCACCGCAGCATAACCGAGCAGCATCACGCCGAGGGCCGCAGAGAAGCCCATCAGCACGTAACCGACATATTGCAGCATCCGCGGATTGGCGCGGCGGGCCTTGGCATTGCGAGTCGCGCCCGACAGGACGACACTTGCGAGCATTCCATAGGTGAAAACAACGGCTTCCAGCATGTCGTGCGATTTCTCTGCGCTGATCTGCGCAGCAGGGCGCCGCGCGTGGCGCCCGTTAATCATGTCGGCTACTAACGAGACGAGTATGCCGCGACAAAACGTGCCGAAACAGCGCCAGGATGACGGAACCTTTTCGCCTGCGTAACTACCTGTAGTTGAAACTGACGCTGATCCGGTCACCCTTCGCGCCATTGGGAACAACCTCGTGACGCAGCCAGCTTTCCCAGAGCAGCACGGTGCCGGGTTCGGGTTGCGCGGTGGCGAAGGTGGCGAGGTCGCCGGGCGCATCGGGGCGGCGGGGCGGCGCGGCCATCAGCATCGGCAGGCGCGGGTCTTCCAGTTTCAGTGCCCCGGCGCCCGGCGGCATCGCCACATAGAGCGTGCCGGAGACGACGCTGTGCGGATGGATATGCGCCGAGTGATGGCCACCCGGCTTCAGGACGTTGACCCACAGGCTGTCCAGCTTCAGCTTGCGACCGCCGAGATCGAACGCGCATTCCTGCGCGAATGCCGCGACGTGGCGATCGAGCTT
Source organism: uncultured Sphingomonas sp. (assembly GCF_946477935.1). Lineage (GTDB taxonomy): Bacteria > Pseudomonadota > Alphaproteobacteria > Sphingomonadales > Sphingomonadaceae > Sphingomonas. The sequence goes on along the minus strand of NZ_CAMLAC010000005.1, from coordinate 23,200 downwards.
CTTCTTCAGGTCCGCAAAGACCGGATCGCGGATCGGAAGATCGTTGAGCGAGGCATAGCTGGTATAGCCGCGATAGCCATGTTCCTTCGACCAGCGCCGTCCGGCCCGGTCCTCCTCGGCAAGCGCGAGGCAGCTATCCTTCAGTTCCGTCATCAGATCGGCATCGTCGATCCGGCCCTGGTAGAGCAGCGAGGCGAACAGGCGGCGTACCGTTGCGGAATCGCTCATTGGCCCATCCTGAGGGCAACGTCGTTCATGAAACGGGTGTCGTCGCCATCCGCGAGCCAGCCGGCCTCCGCGGAGACGGCGCCGAGCAGATCGGACAGCGGCTCGATTTCGGTCTTCGCGTAGTTGCCGAGGACATAGCCGGTCACCCGGTCCTTGTGGCCCGGATGGCCGATACCGAGGCGGACGCGGCGGAAATCGGGGCCGAGATGCTGGTCGATCGAGCGCAGGCCGTTATGCCCCGCGGTACCGCCGCCGGTCTTTACCTTGACCTTGAAGGGGGCGAGATCGAGTTCGTCGTGGAAGACGGTGAGCGCGCCGGTGTCGAGCTTGTAGAAGCGCAGCGCCTCGCCGACCGCGCGGCCGCTTTCGTTCATGAAGGTGGCGGGCTTCAGCAGCAGCACCTTGTGCGTGCCGATGCGGCCTTCCTGCGTCCAGCCCTGAAACTGCTTCTTCACCGCGCCGAAGCCATGGATCTCGGCCATCGCGTCCAGCATCATGAAGCCGATATTGTGCCGGTGCATCGCATATTGCGGCCCCGGATTGCCGAGTCCGACCCAGATTTGCACGCTGCGATCTCCTTGGTTGGCGGGTGGTTTAGATGATCGTGCATGAGGCCTGCATCACATCCGTTCGGCCTGAGCGAAGTCGAAGGCCATGCGCCGGTGGCTGTGCTTCGACTACGCTCAGCACGAACGGAGGGGGGAATGGATCGAACTCAACCGAGCTGGCTTTGGACCAGCCCACCCCATAACGAAAAGGGGGCAGGGGCGTTGCCGCCACCTGCCCCCCATCCGACCGATCCCCAGGAGGGGACCCGCGACGATCAGCCCTCGGCGGTCTCGTCGCCGGCCGCACCGGCCTCGACGTCGGCGGCCACGTCGGCAGCGGTCGGGACGGTCGGCGGCACGATCGTGGCGATCGCGAAGTCACGATCCTCGATCGCCGGCTGCGCGCCCTTGGGCAGCGTCACGTCGGAGATGTGGATCGAGTCGCCGATCTCGCGACCCTTGAGCGAGATGGTCAGCTCCGCCGGGATATTGGCGGCGTCGACGACCAGCTCGACCTCGTGACGGGTGATGTTGAGCACACCGCCCTGCTTCAGACCGCGCGACTCTTCCTCGTCGGTGAACACGACCGGCACCGCGACGGTGACGGTCGAATGCTCGCCGATGCGCAGGAAGTCGACGTGCAGCGGACGATCGGTGACCGGGTGGAACGCAACGTCCTTGGGCAGCGTGCGCTCGCCGTTCAGCATCACGACCGAGTTGAAGAAGTGACCGGTCATGAGGGCCTTGACCAGTTCCTTCTCCTCGAGATGGATGCCGGCAGGCTCCTTGTTCTGGCCGTAGATCACGGCGGGGACGCGGCCTTCACGGCGCAGCGAACGGGAGGCTCCCTTGCCAGCCCGGTCACGCGTCTCGGCTGCGAGCGTAATGGTGTCGCTCATGCGATATGCTCCGAAAACGAATGGATGTGCTTTTTCCGCCCACGCCTCCAGGGATGACCATGGCCGGAAGCCGGCGCGCATAGCCGAAACCCTGCGCGCTGGCAATGTCGGCTCAATAGGCGACGCGCTGCGCCTTCACGCCGGCCTTGGCCAGTTGCGCCTGCACACTGTCCGGACCGGCAAGATGCCCGGCGCCGACCGCGACGAAGACGGTGCCGGGCTTTGCCATGCGCTGTGCAATCCACTTCGCCCAGCGGGCGTTGCGGTCGGTCAGGAGCACCTTCGCGACCTCGGGCGAGTCCTTCAGGCTTTCATTCATTTCCCTGGCGAGCGCCTCCGGGTCGCCATGCGACCAGTTATCGACCATCGTCGCCATCGTCTTGCCCGCTTCCGGCAGTTCGTCGACGGTGGAGACCAGGAACTGCATCTGGGCCGGCTGTGACAGGCCGTTGAAATAGCCGATCTGCTGTTCGGCGGTTTCCAGCCCGATCACCGGCTTGTTCGCGCTCTTGGCGGCGGTGGCCAGCACGGTTTCCGGGCCGTTCGACGCGTCATAGCCCAGCTTCTGGATCGGCATCAGCGACAGGCTGACCGCGGCGAGCCAGGGCTTCATCCTGTCGAACGCGGCGGGGGGCAGGCCCGCTTCGGTCATCGCCTTCAGATAGGCGGGGCGCTTGGCCTCGGGCAGTTGCTCGGTCAGGGTCGGGCCGGTCGGGTTGATGCCGGTCGTGGCGACGATCTGCTGCATGGCGGCCGGGTCCGGCTGCACCATTTCCAGCACCAGTTCGCCGGACGTGTCGAACGCGGTCTTCACCGCCTCGTCAAACCAGGACAGGCCGGGCTTCAGCACATGGATGGTGCCGAACAGGTACACGGTGGTGTCCTCGTCCTTCACCACCCACAGCGCCGGATCGGCATCGTTCGGCGCCTGTGCGGGCTTGGACTGGGCGCAGGCGGGAAGCGCAAGGCTGAGGGCCAGCGTGGCCAGCACGGCGCGGAACGAACGGAGTAGCAAAGGGGGATCTCCTCGGGTGGATCGCGGCGCCCTACCTAGCCCGTCCGCGCGCCCGGTGCCACTCGCTTGACCCTGCTGGACCCATCCGCCAAAGCCGCAGCCGTGACCCAGCCTCTATCCTTTCAGCGCATGATCCTTACGCTCCATGACTATTGGAGCGATCGCGGATGCGTGATCCTGCAACCCTATGACATGGAGATGGGGGCCGGCACCTTTCACCCCGCCACCACGCTACGCGCGCTGGGGTCGGACGCGTGGAACGCCGCCTTCGTCCAGCCCTGTCGCCGGCCGACCGATGGCCGCTATGGCGAGAACCCCAACCGGCTGCAGCATTACTACCAGTATCAGGTGATCCTGAAGCCGAGCCCGGCCGACCTGCAGGACCTGTATCTGGGTTCGCTGGCCGCGATCGGGGTGGACATGGCCCGTCACGACATCCGCTTCGTCGAGGACGATTGGGAAAGCCCGACGCTGGGCGCCTGGGGACTGGGCTGGGAGGTCTGGTGCGACGGCATGGAGGTGACGCAGTTCACCTATTTCCAGCAGATGGGCGGTTTCGACATGAAGCCCGTCGCGGGCGAGCTGACCTATGGGCTGGAGCGGCTGGCGATGTACATCCAGGACGTCGACAATGTGTACGACCTTCGCTTCAACGATGCGGGCGTGACCTATGGCGACGTCTTCCTGGAGAACGAGCGCCAGATGAGCACGTGGAACTTCGAGGTGGCGGATACCGACACGCTGTTCGATGCGTTCCGCAAGGCCGCCGCCGAGTGCGAGAACAGCCTGGCGCGTGGCCTGCCGATCCCGGCTTATGAACAGGCGATCAAGGCCAGCCACACCTTCAACCTGCTCCAGGCGCGCGGCGTGATCTCGGTGGCGGAGCGTCAGGCCTATATCGGGCGCGTCCGCGATCTGGCGAAGGGCGCGTGCGGCGCATGGATGGAGAAGAACGGGTGGGCGGCATGAGCGACTTTCTTCTGGAAATCCGCTCCGAGGAAATTCCCGCCCGCATGCAGGCCAAGGCGCGTGAGGATCTCGCCCGCCTGTTCGCCGCCGAGTTGGCAAAGGCCGGGCTGACCGCCGGGCAGGTGATCACCTATGCCACCCCGCGCCGTCTCGCGCTGATCGCGCGGGGATTGCCCGCAGCGACGCAGGCGGTGTCGGAGGAAGTAAAGGGGCCGCGGGCCTCCGCACCGCCCCAGGCGCTGGAGGGCTTCCTGCGCAAGACCGGACTGGCCCGCGAGCAACTGGTCGAGCGGGACGGTGTGCTGTTCGCTGTTACCGAAAAGCCCGGTCGCGCGACGGCGGAGGTGCTGACCGAGGCGATCCCCGCGATCATCCGCGCGTTTCCGTGGCCCAAGTCGATGCGCTGGGGCGATGCGTCGCGCTCCACCGAGAGCCTGCGCTGGGTGCGGCCGCTGCACGGGATCGTCGCGCTGTTCGGCGGCGCGGTCGTGCCCGTCGAGATCGCCGGCATCGCCAGCGGTGCCGGGACGCGGGGGCACCGCTTCCATGCGCCCGCCGCGATCACGCTTACCGGCGCGGATACCTATGTCGAGCAGCTCCGCGCCGTGCACGTGCTGGTCGATCAGGATGAGCGCGCCGCGCTGATCCGCACCCGCGGCGCCGCGCTGGCGCAGGAGGCCGGGCTGGAACTGGTCGAGGACGAGGGGCTGGTGGCGGAGAATGCCGGCCTGACCGAATGGCCGGTGCCGCTGCTCGGCCGCTTCGACGAAGCCTTTCTCGACGTGCCGCCCGAGGTGATCCAGCTTACCGCGCGGGTGAACCAGAAATATTTCGTGTGTCGCGACGGCGCGGGCAAGCTGGCCAACGCCTTTGTCTGCACCGCCAATATCGAGGCGAGCGATGGCGGCGCGAAGATCGTGGAGGGCAACCGCAAGGTGCTTGCTGCGCGCCTGTCGGATGCACGCTTCTTCTTCGAGACCGACCTGAAGACGCCGTTGGAAGAGCAGGCGGCCAAGCTGGAGAAGATCGTCTTCCACGAAAAGCTCGGCACCGTCGCCGACAAGGTGGAACGGGTGGCGACGCTTGCGGCCTGGCTGGCGAGCGAGGGGATCGTCCCCGATTGCGACCCGGCGCTGGCCGAGCGCGCGGCGCGGCTGGCCAAGGCGGACCTCGTTACCGGCATGGTCGGCGAGTTCCCCGAGTTGCAGGGGCTGATGGGCGGTTACTACGCCGCCGCGCAAGGCGAGGACGCGCGCGTCGCCGAGGCGGTGCGCGACCATTACAAGCCGGTCGGGCAGGGGGATGACGTACCGACCGCGCCGGTGACGGTGGCTGTCAGCATGGCGGACAAGCTGGACAGCATCACCGGCTTTTTCGGCGCGGACCTGAAGCCCAGCGGCTCCAAGGACCCCTTCGCGCTGCGTCGCTCGGCGCTGGGCGTGATTGCGCTGATCCTCGACAACCGTCTCCGTTTCCCGCTGGCGCGTGCGGTCAGTGCCGACGTACTCGACTTCTTCGCCGACCGCCTGAAGGTCCAGCAGCGCGAGGCAGGCGTCCGTCATGACCTGATCGATGCGGTGTTCGCGCTGGGGGGCGAGGACGATTTGGTCCGGCTGCTCGCCCGGGTCCGCGCGCTTCAGGCGTTTGTCGGGACCGAGGACGGGGCGAACCTGCTCGCCGGGTACAAGCGCGCGGCCAACATTCTGAAGAAGGAAGGCGTGACGGGCGTCGAGGCGACCGCCTTGTCCTACGCACCCGAACAGGCCGAGGCCGACCTGATCGCCGCGCTCGATGCGGCCGAGCCGCGGGCGAGCGAGGCGGTGGCGCGAGAGGATTTCGAGGCGGCGATGGCCGCCCTTGCGAGCCTGCGCGCGCCGATCGATGCGTTCTTCGAGGCCGTGAAGGTCAACGACGCCGATCCCGCCAAGCGGGCGGCTCGCCTGAACCTGCTGGCGCGGGTGCGTGCTGCGGTGCACAACGTGGCCGACTTCTCGCGAATTGAAGGCTGATACGCCCCCTCTTGGGCGACCACGACAACGAAACAGAGGAAAGACAATGACCTACGTCTACAGGTTCGGCGGCGGTGTTTCGGATGGCGGCAAGGGGGACAAGAACCTGCTGGGCGGCAAGGGCGCGAACCTGGCCGAGATGGCGTCGATCGGGCTGCCGGTGCCGCCGGGATTCACCATTTCGACGGAGATGTGCACGCGCTATTACGAGGATGGTGAGCAGTTCCCGCAGACGCTGCGTGACGAGGTCGCGGAGGGGATCGCGCATATCGAGGCGGTGACGGAGAAGCGCTTCGGCGATCCGACGAACCCGCTGCTGGTATCGGTGCGCTCGGGGGCGCGGGTGTCGATGCCGGGGATGATGGACACCGTGCTGAACCTGGGGCTGAACGACGAGACGGTCGAGGGGCTGGCGAAGGCGGCGGACGACGAGCGGTTCGCGTGGGACAGCTATCGCCGCTTCATCCAGATGTATGCCGATGTCGTGCTGGAGCTGGATCACGGCGCGTTCGAGGAAGCGCTGGAGATCGCCAAGGAAGACAACGGCTTCACCCTCGACACCGAGATGAGTGCGGCCGACTGGAAGACATTGGTCGCCCAGTACAAGGCGCTGGTCGAGGAGCAGTGGGGCAAGCCGTTCCCGCAGGACGTGCATGACCAGTTGTGGGGCGCGGTCGGCGCGGTGTTCGGATCGTGGCAGTCGGAGCGCGCGAAGGTCTATCGCCGTCTGAACGACATTCCCGCCAACTGGGGCACCGCGGTCAACGTGCAGGCGATGGTGTTCGGCAATATGGGCGACACCTCGGCCACGGGCGTGGCGTTCACGCGCGACCCGTCGAAGGGCGACCGCGCCTATTATGGCGAGTTCCTGATCAACGCGCAGGGCGAGGACGTGGTGGCGGGCATCCGCACGCCGCAATATCTGACCAAGGCGGCACGCGAGGAAGCCGGCGCCAAGCCCGCATCGATGGAAGAGGCGATGCCGGAGGTCTACGGCGAGCTGGCCGCGGTGTTCGACCAGCTCGAGAACCATTACCGCGACATGCAGGACATCGAGTTCACGGTCGAACAGGCCAAGCTGTGGATGCTCCAGACCCGTTCGGGCAAGCGCACCGCCAAAGCCGCGCTGAAGATCGCGGTGGACATGGCGAACGAGGGGCTGATCACCCGCGAGGAGGCGATCCTGCGCGTCGATCCCGCCGCGCTCGACCAGTTGCTCCACCCGACCCTTGACCCCGAGGCGAAGCGCGACGTGCTGACCAAGGGCCTGCCCGCCAGCCCGGGCGCCGCATCGGGCAAGGTCGTGTTCGACGCCGACACCGCCGAGAAGCGCGCGGCGGCGGGCGAGGCGGTGATCCTGGTCCGGGTCGAGACCAGCCCCGAGGACATTCACGGCATGCATGCCGCCAAGGGCATCCTGACCGCGCGGGGCGGCATGACCAGCCACGCGGCGGTCGTCGCGCGCGGCATGGGGCGGCCTTGCGTGTCCGGTGCCGGATCGCTGGCGATCTCGGCCAAGGACAAGGTGTTGCGCTGCGCGGGGCGTGAGGTGCGCGAAGGCGACACGCTGACCATCGACGGCGCCAGCGGCGAGGTAATGGTGGGCGAGGTCGCCACCGTGCAGCCGGAGCTGGCGGGCGATTTCGGCACGCTGATGGAATGGGCCGACGAGGTCCGTCGCCTGAAGGTGCGCGCCAACGCGGAAACGCCGCTCGACTGCAAGACCGCGCGCGAGTTCGGCGCGGAGGGCGTCGGGCTGTGCCGGACCGAGCACATGTTCTTCGAGGGTAGCCGCATCACCGCGGTGCGGCAGATGATCCTGGCATCGGACGAGAAGGGGCGTCGCGCCGCGCTCGACCGGCTGCTGCCCGAACAGCGTAGCGATTTCACCGCGATCTTCGAGGTGATGGCGGGCCTGCCGGTCACCGTCCGCCTGCTCGATCCGCCGCTGCACGAGTTCCTGCCGCATGAGGAAGCCGAGTTCGCCGAGGTGGCGCAGGCGGCCGGGCTGGACGTGGACACGCTGAAGCGCCGCGCGAACGAACTGCATGAATTCAATCCGATGCTGGGGCATCGCGGGTGTCGGCTGGGCGTGACCTACCCGGAAATCTACGAGATGCAGGCGCGGGCGATTTTCGAGGCGGCGATCGACGTGGCCGAGAAGTCGGGAGAGGCACCGATTCCGGAGGTGATGATCCCGCTGGTCGCTACGCGGCGGGAACTGGAGTTGATGAAGGCCGTGGTCGACAAGGCGGCCAAGCTGGTCTTTGCCGAGCGGGGGCGCGAGGTAGACTATCTGGTCGGCACGATGATCGAGCTGCCGCGCGCCGCGCTGAAGGCGGGCGAGATCGCCGAGGTTGGCGAGTTCTTCTCGTTCGGCACCAACGACCTGACGCAGACGACGCTGGGCGTGAGCCGTGATGACGCGGCGCGCTTCCTGGGCGCCTATGTCGAGCAGGGCATCTACGCCAAGGACCCGTTCGTCAGCCTGGACGTGGAGGGCGTGGGCGAGCTGGTCAGCCTGGCCGCCGAGCGTGGTCGTGCGACGCGGGGCGACATCAAGCTGGGGATCTGCGGCGAGCATGGCGGCGATCCGGCGTCGATCGCATTCTGCGAGCAGGTGGGGCTCGATTATGTGTCGGCCAGTCCGTACCGGGTGCCGATCGCGCGGCTGGCGGCGGCGCAGGCGGCGTTGAAGCGGTAGGGATACAATTCCCTCTCTCCATCGGGGAGAGGGAAGGGGCCCGCTGCCGCCAGGCAGTGGGAAGGGTGAGGGGCAGACCAGCAGTGCTGCGCTGCTTGGCGTCCCCTCACCTTCCCATCGCTGCACGATGGGGCCCTTCCTCTCCCCGGAGGGGAGAGGAATAGAACGGCCATTTCCTTTCCAACGGGAGAGGGGTCAGCGCCGCGTCCGGTCGCCGAAATCGAACCAGCCGCGGCGTTCGCCGCCGAAGGCCGGGCGGGCGGCGGTGGCGGCGATCGGGCGTGAGGCGACCGGCGCGGTCGAGAGGGGGGCGCCCGTTATCGGCGTGGCGGGTGCCGCCGTTGCCACCGGGGTCGCCTGGGCGAGCCGGCTATTTTCGCGTTCCAGTTCCGCGATGCGCGCATTGGCGGTGCTCAGCCGCGTGTCATGCTCGTTGCGTACCGTCGCGTGCGCGTCGCGCTCGGCGGTGTAGCGTTCGCGCCATTTGCGACCGCCGGGATGGCTGGCCAGGCCGAGCAGCCAGCCGCCGACGAAGAGCAGTGCCAGCACCGCGAATTGCGTGGGTGTCGAGAACAGCATCGCGAACCTCCTGTTACGGAGGGTCAACGACCTGAAGCCGTGTCGGTTTCAGCCTCCGCTGATCAGCGAGTCCTTGATCGAGCAGGCGGCCGGGCCGAGGATGACGACGAACAGCGTCGGCAGGATGAACAGGATCAGCGGCACGGTCATGATCGCGGGGAGCCGTGCCGCCTTTTCCTCGGCGCGCATCATCCGCTCGTTGCGGAATTCGGCGGACAGCACGCGCAGCGCCGAGGCGAGCGGGGTGCCGTATTTCTCGGTCTGGATCATGGTGGTGACCACGCCCTTCACCGCGTCCAGATCGACGCGCATCGCCAGATTTTCGAACGCCTGGCGCCGGTCGGTCAGGAAACCGAGTTCGATCGCGGTCAGCGAGAATTCCTCGCCCAGCTCGGGATAGGCGCGACCCAGTTCACGCGCGACGCGGTGGAAGGCGGCGTCAACGGTCAGGCCGGCCTCGGCACAGATCACCAGCAGGTCGAGCGCGTCGGGCAGGCCCTTCCGGATCGCATCCGATCGCTTGGTGATCTTGTTCTTCAGAAAGATGTCCGGCGCCTTGTAGGACATGATGAAGGTGCCGGCGACCAGCATGTATTTCTTGAGCGGCGACCAGTCGGCGAACCCGTCGGTGCCGTAAACCCAGAGCAGCGCCATCCCCCCGAACACGATGGGCATGACCAGCCGGCCGAAGATGACCGCAACCGCCCATTCCTTCGATCGGATGCCAGCCTGAAGCAGCTTGATCTGCGCCGCCTTGACCTGTTCCTCCTGCAACACCGACAGGGATTGCAGCACGGCGCGCATCCGGTCGGCGGTGTCGTTGCGCTGGACCAGCTTGGCACGGCGCTTGGTGGAGGCGGTGATGCCAGCCTTCAACTGTTCGCGCCGGTCGTTCAGCGCCTTGACCCGCTTGGCCATCGGATCACGCGAGGTGGTGACCGCATAGATCGCGACCATCACCGCAAAGGCGGCGACGCCCGACAGGATCGTCGCCATCCAGAGCACGTCGATGCCCAATATCGTGGGGGTGTTGGGGGCCATGATCGTCCCTCAGATCTCGAAGCTGACCATCTTGGCCATGATGAAGACGCCGATGCCCATCCACAAAAGGCCGCCAAGCCCTGCGATCATCAGCCGCTCATCGGTGAAGAAGTTCATCAAATAGGCGGAATTGACCATGAAGATCAGGCCGAAGACGATGAACGGCAGCGAGCCGACGATATAGGCCGATGCCTTGGATTCGGACGACATCGCCCGGATCTTCAGCTTCATCTGTGCCCGCTTGCGCAGCACGTCGGCCAGGTTGGACAGGGTTTCGGCCAGATTGCCGCCGGTTTCACGCTGGATGGCGATGGTGATGACGAAGAACTGGAACTCGGGCGTACCCAGCCGGTCGGCGGTTTCCTGCAGCGCCACGTCCATCGAGCGGCCGATCTTCATCTTGTCGGTGATGGTGCGGAATTCCTCACCCACCGGTCCCTCGACCTCCTGCGCGACCACGCTCATCGTCTCGGTGATGGGAAGCCCTGAGCGCAGGCCGCGGACCAGCAGCTCGATCGCATCGGGAAACTTGGCGGTGAACCGGCCCACCCGGCGCTGGATCAGCTTGCCGATGACGAAATGGGGGATGCCGACGCCGATGAAGATCGCGGCGAACAGCGCCAGCAGGAAGGGCATGCCCTCCACCAGCATCAACACCGCGACGGTGAGCGTCACGCCGGCATTGACCATGCCATATTGGCCCACCGTCCAGTCCTTGCCCGTCATCGCCAGCCGCTTGGCGAGCAATGCCGGGTTGGGCAGGATGCGGCCGAACGCCTGGTCCATCCGCGTGTCGCGCGCATTGGTGATGCGGCGCATCTGCGTGGAGGAGATCACCGCCACCTCCGAATGCCGCTCGCGCAGTTGCGCCATGCGGCGCGCCTGGGCGCGGGCCGGGGAGGGGCCGGCAAAGGCCATCACGATCATCGCCAGAACGATCGCCATGCCGACCATGACCATGATGAAGGGCAACATGTCCGTCATCGCGCCGCTCCGCAGTCGGGCAGGATATGGGGGCGGGGAGCGATCATTTGCGCGGCGGGCGCTTGGCCATCAGGCCCTTGATGTCGAACCGCGCCATCAGCGACGGTCCGCGGCCACCCTTGATCCCCTTGGCTGCACCGGGCACGGCGCCTTCGGCGGCCGCAAAGCAGAGGTTGCCCGCGATCTCGGCAAGGGGCGTGATGGTCTTGCTCGCCTTGCCCGCCTCCGCCAGCGTCTTGCCCAGCTTGGCCGCCTGCGCCGCCAGCTTCAGATCGAAGGGCATGACATGGTCGATACGCCGCTCGATCGACGTTTCGAAGTCCTTGCGGCCGATCTCCGCTTGCGCGGCGGGATGCATGCGGTTCGCCAGCACGACGACCTGGGTCTGCGCCGCGTTCGCCTTCAGCCAGGAGAGCAGCCGGATGGTGTCGCGTGCCGCGGCCAGCGTCAGTTCGGTGACCAGCACCACCGTCTGCACGTCGGCGAGCAGTTGCGGATGCTGGACCAGCATGCCGCGCGGCAGATCGATCACCATGCATTCGAACGCGGCGCGCATTTCCTCTTCCAGCGCGCGGAATGCCGAGCCGTCGGTGATGATCGGGCTGTTGATCGGTGCTTCCGCCGACAGCACGGCCAGCTTTTCGGAAGCGCGCACCATGGCGCGCTCGATGAACAGGCCGTCGATGCGGCTGGGATTCTCGATCGCGTCGGTCAGGCCGCGGCCGGGCTCCAGATCCAGCGCCAGCGCGCCGGTGCCGAAATGCACGTCGAGATCGAGCAGCGCGGTGGAGCGCTTTTCCTTCTCGGCAAGCAGCCAGGCGAGCGAAGTGGCGACGGTGGATGCCCCCACCCCGCCGCGCGCGCCGATCACCGCCACCGCGCAATGTGCGTGCTCGCTCGGCCCCTCATTATGCTTGGGCGCGCTGAGCAGCGCCTGGGCATTGGCAAAGGCATCGCGCAGCATGTCGCGGTGCAGCGGCTTCAGCAGATAATCCTGGATGCCGCTGGCCAGCAGGTCGCGGTACAGGCGGACGTCGTTCACCTGACCGGCGGCGATCACCACCGTGCCCGGCTCGCACACCTCGGCCAGCGCGTTGATGTCGTTCAGCGGATCGCCCGATTCGGACAGATCGACCAGCAGGATCTGCGGGCTGGCGGAGACCGACAGCGACTGGATCGCGTTGCGCAGGCCGCCCTTGTGGACCTTGTCCGGCGACCAGCCCTGTTCGGTGACGATCGGGCGCACTGCCTCGGCGGTCGCTTCGTCGCACACATAGGCGACAAAGGGATCGCGACCGGTGATCGCGCCGGGCTTCCAGGGAGCGTTCATCAGCGGCTGCCCCCCCCGCTGGCGCCGGCTCCGCCGCCACCGCCACCGCCACCGCCGCCGGCACTGCCGACCGTGGTGCCGCCGCCGCCGGTGGGCACGGCCTTGCGATACAGGTCGATGCTCTTGAAAACCTGCGCCGGGTCCGTCGTCCCGCGGCCGGTGCGGCCCTGGACCAGATCGGCCGGGTTGGCGACCATTGCGGCCAGCGTCGAATTGGTGGCGCACCCATAGTTGGACGAGGTGTTCTGGTTCCAGTCCAGGCTGCTGTCGCGTGACCAGTCCGGACAGCCCGGCACCGCGGCGCGCGTCCGGCTGACCACGACGCGGATCGTGGCGGGGGTGACCGACGCCTGCGAGACCGGTGCGGCATCGTCGAGGATGAGGCCGTAGCGCGCGATCAGTCCGGCCACCTCGGCGCGGGCACCGGGGGCTTCGCTCGCGGGATCGTCGAGCGCGACATGGTCGCCATAGCCGAGGCGCAGCGTGCGGGCCCAGCCGTCCAGCCGTTCCTCCTCGCCAGCGGCCAGCCGTCCACCGATCACGCCCAGATCGAGCGCATAGTCGGTCCGGTCGACCACCGGTTGATGGACGGATTCGACGCCGCGATTCTGCGTGCCGGTGCAACCGGCGAGCAGCAGCGCCGCCGCCAGCGTGGTTGTCAGGGTAAGGGCGTGGGTCATGGCGTGTCGCATCCCGGACCGATCAGTTGGAGAAGCCGGGGGCGGGAACGCCCTTGGCCGGCTTGGAAGGCTTGGAAGCCGGCGGCGCCGCCGGGGCGGGGGCCGACAGGCCGATGGCGGGCGCGGACTGGCGCGGGGGCGCCATGGTCGGCACCGGCCGGCGCTCGCCGCTGGCGCCGGTGCCAAGCTCACCCTTGATCACCCGGTCGATGTCGCGCGGAGTGCGCGCGCCGTCGGTGGGCAGGGCGATGTCGCTCTGGCTATTCACCGGCTTCACCAGATAGGGGGTGATGATGATGACCAGTTCGGTCTCGCTGCGGCGGAACGCGTTCGACCGGAACAGGCTGCCGATCAGCGGCAGGTCGCCCAGCCACGGCGTCTTGTCGACCGAATTGTCGTTGCTGTTCGACAGCAGGCCGCCAATCATCATGCTCTGCCCGGAGCCGAGTTCCAGCGTCGTCTCGGCGCGGCGGGTGGTCAGGCCGGGAATGGTGGTGCCGCCGATCGTCACCGCACCGGCAGACGATAGCTGCGACACTTCCGGCCGGACGCGCAGCGAGATGCGCCCGTCGGACAGCACCGTCGGCGTATAGGCCAGGCTGACGCCGTACTGCTTGAACTCGACGTTCACCGCCCCGAAGCCGGAGGCCAGCGGGATCGGGATCTCGCCGCCGGCCAGGAAGGTTGCGGTCTCGCCCGACAGCGCGGTCAGGTTGGGGTTGGCGAGCGTCGTCACCTGTCCCAGCGTTTCGCCCAGGTCGATCGCGGCGAGCAGGTCCATGCCGAGGATACGACCGCCGAGGCCAAGCGTGGTGCGATCCGGGCCCTTGGCGACGGTGTAGCGCGTGCCGGTGATCTGCCCGGCGGTGTTGGTGGCGTCGGCGATCGACGATCCGGTCGTCCGCCCCGAATCGATCCCGAACAACAGGCCGCCGCTGGTGCTGTGGCGGTTGAGCAGGTTGACGCCGATATTCTTGACGAAGCTGCGGCTGACCTCGGCGATGCGCACCTGGAGGTTCACCTGCAAAGGCGTCGCGGTCTTCAGGCGCGACAGGACCTTGGTGGTCTCGCCGACAAAGCCCTGTACCAGCCGCTCGGCCTCGGCTGCGTCCTCGGGCGCGGCGACGGTGCCGGTCAGCAGGATCAGGCCGTTCATCGGCGTGGCGACGATGTTCGCCTCCGGCATGGTCAGGCGCAGCATCTGCCCGACCGCGTCGAGATTGTTGCCGACGCGCACCGTGGTCGCATAGACGACCGCGCCGCCGCGGGCGGTGGCGGAGATCGTCGTCTCGCCCGGCTTCTTGCCGAAGACATAGAGTTGGGTGGGCGAGCGCACCTGTACGTCCGCGATCGAGTCGTCGGCGACGAACAGATCGCTCATCGGGCGCGACAGGGTGATGAGCCGGCCACGACCGGTGTTTACCTGCATCACCGCGCCGCCACCGCCGGCGGCCGTGGCCGCAGGGGCCGGGTCGGCGGGGCGGGCATCGGCGATGGCAGGCAGGGTCGCCGCCAGCGCCAGCATCGCGGGTCTCAGCATCAGGACGTTCAGGCAAGTACGCATCGGATTACTTCCCCAGGACCGGCACGGCGGTCACGTTGTTGCCGCGAGCGACGCGGATGACCGGGCCGCTCGGGATACCGGTGGTGGCGACGGTGCCGCCCCCCGTGCCGCCGCCCACACCGATGGCCGGCGCGTTGCCGCCCATCTGGGCAGGCGCGCGGCCCGGCACGGTGCTGCGCTGGTAGCGCGAGACGTCCGCCCCGGTGGCGTAGCTGCTGCTGCCGGCCTGAGGCTGGCTGGCGACGCGCAGCATCATCGCCTTTTCGGCGGCCGGGTCGGCACCATCGGGCACCTTGACTGCGCCGGACGCGATCGCCTCTTCCAGCTCGGCCGGATTGTCCGCAATCGAGCGGAGTGACAGCGATAGGGTGCCCAGTGTCTGCGCGACCGCGATCTGCTCGGCCATCCTGGGCGTCGATTCGACGGTGACGGTGGAGAAGGTGCGGACCTCGGTCTTGCCGTCCTCGCCCACCTGATTGTCGGTGCGCTGGTCGGTGGCGAGCACGCGCACGTTGCGCATCACCGTTTCCGATACCTTGAGCGCGGGGCCGTCGCCGCCGCCAGCCACTTCCTGGGTCAGCACCAGATCGATGCGATCGCCGGGAAAGACGAAGCCGGCGACCGAACCTTGCGCGGAGACCGGAACGGTCACTGCCCGCATGCCCGGGCCGAGCGCGGCGGCCAGGAAGCCACGGTCGCCGGGCTTCACCAGCGCGCCCTGGGTCACCGGCTGGCCGGCGGTGATCGCGTTGCGCACCACCGTGCCCTGAAGCGCCTTCAGATCGGTCTGCGCCTTCAGATAATAGGCGCCGTCGACCAGCTCCTTGGGCCAGGGCTGGAAGCGCAGGGCGCTGGCGTCCAGGATCGTGCCCACCGGCAGCGCGCGGGTCGCGACCAGAACCTCGGGGCCGTCGATCACCGGTGCCGTGGCGGCGGCGGCGGTCGCTTGCGGCGCGGCGCTGCCGGCGATCAGCGTGCGGGCGAAGAAGGCGGTGACGGCGGCCACCACCAGCGCGCCCACCAACAGAATGATCTTACGGCTGTCCATATTCTCTTTGAGCCTTTTCGGACGCGTGGCCGCGAGGGGTTCGCGTGTGGATTAGGATTTAAGTAGGTGGAAACTGGTTAAATATCGGTTCGCTAAGCGTGAGCAGTCCGGCGATGGCGATGGCCACGCCGTACGGAACCTCGACCGGCCCGTCGGGATCGCGCGCGCTGAGCCAGCGATGTTCGATCAGCATCAGCAGCGTCACCACGCCACCGGCAAGCGCCATCACCACCAGCATCCGCATCAGCGGTTGCACCGGCAGCCACAGGCCAAGCGCCGCGATCATCTTGACGTCGCCGCCGCCCATCATGCCGAGCCGGAAGGCGAGGGCGAAAACGATGAACAGGCCCAGCCCGATCGCCAGTTGCGCAACCATGTCCGGCCACACCGACAGCCCGCATGCCCACCACCAGAAGGGTGCAAGCAGCGCGATCGCGGCGTTCTTGCCATTGGCGATTTCACGCGTGCGTGCATCCTGGATGCCCGCCGCCAGCAGCAGCAGCCCCAGAAGCGCCATCAGCGCGATACGTGGTAAGTCCCACCCCATGGATCAGGGGTATAGACGGGCGGGCTTTCAAAAACGTAACCGGGGCGGATGATGCCGGTTGCCCCCCGCCGAAAGCTCGATCCCAACGCGCGTGTCGGCCAATGGACCGCGCCCGACGGCTGGCGCCATCGTCGCTTCGACTGGCCTGCCGCGGGTGATCGCCGCCGCCTGCTGTTCCAGACCGGACGGGCGGACATGTTCGAGAAGTATCTGGATGCGTTCGAACATTTCCACACGCAAGGGTGGAGCATCACGGCATTCGACTGGCGTGGGCAGGGCGGATCGGGGCGGCTGGCGGACGACGACACCGGGCATATCGAGGATTTCGCCACGCTGGCGGACGACCTTTCCGCATTCTGGCGGGATTGGCACCGGCCGGGCGCGCGCCATGCCGTGCTGGGGCATTCGATGGGCGGCTTCGTCACGCTGCGCGCACTGGCCGAGGGGCGAGTCGCACCCGATGCCGCGGTGCTGGTCGCGCCGATGCTGGGCCTGCGCGCGCCGATGGGGGCGCTGCTGGGCCACCGGCTGGCGACATGGATGGCGGGGCGGGGCGACCCGCGCCGTCCGGCATGGCGCCGCGGCGAGAGCACCCGTGCCGCGCGCCTGCGCCAGCAGCGGCTGACGCATGACATCGCCTGTTTCACCGAGCAGCAGCTATGGCGTCGGGACAATCCGCACCTCTGCCTGGGGTCGCCGAGCTGGTCCTGGGTCGCCCAGGCCTTTGCCGCCACCGCCGCGCTGCGCGTCGATCCCCGGCTGGCGACGATCACGACGCCGGTGCAGTTCATCCTCGCCGACGCCGACCGGCTGGTCGATGCGCGGATGGCGGCCGGCGTCGCCAGGCGCCTGCCCCACGCGGAGGTCGTCCATTTCGGCCCCGAATCGGCGCATGAGATCCTGCGCGAGATCGCACCCGTGCGGGCGCGGGCCTATGCCGCGATCGACGCCTTTCTCGACCGGGTGGCGCCATGATCTACGACATCGCCATCGCGGGCGCGGGCATCGCCGGCGCCAGCCTGGCCGCGGCGGTCGGCGGCGGTGCGCGGGTATTGCTGCTGGAGGCGGAGGATATGCCCGGTCGTCATGCGACGGGGCGATCGGCGGCGTTCTGGTCGGAGACCTATGGCGGCCCCGGTATCCAGCCGCTGACCACCGCATCCGGCCCGGCCTTGCAGACTGGCGGCTTCCTCCAGCCGCTCGGATCGTTGCACATCGGCCGCCAGCAGGACGGGGCGGCGATCGATCGCTTCCTGACGGCGTTCGAGGGGAGCGGCGTCGAACTCCATCGCATCGACCCGGCGACGCGGGTGCCGGGCCTGCGCCCCGACTGGACGCTGGGCGTGATCGAGCCGAGCTGCGCCTATATCGACGTGGGCGGGCTCCACGCCCTGTATCTGGCCGAGGCCCGCCGGGCGGGGGTCACGCTGGTCACCGACGCATCGGTCGTCGCTGCCGAGCGCCGGGATGGGGTATGGACGATCGAAACGCCGACGGGCACCCATGCCGCACGCGTGCTGGTCAACGCCGCCGGGGCCTGGGCCGATCAGGTCGCACGCGCGGCCGGCGCACGGCCGATCGGCATCGCCCCCTATCGCCGGACGATGGTGCAGTTGCGCACCGCGCCGCCCGCACCCGCCAGCCTGCCGCATGTGGTGGACGTGAATGGCGGCTTCTACTTCAAGCCGGAGCCGGGGGGCCGCCTGTGGCTGAGCCCGCATGACGAGATCCCGACCGACCCTTGCGATGCCGCGCCGGAGGATATCGATGTCGCCGTCGCGATCGATCGGCTGGAGGGGGCGGTCGACTGGCAGGTCGCGGCGGTCGAGCGGCGCTGGGCAGGGCTGCGCAGCTTCGCGCCCGATCGCCTGCCGGTCTACGGGTTCGACGCAAAGGTGCCGGGCTTCTTCTGGTGCGCGGGGCAGGGCGGCTTCGGCATCCAGACCGCACCCGCCGGCGCTGCGCTGGCGGCGGCAGTGCTGATGGGCGGCGCGATGCCCTTCGATCTGGATGCGGATCGCTACGCCGCGGCGCGGTTTGGCGGTTAGCGCCCGCCGATCGCCCTGGCGGCGTCGCTGGCCAGCTTGTCGGCGCGTTCATTGTCCGGGTGGCCGGCATGCCCCTTCACCCACAGCCACTTGATGTCGTGCCGCTCGGCGGCGGCGACCAGCGCCTGCCAGAGTTCGGCGTTCTTCACCGGCTTCTTGTCGGCGGTGCGCCAGCCATTGCGCTTCCAGCCGTGAATCCACTTGGTCAGGCCGTCCATGACGTAGCGGCTGTCGGTGGAAAGCGTGACCGAACAGGGCCGCTTGAGTGCGTTCAGCGCCTCGATCGCCGCCATCAGTTCCATGCGGTTGTTGGTGGTGTTCGCCTCGCCGCCCGACAGCTCCTTTTCATGCGGGCCGGAGCGGATCAGTGCCCCCCAGCCGCCGGGGCCGGGATTGCCCTTGCACGCGCCGTCGGTGGCGATCTCCACCTCCGTCATCGCCGTATCGCTCGCAGGGCGCCCGCCGCATAGCGCTGGTAGCGCCGCCAATAGGCGAGCGGGTCCTTGCGCGTCACCAGCGCGTCGGCGGGCGTGTTCAACCAGTCCCATGCCCGCGTCAGCATGAAGCGCAGGCACGCCCCCTGCGCCAGCACGGGCAGCGCGGCGCGCTCGGCATCGGACAGGGCGAAGCGGCCGGCATAACCCTCGATCAGCGCCGCACCGACGCCGGCATCGAATTGCGCACCGGTGCCGTCGAAGCTCCAGGCGGTGTGCATCACCGCCAGGTCGTAGGCGCGGATGTCGGTGCAGGCGAAATAGAAGTCGATCAGGCCGGTCACCCGGTCGTCCAGCATCAGCACATTGTCGGGGAAGAGATCGCCATGGATCGCGGCGACAGGAAGGTCGTTCGGCCAGCGGGCGACCACCGCGTCCAGTGCCGCTCTCGACTCGGCAAACAGACCGGGGCGGATCGCATCCAGATCGGCCCCGCACCGCGCATGCAGGTCGCGCCAGCCATCGGGGCCGAGCGTGTTGGGCCGCGTCGCGGTGAACCCGGACAGGCTGTCGTGCATTGCGCCCATCGCGGCACCGGCCGCGCGGGCCTGTGCCGGCGTCGGCTGCGTCACCGATACGCCGGGCAGGAATTCGATCAGGCAGGCGGGCCGCCCCGCCAGTTGGTGGATGGCGGCACCGCTGCGGTCGGGCAGCGCGCGGGGCACCGGATTGCCGTCATCGGCGAGGTGATCGAGCAGCGCCAGGAAGAAGGGCAGGTCGTCCGCCGAAACGCGCTTCTCGTACAGCGTCAGGATGAAGCGCCCGGTGGTGGTGTCGACCAGATAGTTGGAATTCTCCACCCCCTCCGCGATCCCCTTGGCGGAGACGAGGGCACCGTGATCGAACTTCGCCAGAAACGCGGTCAACGCTTCTGCCGACACCGTCGTATAGACCGCCATCGCGCCGGGCCCTGTTCGATCAGGCGGCGTCGAGGGCGCGGGGCAGCTTGAACGCGATGGTCTCGCGGTTCGTCTCCACCTCTCGCTCGGTCACGGCGAAGCGGGTGGACAGCCGGTCGACCAGCTCGCGCACCAGCAGCTCGGGGGCGGACGCCCCGGCGGTGATGCCCAGCGTGCCGACCCCGTACAGGAAGGTCCAGTCCAGCTCGTTGGCACGCTGGATCAGCATGGCGGGGGTGCCCTCGCGCTCGGCGACCTCGACCAGCCGTACCGAATTGGACGAATTGGGTGCGCCGATCACCAGCATCGCATCGCACGAGGCCGCGATCGCCTTTACCGCCGCCTGCCGGTTCGAGGTGGCGTAACAGATATCCTCGCCACGCGGCGCCTGGATCATCGGGAAGCGACGTTGCAGCACCGCGACCACCGCGGCGGTGTCATCCACCGAAAGCGTCGTCTGCGTCAGGAAGGCCAGATTGGCGGGATCGGCGGGAGCAAAGACTTCCGCGTCGGCCACCGTCTCGATCAGCGACATCGATCCTTCGGGCACCTGCCCGAACGTGCCGATCACTTCCGGGTGGCCGGCATGGCCGATGAACACGATGTGGCGGCCATGGTCCACCAGCCGTTCGGCCTGACGGTGCACCTTGGAGACGAGCGGGCAGGTTGCGTCGAAATAGTCGAGGCCGCGCCCTTGCGCATCGGCGGGCACCGATTTCGGCACGCCGTGCGCGGAGAAGACGACATGGGCGCCGTCCGGCACCTCGTGCAGCTCCTCGACGAACACCGCACCCTTGGCCTTCAGGCTGTCCACCACGAACTTGTTGTGGACGATCTCGTGCCGGACATAGACGGGCGCGCCATGCTTCTCGATGGCGAGTTCCACGATGCGGATCGCGCGGTCCACCCCTGCGCAGAAGCCTCGCGGCGCGGCGATCAGCAGCTCCAGCGCCGGTTTGGCCGTATCCTGGGAAATCGTGTCGGTCATGGCCAAGCGCTCTACGCCATTGCTTGCGTGCCTCCAAGCCGGTTATCAGGGCGCATCCCGGTTCCACAGCTTAGGCGTTTCCCTCGTGAAAGCATCGATCCTCGTTCCTGCGGCCTTGGCGCTCGTGCTCGGCGGCTGCGCCCGTACCGGGGAGATCGACGCCTCGGGCGGCATCACCGCGGTGCGCTCCGCCTGCCCGGTGGTCGGCGTCCCCGCCGGTACCGGCGACGTGACGCTGTTCACCTCCGCCAACGCCCGCGACGCCGGGGCGATCGACGTGGTGGCGAACATGACCAATGTCCGCTCGACCTGCGCGGACGTCGGCGACGACATCGTCACCACCGTCACCTTCCAGGTCGACGCGCGGCGCACCGCCACCGACGGCGCGCGCGACGTGACGCTGCCCTACTTCATCACCGTCGTGCGCGGCGGCAGCAACGTCGTCGCCAAGCGCATCGGCCGCGTGAACGTGCACTTCGACGCAGGCCAGCCACGCGGCTCCGTCGCCGGACAAGCCACGACCACCGTGGCGCGCGCCGCCGCGACGCTGCCGGATGAAGTGCGCGAGCGGCTGACCCGGCGGCGCAAGGCG
Organism: uncultured Sphingomonas sp.; assembly: GCF_946477935.1. GTDB lineage: Bacteria > Pseudomonadota > Alphaproteobacteria > Sphingomonadales > Sphingomonadaceae > Sphingomonas. The sequence goes on along the minus strand of NZ_CAMLAC010000005.1, from coordinate 2,034 downwards.
GGTGACGAGGATGCCGCCGTCGATCCGCTGACCCAGCCCGAGGTGCGTGCCGCCGTGCTGCGGTCGTCGTTCGAGGCGCTGGTCGGCTTCCAGCTTACCGACGACCAGTTGCGCTACAACGCGACGCGCTGATCCGCGGACCCAGCGAAACGCGATTGACTTGAATCGGCGCCGTTGCCAGAGCGGCGGCGTCGATGCCGGGAAACCGGCATGGGTACGCGCGGGAGAGCGCCTCTCGGCCTTTCAGGTCGGTAGATGAGGCCGCCGAAGGAGCAACCACCCCGGAATCTCTCAGGCCAAAGGACCGCGCGGACCATCGATACTCTGGAAAGCGCGGCAGCCCGCATGGGTGTGTCGCCACCGAAGGGGTAACTCCGGCTCGCAGAACCGGGGGAAAGCTCTCAGGTTCCGTGACAGAGGGGGATCGGATCGGACGCCGCCATCGGGGCTGCGTTCCCACGCCCCTTTTGGAGACGGCCCGTGACCGACACGCAGGACCTGAACGTCGAGGACGCGCCCGAGGGCGTCGATATCATCCAGACGCTGCCGCTGGACGGCTGGCACCGGGAAAAGGGCGGCCGCATGGTCGCCTTTGCCGGCTACGAGATGCCTATCCAATATGAGGGCATCATGGCCGAGCATCTGTGGACGCGCGAGTCCGCAGGGCTGTTCGACGTCAGCCATATGGGCCAGCTCGTCTTCACCGGTGAGGGCGTGGTCGAGGCACTGGAAACCGTGCTGCCCGGCGATCTTGCCGGTCTGAGCGATTCGAAGATGCGCTATTCGCTGCTGCTGAACGAGGATGGCGGCATCCTTGACGACCTGATGGTCACGCGCCGCGACGTTGGCGATGGCGGGGAACTGTACATCGTCGTCAACGGCGCCACCAAATATGACGACATCGCCTATCTGCTCGACCAGATGCCCGACGATGCGACGCTGAACCTGCTCGACGAACAGGCGCTGCTGGCGCTGCAAGGCCCGAAGGCGGTCGACGCGCTGGCGCGGATCGTGCCGGGTGTCGAGCGGCTGGTGTTCATGACCGCGGGTGCGTTCGACTGGAACGGCACGCCGCTGTGGATCAGCCGCTCGGGCTATACCGGCGAGGACGGCTTCGAGATTTCGGTGCCCGCAGAAGCAGTGGCTGCACTCGCCGATGCGCTGTGCGCCGAGCCCGAGGTGAAGCCGATCGGCCTTGGCGCGCGCGATTCGCTGCGTCTGGAGGCCGGTCTGCCGCTCTATGGCCATGACCTCGATCCGGAAACCACGCCGGTAATGGCCGATCTCGGCTTCGCACTGTCCAAGCGCCGTCGCGAGGCCGCCGATTTCGCTGGGGCCGAGCGCATCCTGGCCGAGCGCGGGAACGGTGCGGCCGTCCGCCGCGTCGGCCTGACCGTCACCGGCCGCCAGCCGGTGCGCGAGGGCGCCAGCGTGGTGGCGGAGGACGGTTCGGTGATCGGCCGCGTCACCTCCGGCGGCTTCGCGCCGACGCTGGGCGCGCCGATCGCAATGGCCTATGTTCCCGCCGACCTTGCCGCGCCCGGCACGGCGGTGAAGCTGATCCAGCGGGGCAAGCTGCACGACGCGACCGTCGCTGCCATGCCCTTCGTTCCCCATCGCTACGTTCGTGCAGGAGCCAACTAAGATGAGCCGTTATTTCACGCAGGACCATGAGTGGATCGACGTCGACGGTGATACCGGCACCGTCGGGATCAGCGACTATGCGCAGGGCGCGCTGGGGGACATCGTGTTCGTCGACGTGCCCGAGGAAGGCCGCGAACTCTCCAAGGGTGACGAGGCCGCGACGGTCGAGTCGGTGAAGGCCGCGTCGGACGTGTACGCCCCCGTCTCCGGCACCGTGGTCGAGGGCAATGCTGCACTCGCCGACGAACCCGCGCTGGTGAACAGCGATCCGGAAGGCGAAGGCTGGTTCTTCAAGATCACGCTGTCCGACCCGTCGGAGCTGGACGCGCTGATGAACGAGTCTGCTTACGCGGATTTCGTCGCCAAGCTGTAATTCCTGATCTCCCCTCC
>NZ_CAMLAC010000004.1 GCF_946477935.1 uncultured Sphingomonas sp. | reverse complement strand
CCGAGAAGGGGCTGGCCATGTACGAGGCGGTGATCGCGGGACTGCGTGCCCGCGGCCTGCCCGTCCGGCCGCTGGTGATCGGCGACGGGCCGGAGCGCGAACGCTTCGCCCGGCGGCTGGACGGCGCGGTGATGACCGGCCATCTGGGCGGCAAGGCACTGGGCCGTGCGGTCGCGAGTGCGGACCTGTTCGTCAACCCCAGCCTGACCGAAGCGTTCGGCAACGTCACGCTGGAGGCGATGGCATCCGGCGTGCCGGTGGTCGCCGCCGATGTCGCGGCCACCCGGGCGCTGATCGACAACGGGCATTCGGGGCTGCTGGTGCCGCCGCGCGACGCGGCCGCCTATATCGAGGCGGCCGCCACGCTGATCGCGAACCCGGAGCGTGCTGCGGCGCTGGCCCATAACGCACTGGCGACGGCGCGCGGCTTCGACTGGGCGGCGACGCTGGACGCGGTGATAGACGGGTATCGCGATGTCGCCCGCGCGGTGAACCGGTCATGACGTGGCAACCCTGGCCGATCGCGGCCGCAACCGTGCTGGCAATCGCCCCGGCACAGGCGCAGCATGCGCCCGAGATCGCCGAGCCGATGGTGTTCGATCTCGTCCGCCCGCTGGGCGCCAGACGCGGCGAGCTGGAGGTCAACACGCTGGCGCAGCACAGCCTGTCCGGACCCGATCGCAGCGTCGAATGGGCGCCGGAGATCGAGCTGGCGGTGGCCGACGGCTTTGCGGTGGAACTGGAACTGCCGATCACCGACCGCCGTGTCACCGATTTCAAGCTGGGACTGCAGGGCACGTTCGGCACCATCAACGGCGGGCGCGGCATTCACGGCGTTCAGTATCTGGGCCTGTGGAACCGCGCGCGGAGGCAATGGGAAAGCTCGCTGCTCTACGTGATCGGCAACCGCTTCAGCCCGCGGTTCAGCACGCTCAGCATGATCGGCGTCGGTGAGGTTAGTGCAGCAGGTGCCGAGGCGCGCGGGCTGATCGTCAACCATACCAGTTTCTACGACATCAGCGATGCGACCACCGCCGGCATCGAGGTGAACATCCGCGCCGGCCATGAACGCTCGACGCTCATCATGCCGCAATTGCAACAGGATGTGACCGACCGGTTCCAGATCCAGTTTGGCATGGGGGCGGTGCGCGAAACCGGCACCGCCTGGCATCCACGCATCGGCGCCCGTGTGGTGCGGCAATTATAGATGACGGTTCGGGGGACGATGATGATGGGTCGGGCCATGGCGACGATGGCAATGGGCGGTGCGGCGATGCTGGCCATGCCGCTGCCCGCGACCGCGCAATTCTTTCTGAAAAGCCACGATTATCGTGGCGAGGTGGTGACCAGCCAGGCTCCGGGAATCCTCCAGCCGCTGCCCGGCGCCACCGCCGCCGAAGGCGAGGCGGCATTGATCTGGACGATGCGCGCCGCCCTGAACGTCGCGGCGCTGCAATGCCAGTTCGAGCCGACGTTGCTGACGCAAAGCACCTACAACGCCATATTGGGCGACCATGCCGAGGAATTGAAGGCGGCGTGGGGTACGCTGAACGGCTATTTCACCCGCACCCACAGGACGGTGAAGGCCGGGCAGGCCGCGCTCGACCAGTTCGGGACGCGGACCTATTCCAGCTTCGCCACGGTATCCGCGCAATATGGCTTCTGCCGTACCGCAGCCGCAGTGGGACGCGACATCCTGTTCGCAGCCCGCGGCGAACTGGCGACGATCGCGGCTGCGCGGATGCAGGAGTTGCGCAACAGCCTGGTTCCGTATGGCGAGCAGCAGTTCCCGCGCCATATCGGTCGCGACGCGGCGACCCTGCCGCGGCTGGACGTCGCCTGCTGGGACAAGAAGGCACGGTGGCGCACCCGTGCCTGCGGGGCGGATATGTGGCCGCACGTCGCCGAAGCGCGGCCGGCCGAGGTGCAACTGGCGGGCAACTGAGCGGTCTCGCTCCGCCTATTGCGGCAGCAGGCGCGGGAATTCAGCGGGCACCTCGCGCGCCAGGAAGCCGATCGGGCCGCTGGTAGTGGCGACGCGGCGGCCGGCCTGGCCGTGCAGCCACACGCCCCAGCCCGTCGCCTCCACCGGCGAGGCTCCGCGCGACAACAGACCGGCGATGGCACCGGCCAGCACATCGCCCGATCCGCCCGTCGCCAGACCGGTGCCGCCCCCGCCATAATGGAGCAGCGTACCCTCCGGCGCGGCGATGACGGTATCGCTGCCCTTCAGCGCGACCACCGCGCCATAGTGCGCCGCGACCTGTGCCGCGATCCCAGCCGGATCATCGGCGATCGTCTCCTCGTCACGACCGGTCAGCACCGCCATCTCGCCGTAATGCGGGGTCAGCACCCATTGCCCGGAAAAGCCGGCCAGTTCGGTGCGCAACGCGCTGATACAGCCGATCGCCATCGCATCGACTACCAGCATCATGTCGTCGCGGCGCTGGCCGGCCACCATGCGCAGGATGCGCGACGACGCGTCCGGGTTGCCGATGCCGGGGCCGACGACCAGCGTATCGCAGCCGTCGATCGCCTCCGCCAGCCTGCCGACCGCGTCGATATGGATCTCGCCATCTTCGTCCTCGGGCAAGGCTATCGCCGCGGCCTCGGGCACCAGCAGCCCCAGCATCGTCGCGGCGGATGCGACCGTTGCCATCTGCAACTTGCCCGCCCCGACGCGCAAGGCCGCTTCCCCGGTCAGGCGCAGCGCGCCGGGCACGCGCGCCGACCCACCGATCGCCAGCACCTTGCCGCGGCTGTTCTTGGTCGTGCCGCGCCGGTGGACGGGTGCGGGGTTGGCAGAGATCCAGGCGCTGTCGAGCGGCGTCATCCGGTCGCTCATCCGCGCACCCCGCCCGTCCGTTCGGGCTCGGCCGTCACCGGCACCGCATCGTCGGGTACCACGTCATTATAACGGACCAGCATCAGCCCACCGCCCGGATCGGCGCGATATTCGGTGACCGAGCAATTGGCGACGTCCCCCTGGCGGTCGATCGCCAGTATCTGCTCTTCGGACAAGTTCTCGATCACGTAGCGCAGGCACAGCACGACCACCTGATGCGCCACGATCATCACCCGCCGCCCGGCATGGTGCAACGCGATCGTATCCATCAGCGAGCGCAGTCGCAAAATGACATCGCACCAGCTCTCCCCGCCGGGCGGCCGGTGGTAGAATTTGCCGAGCAATCGGCGAAACTCCGCCTGGTCGGGATAGACGGAGGCGACGCCGCTGGTGGTCAGCCCGTCGAGAATGCCGAATTCCTTCTCGCGCAGACGTTCGTCGACGCAGATGGGAGCATCGTCGTCGGTACCGCCGTGGTCGCGGAACAACCGTGCGGTATGGCAGGCACGGACATAGGGAGAGGCCAGGATGATGTCCGGCCGGTCATCGGCACCAGCCCCTGCGAACCATGCGCCGAGCGCTGCCGCCTGTTCCTCGCCGCGCGGCGACAGCATGATGTCGACGTCGCGCGCCGCCAGTTCGATGCGATCGGCGCCGCTTGCCTGTGCCGCATCGCGCGCGACGTTGCCCGCGCTTTCACCATGTCGGACGATCCACAGCCGGCTGGGCCAATGCAGCGCGCTCCGTGGTTCCAAGTCCTTCAACATCCACGCTTCTCCCTAAGGATCAGACAAGCGCGCGAAGGGCCTTGGCGTTCCTTGCCGGATGCGTGTTCAGGGCCCGCATCAGCGTGTCGCTATACAAGCGGTGCGTCGAATTCACCCGGTGGACGCCCTGCCCCGCCGGCGCGATGCCGAGCGCCGCGGCCGGGGTAAAGGTCAGCTCGCCGAAATAGATGCCGTCTGCGCCGTCATACAGATCGACGCGCACGAAATCGAACGGCGCGGACAGTGCGCGCGCGGCGGCGATCATGGCCGCGATCCGCTCGGGCGTGGGCAAGGTGTAGCTGGCTGGCGGGACCAGCCCGTCGTCGGCATGCATCGGCGCAAAGTCGGGCAGACGCAGCAGCCGGCTCCAAGGTGTGCCGAAGCGGCCATGATCGACCTGGGCGAGCAGCGGCTCGCCATGAACACAGTGGAACTTGTAATCATCCGGCGGGCCGCTGGTCCTGACCGGCACCATCGTCTCGACGATGATCGTCCTGGGCAGGCGCCAATATTGCATCTCGCGCAGGATCGTCGCGTAGTCGCGCGTGGCGAGGGCATGGAGCGCCTCCACATCGTCGGCGGAGCGCGCATGGCGCAGAAAGGTCGCGGCGCCGCTGGCATGCCCGGGCTTGGCGATCGCGTCGGTGCCGACAAATGGGGTCAGGCGTTCCCACAGATGTCGCGGCGACGGCAGTTCGGCGACCGGGATTACCGCCAACGTTTCAGGCACGCGGAGTGCCGGTGCCAGCCGCTGCGCCTCGATCTTGGCGGTGTCCTTGGCGACGAAGCGGCGGTGCAGCGCCGGCCAGTCCGGCTCGATCATCCGGGCGAAGATCAGGTCGTTGATCGTCGCGTCGGGGTCGGTCGGGGATAGCGGCCACCGGCCGAAGCGGCGGGCGAAATGCGGGCCGGCGATCAGGTGATTGAACGGCCGCGTCATCGGCGCGTCATGCCTGAATCTTTCCCACGCCGGCCCCGAAAGTTCATCATCCGTGGCGGGAAAGTGCAGATGTCGCAAGCTCGGGATCCTTTGGCGGGCCTGTCACAACGCCCCGCTCAGACAATCGTCTCCGGAGGTCAGCGCCCGTCCAGCATGACGAGTGCGACGCCCTGTGGCGGCAGATCGAAGCCGGCGACGGCAGCGCCGGCCGCGCCGGGCGTCAGCGCGACAGGTTGTGGCTGCATCACCGATGCGGCCTCGAGCGCCGCATATTGCGTCGCATCGGGGTTCAGCGGCGCGCCCATCCTTTTCCATGCGGCAAAGGCGTTGCCATGCTGGTCGTCCACGCGCCAGATCGTCGCCTTCCCGCCGCGAACGCCGCGCACCGTCAGGCGGATGGCGGCGGGCGGGCCGGCGACATCGTCGTCATGATAATGCCACACCAGCACCGCGGTGCGTCCGTCCGCCAGGCGCGTCGCGACCGTGCCGATATCGGCCGCCCCGCGCACCCCCTCCGCCACGATACGCTCCAGCGGCACCTGTGCATCGCTGGTCGCCCGCAGCCGCTCGGGGCCGAGCTGGGCGAACAGACGGAACACGTTCAGCACCGGCAGTGCGACGCCGTTGGAGGCGAGCTGGCGATAGCCTGCGAACCAGGGCTGGTCCTCGAACTCGAACGACCAGGACAATACGCCCTCCAGATTGACCCGCCGCCGCACCGCCAGTTCCCAGATCCTCGCGAAGCTGGCGGCGGTGTAGCTGGAGTACATGGTGCCGTTGCGATACGCGTTTTCCGGCCCCGGACAGGCGGCGCACCCTTCCGGATCGCTTTCGCCGATCACCACCGGCTTGGCGGCGAGCGCCGGGATCGCGGTGACCTTCACGAAACCGCGATCGACCTCCTTCAGATGGGTCGAAATCCCCATGCGGACATGGCCGTCGACGAAGACGGGCTGCCCCTTGGCGTGAAAGGCAAGGAAGTCGGTGGGTGTGCCCACCTTGCCGGTGGCGTAGTTGGTGCCCGAGGTTACGTGGCGCAGGAAACCGTCCATGAACTCGCCGCCCGCGCCCGCCGAGTCCGGCCCGCCGACCCGCGCGGTCGGCAAAGCGCGGCGCACCCCGTCCACCGCATAATCGTGCAGCTTGTAGAAGTCCTCGCGCGACGCCTCCCAATAGGCGCCATTGGCCTCGTTCCACACCTCGAAATACCAGCGCTCCACCTCCGCCCGGCCGTAGCGCGCGACATTGTGGCGGGTCCATTGATAGACCAGCTCGCGCCACTTGTCGTAGCTCTTGGGCGGGTAGGCCCAGCCCGAGATGATGTACTTGTAGTCGAATCCGGGCCGCCAGCCATGCTGATAGGGCACCCCCGCCGGCGCCGACGACATCGCCTCCGGCATGAAGCCGATCTGGAGATAGGGACGCACCCCGCGCGCCAGATAGGTGTCGATGATCCGGTCGACATGGCTCCAGTCATAGATGGGCTTGCCGTCCTTCGTTTCGGTATAGACGTTGGTGCTGCCCCATTTGAACGACGCGGTGCCGTCGCCGGTGTTGAGCAGGTTGTGCGCGCGGAAGAACACATCGCCGGTGCGCAGCTTGCCCAGTTCGACCAGCAGCTTGCGACCATCCTTCATGGTCGCGTAATTCGGCTCGTCCGCCCCGAAGAAGCGCCACACGGGGGGCAGCGTGCCTTCCACCCGGTCGGCCTCCACCGTGATCGCGACGGCACGCGGCGTGACGCGCTCTTTCGCGGTGATCGGAGAAGCCGCCAGCAGACAGGATGCCAGAACAGCCGCCATACCACGGATCATGGACATGCCCCCTCTCGCCCGCCGGCCGCATTCCCTGCCGGTTCGCGGGCGATCATGGCCCAGGCCACCCGGCGCTTCAACTGCGCCTGCCCGACAGAGCGGGAAAAGCGGATCAAATTCGTTGTTCTATCGCAGCATCTTATGCTGAAAGGCGGCGGGGGCTGCACAGGGCGCATCGGGATCGAGGATTGACCCGCACGCACTCTCGCGGATACCACGATCCGGTCGATGTGGGAGAGACCGGGGTCATCCCGGCGCCGAAGGAGCAACCGCCCCGGAAACTCTCAGGCAGAAGGACCACGCGGCGCGAGAACATCTGGAGAGTGATGCGGTTTTCCCCGCGTCCGCCGACGGGATAGCGATCTCAGGCGCAAGGGACAGAAGGGGCATGCAACGGCCGGCGACCACCGGCGAAAAGGACCGCATGCACACCGATCCCGTCACCACCCCGCTCGATCGCGACATCCACCGCCCGATCAGCGTCGCCGAACTGTTCACCATCGGCATCGGCCCTTCCAGTTCCCACACGGTGGGGCCGATGCGGGCCGCGTTCGATTTCGCGCAGCGTGCGCTCGGTCTGGAGAGCGCGCCGGTGCGCGTCACCTGCGACCTGTACGGGTCGCTGGCGCTCACCGGACGCGGCCATGCCACCGACACGGCGACGATCCTGGGGCTGGCGGGATGGGAGCCCGAACGCCTCGACCCCGATGCCGCACCCGCGATCCTGAGCGGCATCGCGCAGGCCGGGCGGCTGATGCTGGGCGGCACGCATGCGATCACCTTTCCCGCCGGCGACATCGTCTTCCATCCGCGCGCCTTCCTGCCCGAACATCCCAACGGCATGACCTTCACCGCCGCCTGCGCTGATGGCACCACCCATGCCGAGACCTATTTCTCGATCGGGGGCGGCGCCATCCTGCGCAAAGGCGCGCCCGTCGCCGCCACCAACATCGCGGTGCGCCATCCCTTCGCCTCCGGCCTCGACCTGCTGACGATCGGCGACGCCACCGGTCTCGTCATCGCCGACATCGTTCGGGTCAATGAGGAGGCGTGGCGTTCGCGGGGGGAGACGGACGCGTTTCTGGATGCGGTGCGGGGGGCGATGAGCGCGTGTATCGACCGCGGTATCGCGCAGGAGGGCGTGCTGCCGGGCGGGCTGAAGGTCAGGCGGCGGGCGCACAAGCTGGCGGAGAGCCTGACGGGGGAGCGGCCGGGGAGCAATCCGGCGGAGGTGTTCGAGTGGGTGAGCCTGTGGGCGCTGGCGGTGAATGAGGAGAATGCGGCGGGCGGCCGTGTGGTCACCGCGCCGACCAACGGCGCGGCCGGCGTATTGCCCGCGGTACTGCGCTTCTACGAGACGCTGATCCACGGCGCGACGGCAGAGGGCGCCCGCACCTTCCTGTTGACCGCCGCGGCGATCGGCATGCTCTACAAGAAGCGCGCCTCCATCTCGGCGGCGGAAATGGGGTGCCAGGGCGAGGTCGGGGTCGCCTGTTCGATGGCGGCGGGCGCACTGGCCGCGGTGCTCGGCGGCAGCAACCGCCAGATCGAGAATGCCGCGGAGATCGGCATGGAGCATAATCTGGGCCTGACCTGCGACCCGATCGGCGGCCTCGTCCAGATCCCGTGCATCGAGCGCAACACGATGGGCGCGGTAAAGGCGATCAACGCCGCCTATCTGGCACTGCGCGGCGACGGCAGCCATGTCGTCTCGCTGGACGCGGTGATCGAGACCATGCGCCAGACCGGCGAGGACATGCGGTCGCAATACAAGGAAACCAGCCTGGGCGGGCTGGCCGTAAACGTGGTGGAATGCTGAGACTTCAGAACAAGGTCCGCCGGAACAGCGCCAGCGTCCAGTCCATCGCCTGAAGAAACAGCGCGGGGTCGTAGCGCGGCCCCTCGTCGCGCAGAAAGGCGTGCTGCCCGTTCACCTCGTGCCATTCATAGCGCGCGCCGACCGCCTCCAGCCGCGTGCGGATCGCCTCGCGGCCGGCATAGGGAACATGCGGGTCCTGCCGTCCCCAGACGAACATCGCCTCGCCCTGCAACTCCGCCATGCGCGCCAGGCTGTCGTCGGCGCGGCCCTGTCCCAGCGTCCCCGAATGAATGTCGGTGGCATAGAAGCACGCTGCGGCCGACACACGCGGATCGAGCGCGGCGCGAAAGGCAAGATGCCCGCCGAGGCAGACGCCAAAGGTCGCGAGCCGGCCGGTGCAGGCGGGATGCGCGGCCAGTGCGGTGAGCGCGGCGCGGGCATCGGCGTCATAGGCGGCGATCGGCTTTGTAAATTTCAGGTCGTTGCCGCGGTCGGTACCGGCCGGGTCATAGGCGAGCACGGTGCCGGCCGCCTCATATTCGTGATACACCTCCGGCACGGCAACGACATAGCCCTGCCCCGCCAGCATCGCCGCCAGCCGGCGGATCGGTGCGGTGACCTGATAGATTTCGGAGAACAGCAGGACGCCCGGATATCGCCCCTCGACCGCGGGGCGGAACAGGTGCGTGCGCATCGTGCCCGTACCCGGAACCTCGACATCCAGGGTTTCGTCGCTGCGAAGGATCATGGTTCGTTCCTGCTTACCGTGGCCGATATGGCACTGGCAGCATGACCCGCCCGAGGCAAGGATCGTTGCAGCGACGGAACGTAAGCACGCCAGTCGCAGTTTCTGGCAGGAATCGGAGTGACATAGATGACCGCCAGTGCCCGCCTGACGTTTCTGACCCGGATCGGCTTCGCCACGCGCGGGCTGCTCTACATCGTCATCGCGATGCTGATCCTGCGCACGGGCCGGACGGAGGATCCCGCCGGCGCGCTGGAATATCTGGGCGAGGGTGGCGGCCAGTGGCTGCTCAGCGTCATGGCCGCCGGGTTGATCGCCTATGGCATATGGCGGCTTGCCGATGCGGCGTTCGACATCGAGCGCCACGGCAGCGACCGGAAAGGCGCCATGGAACGCGTCGGTGCCGGCATCAGCGGCCTGGTGCATCTGTTCCTGTCGTGGCAGGCGATCAAGCTGATGCGCGGCGCCGCGGGCTCGGGCGACGGCACCCGGGCGGGGGCGCAGGCGGCGCTCGATCTGCCCGGCGGCTGGGCGCTGGTGCTGCTGGGTGCGGCCGCCTTGTTCGGGCTGGGCGCGATCCAGTTGGTCAAGGCGGCCAAGGGCAGTTTCCTGCGCTATCTGGAGCCGCAGGTCGCGCAGCAGCGCTGGGCGCAGTGGAGCGGCCGTGCCGGCTATGCCGCGCGCGGGCTGGTGTTCCTCATCAGCGGGTATCTGCTGATGCGCGCCGGGCTGGACGAACAGGCGGCACAGGCCGGCGGGATGGCGCGCGCCCTGTCATGGCTGACCAGTCCGTTCGACCTGATCGTCGGTGTGGGGCTTGCCGGGTTCGGCCTGTTCAGCCTGATCGAAGCGCGGTTTCGCCGGTTGCACGACGTGCCGGTCGACGATGTGGTGCGCCGGGCCACGCGGCTGCGCTGACCGTCACCCCGATGCCTTGGCATCGCCGCGCTTCAGCATCACGTCCTTGACCGTGTTGCCCGCCAGTCCGCCGGCCGCGAGCGACACGACGACGTTGCCGACCAGAAAATCGGCGATGCCGACCACGCTGGCGAACGCGACAAGCGCGGTGGTGGTGATCGGCATGGCGGCAGCTGCCTTGCCCAGCGTGACCTTTGCCGAGTGGCGGATCGCCTGCACGCGGGTCAGCGCGGCGGCCAGCGGCTGATCCGCCTCCGCCAGCGCGATCAGTTCACCCAGCGCACCATGCAGCGCCCGCAGATGGGACAACGCGTCCTCGCGATCGTCCTCCACCGGCGCGCCATTGTCCCGCAGGCGTGTTTCCTCGGCGATCAGGCGATCCACCGCCAGCAGCGCCGCCGGGGCCAGAACGCGTACCAGCAGCGCCTGTTCGCGGGTGGAGGCCCGCCCCGTCCATCCCGACGCGCTGACCGGTTCCTGCCCGCAAACCGCCTCCATCAATGCGGCGAACTCGCCACGCACCATGTCGCGGCGCTGCTGACGATCCGCGGTCTCGCGGACATGGCGAACGAAGGCGGGCAGATTGGGCTGTGCGGCAACACTAGCCGGGGCCAGTGGACGCAGGTCGCCGCGTTGCAGCAGCGCCCGGCGCAGCGCCTTGTACCGGCTGTCGTCGGCGAGATCCTGAATGCCGTCGCACCCGCCCAGGCACAAGGTGCGCAGGCGCTGTACCGCCTCCTCATCCGACAGACCCTCCGGCCAGCCGGTCATCCGGGCACCATTCCGGTCCATGCTGCGGCCTCCTTTCCAGCGTGTTCGCATGGCCTATCACAGCGTTTCATAAAAAGGAACATAACAAGAACATCAACTTAGCGCATCCAGCAGCTATTTGCGATTGCGTCTCAAAACGCTTGCTCCCTTTCGGAAGATCGCTATTGCGAGCCGATATCAAGGATCGGGGGAATCGAAGATGGTGGCTGGTTCAAGCCTGTGGACGATCGCGCTTGTTCTGAGCGCCGCGCCGACGATGGAGCGTGCCGCGACAGACGACGCGCCCGCCATGGCAGCGACGCCGGAGGAAGACCCGCAGGACCAGGCCATCGTCGTCACCGGCGAAAAGGATGTGCGGCCGACCACCTCTACCCGGCTGTCGCTGACCCTGAAGGAAACGCCGCAATCGGTGACGGTGGTCGATCGCCAGCGCATCGAGGATTTCAACCTGACCTCGGTCACCGAGGTGCTGGCGCAGACGCCGGGTGTGACGATCTCGTCCACCGACAGCAACCGCACCAATTTCAACGTCCGCGGCTTTGCGGTGCGCAACTTCCAGCTCGATGGCGTGCCGACCATCTATCAGGTCAGCGGGTACGAGAACAGCGCGGTGGGCGACATCGCGATCTATGACCGGGTGGAGGTGATCCGCGGCGCGGCCGGGCTGGTGACCGGGGTCGGCGACCCGTCCGCGACGGTGAACCTGATCCGCAAGCGTGCGCCTGCCGAATTCCGCGGCTATTTCTCGATGCAGGGCGGCAGCTTCTCCACCTATCGGCTGGAGGCCGATGTGGGCGGCCCGGTGACCGAGGACGGATCGGTCCGCGCCCGCATCGTGGGCGCCTATACCGATCGCGAATCCTATATCGACCTGCAGCATGACCGTGTTCCCGTGCTCTATGGCACGCTGGAATGGGACGTGACGCCGCACACGCGGTTGCGCGTCGGCGCCGATTACCTGCGCACGGATTCGCGCGGGGCGGGCTGGGGATCGGTCCCGCTGCTCTACACCGACGGCACGAAGACCGACTTTCCTCGCTCCTTCACCGGCACGACCCGCTGGACCCAGTGGCTGCGCGAGACGACAACGGTGTTCGGCGCGGTCGAACAGGATATCGGCAGCAACTGGCTGCTGCGCGTCAGCTATAACGGCCGGCGCGGCGACAATGACAGCACGCTGTTCAACATCCCCAACGGTTTCCCCAATCGCGACGGCACCGGGCTGGGCGCGCCCTTCTCCTTCTATGGTGAGGTGGACCAGAACGAGGACGCGGTGGACGCCTATGTCGCGGGCAAGGTGAAGCTGTTCGGCCGCGAGCATGAGGTGGTCGCGGGCATGAACCATTTCGAGCGCGACTTCGTGGTCAACCGTTCGCGCTACGGGGCGCTTCCGCCCGGCTATCCGATGACTGCCACCCCCGATATCGACCCGTGGAACCCGACCTTCGGCCGACCGGAGATCATCCGCTCCAACGTGCCCGACTTCACGCAGGACCTGCGCCAGACGGGCGGCTACGGCGTCGTCCGCCTGAATCCGGCGGACTGGCTGAAGGTGATCGCGGGCGTCCGATACACCGACTATCGCGCCGATCGCGACAATTACCTGAACGGCGTGTTGCAGCCGGACGGCGTCAGCAACGTGCAGCACGAGAAGAAATGGGCGCCCTATGGCGGCATCGTCGCCGACCTGACCCCGGCGATCTCGCTTTATGCCAGCTATGCCAGCGTCTTCACGCCCGTATCGGCGCGCAACGCGAACAACGACATCCTGCCGCCCACCACCGGCGCCAATTACGAGGCGGGCATCAAGGCGACGCCGTTCGGCGAAGGCTTCACCGTTTCGGCCGCGGGCTTCCATATCCGGCAGGACAATCTGACCATCACCGATCCCAACGCGGTGCCCAACTCGCTGCCCGGCAACCTGACGCCGTCGCTGTCGGTATCGGGCGTCAAGACCTGGGGTGGCGAGGCCGAGGTGGCGGGCGAACCCCTGCCCGGCTGGACGATCAACGGCAGCTACACCTATGCCCGGTCGGAGGATCGCACGGGCCTGCGCATCAACCCGTTCTTCCCGCTGCACCTCGGCCGCATCTACACCACCTATCGCCTGCCGGGCGACCGGCTGACGATCGGCGGCGGGGTGACCGCACAGTCGCGGATCTTCGATCGGGGCAACGTCCCCTCCGGCCGCTTCACTGCGGCCGGCGCGCCGATCCTGGTCGCCGGGGAGGTCGAACAGGGCGGCTATGCCACCGTCGACGCGCTGGCCCGCTACAAGCTGACCGACCGCGCGATCCTGAGCGTCAACGTCACCAACCTGTTCGACCAGACCTATTACCGCAACGTCCGCTTCGCCTTTGGCGGGCCGGGCGGCTTTTATGGCGAGCCGCGCCGGGTGATCGGCAGCATCCGGGTGAACTTCTGAGGGACTGTTTAGAAACGTGCTGAAGCACGTTTCGCGGCACCAGCCCACTCCCCCACCCGGCCTCCCATCAAGGATACTCTGTGGGAGGCCGGGTGGGGGAGTGGGCTGGTGCCGCCGTGAAACTCGCTCCTTCGCGAGTTTCCAAACGGATTCTGAGCCTCCGTCCGGAAATGCGTACCCACGCATTTCCGGACACGCCTTTGGACCGAAGGACCGGACCCATGGCGCCGGCGACCGGCGGTTGCCCTATCCTATGCGATTGCAGCACGCCTTAAAAACCTGATCGGGCAGGTACTTCTGGCTTCGGAACCGATGGGTTCGGGGGTATGGGCATGCTGATGCAGGAAGGTAACCCGATGAACGCAACCGCGAGACGCGATATCGTCGTGATCGGGGGGTCGGCGGGCAGCGGCGCCGTTCTGAAGACATTGATGCAGAGCCTGCCCGCCGACCTGCCGGCCAGCCTCTTCATCGCCACGCACATTCCCGCAAGCGGCCCCGGTTTCCTGAACGAGATCCTGTCGAGCCGGAGCGCGCTGCCCGTGACGCAGGCGGTCGACGGCCAGCCGGTCGAGCGCGGTCATGTCTATCTGGCGGCCCCCGACCGGCATCTGCTGGTGATCGACGGCATCATCCGCCTGGGTCTGGGGCCGCGCGAGAACATGGTGCGACCGGCGATCGACCCGCTGTTCCGGTCCGCGGCGCTGTCGTTCGGCCCGCGCGTGATCGGCGTGATCCTGACCGGCATGCTGAACGACGGCGCGGCGGGGCTGCATGCGGTCAAGGCATGCGGGGGCCTGGCCGTCGTCCAGAACCCGGTCGATGCCCATGCCGAGCAGATGCCGCTGGCGGCCCTGCAGGCGACGGAGGTCGATCATGTCGTGGCGGCCGCGGGCCTGGGCGATCTGCTGGTCGAACTGGTGAACAGCGTGGCGGGGCCGCGGCTGCAACCGGCCGAGGATCTGAAGCTGGAGGTCGCGATCGCGGCCGGATCGCGGCTGGGCAGCGCGACCCTGCTGGGCATCGCCAGTCCCAGCCCCCTGTCCTGCCCCGATTGCCACGGCGTGCTTTCGGAGGTGCGCGGGGGCGTGCCGCTGCGGTATCGCTGCCAGATCGGGCATGCCTATACGGCGGAAACGCTGGTGGCGCATGGCGATGCGGTGGATGAGGCGATCCGGGTGGCGATGCGGATGATGGAGGAACGGGTGACGCTGGTGGAGCGCATGGCGCAGGATGCGCGCGAAAGCGGCCGCATCGCGGTGGCCGAACTGTACGAGGCGCGGGGCGTGGAATATCGCCGGTATGCCACCACGCTGCGCGACGCCGCGGTCGCCTCGCTCCGCCTGGGTCGCGCCCCGCACGAACAGGATGTCCCCGATGACCGGTGATATGCAGGACGAGGCGGTGACGTCCGCCATTGTTGGCATCGGCGTCGGCGCGGCCTCGCTGCCCTCGCTGGAGGCGCTGCTCGCCGGGATCGGGCGTGGCGCGGCGGCCGGGGCGGCGTATCTGATCGCACTCCGCCAGCAGGACGGGCCGGGCATCGACACCATTGTCGAGGCTTTGCAGGCCAGCGCATCGCTGCCGGTCGCGCTGGCCCGCGATGGCGAGCGGATCGCGGGCGGCCATGTCTATGTCGGCGGGCCGGACGACATGGTGACCCTGGTCGACGGGCATCTGGCGACCCGCCCCGCCTCCGAGCCGGCCGGGCATCGCGGCACGATCGACACCATGCTGATCTCGCTGGCCGAACATGCCAGCGAACGCGGCATTGCCGTGATCCTCGCGGGCCTCGGCTCCGACGGCAGCGCAGGCGTGACCGCCACCAAGAAGTTCGGCGGCCTGTCCATTGCCGAGCGGGTGGGCGACGACGACGGGGCGACCGTCGACGACAACGGCCCCTACGGCGTCACCGACATCCGCGTGCCCGCCACCGAAATCGCCGAGCAGATCGACCGCTACGTCGCCAATCTCGCGGCGCCGGGTGCCGAGGAAGCGGAGCAGATGCCAGGCGACGGCGAGGCACAGGTGACGCAGATCACCACCATCCTGCGCAACGTCACCGGCAACGACTTCCACGATTACAAGCGCGGCACCTTCCAGCGCCGGGTCCATCGCCGCATGCTGGTCACCCAGGTGGACAGCATCGACGCCTATGTCGTGCGGCTGCGCGAGGATCATGACGAGGTGCAGAGTCTGTTCCAGGATCTGCTGATCGGCGTCACCCAGTTCTTTCGCGATCCCGCCGAGTTCGCGGCGCTGGAAAGCGAGATACCGCGCCTGTTCCAGAGCAAGGCGCCCGGCGAGCAGGTGCGTGTCTGGGTACTGGGCTGCGCCACCGGCGAGGAGGCCTATTCGATCGCCATCCTGCTGCGCGAACACATGGCGACGCTGGATCGCCCGCCCGAGGTGCAGATCTTCGCCACCGACCTTGATGCCAAGGCGCTGAACCTGGCGCGCGCCGGCCGCTATACCGATACGATCGCTGGCCATATCCGGCCCGACCGGCTGGAACGCTGGTTCGTGCGGGAGGGCGACACCTATTGCGTCGCCAAGGAACTGCGCGAGATGTGCATCTTCTCGCCGCACAACATCGTCAAGGACGCGCCCTTTTCGCGCATCGACATCCTGTCGTGCCGCAACCTGCTGATCTATCTGAATGCCGAGTTGCAGGGGCGGGTCATCCCGATCTTCCACTTCTCGCTGCAACCGGGCGGCGTGCTGTTTCTCGGCTCGTCGGAAAGCGTGTCGCGCCACCAGAAGCTGTTCGCGCCGGTCGATCGCCGCAACCGGGTGTATCGCCGGCTGGAGACCGGATTGCGCACCATTCCCGATTTCCCGCTGAGCGCGCGGGTGCGCACACCGGATATGCAATGGCCCCCCGCCGCCGCCCGCTCCCCCGTCGGGCAACTCGCCAACGCGGTCAGCCGCAAGGCGGAGGCGCTGGCGGAGCGGTACGCGCCCGCCTATGTCGTGGTCGACCACCAGTTCGACGTGCTGCACTTCGCCGGGCGGACCGGCCGGTATCTGGAGCCCAGCACGGGGGCCGCGACGCTCAGCCTGCTCAGCCTGATCCACCGCGACCTTCGCCTCGACCTGCGTTCCGCCCTGAGCCGCGCCGCCAGCGAGAACCGCCGCATCGAGCTGCCGCGCCTGACCGTCCATCATGACGACCGCGCCCATGCGGTGAACCTGATCGTGGAGCCGGTCGGCGGGCCGGATGCGGAGGCGCTGATGGTGCTGTTCCAGGATATCGGCGCGGTCGCGCTGCCCGGGGACGGTGACGGCGACCGGCTGGCGACCGACGAGCATGTGCAGCGGCTGGATGCCGAACTGCGCGTCACCCGCGACCGCCTTCAGGCGACGATCGAGGAACTGGAATCCACCAACGAGGAGCTGAAATCCTCCAACGAGGAATATCAGTCGATCAACGAGGAACTCCAGTCCGCCAACGAGGAACTGGAGACGTCGAAGGAAGAGCAACAGTCGATCAACGAGGAGTTGCAGACGCTGAACCACGAGCTCGGCCACCGGGTGGGCGAGCTGGGGCAGACCAATTCCGACCTGAAGAATTTGCTGGAATCGACCCAGATCGCCACCGTCTTTCTGGACAATGATCTGCGCGTGCGCTCCTTCACGCCGGTCGCGACCGAGATCTTCCACCTGCTCGACACCGATGTGGGGCGCCCATTGGACCATGTCGTCTCGCGCGTCCATTATCCGGAGCTGCACGAGGATGTGCGCCGGGTGCTGAAAACCCTTCAGCCGGTCGAGCGCGAGGTGATCGAGCCAGGAACCGGCCGCCATTTCGCGGCGCGCGTGCTGCCCTATCGCAGCACCGACAATTTCATCAGCGGCGCGGTGGTGACCTTTACCGACCTCACCGCGGTACGACAGGCCGAAACAGCCACCCGCGCCAGCGAGGAACGCTACCGCGCCTTTGTCACCGCCAGTTCGGACGCCGTGTTCCGCATGAATGCGGACTGGAGCGCGATGCGTCAGATGGACGGTCGCGGCTTCCTGGCCGATGTCAACGGGCCGTCCCGGGACTGGATGCACAGCTACATCCATCCCGACGACCAGCCATGGATACGCGCCGCGATCGACGACGCCATCCGTACGAAGACGATGTTCGAGCTGGAACATCGTATCCGCCGGGCCGACGATACGATGGGGTGGGCCCATTCGCGCGCGGTGCCGATCCTGGACGGCGCGGGCGAGATCGCCGAATGGATCGGCACCGCCAGCGACGTAACCGACGAGCACGGCGTGGAGGTTGATCGCCGCGCCGCCGAGGAGAGGCTGCGCAGCGCGATCCAGGTCGCGCGCATCGGCACCTGGGACTGGAACATCACCAGTGACGAGATCATCTGGTCCGAAGAATATTTCCGCATGCTTGGCTACGGCATCGGCGAGGTGGCGCCCAGCATGGACGCGCTGCTCGACCGCATCCACCCGGAAGATCGGCAGGCGACCAAGGAAGCCGTTGTCCAGGCCCGGGACATGCATCAGGAGTATGTGCACGAGTTCCGGTCGCTTCACCCGGACGGATCGGTACACTGGCTGTCCGCGCGCGGTCGGTTCCTTTATGCCGATGATGGTGAGGTTCTGCGCATGATCGGCGCGATGATCGAGACGACCGAGGCGCGCGAGTTCCAGAAGCGACAGACGGTTCTCGTCACCGAGCTGCAGCACCGGACCCGCAACCTGATCGCGGTGGTGCGCTCGATGACCGACAAGACGCTGCGCCATGCGCCCGACCTGCAGACCTTTCGCGGGCAGTTCCGCGTCCGGCTCGATGCGCTGGCCCGCGTTCAGGGCCTGCTTTCGCGACTGGACGAGCATGACCGGGTCACCTTTGACGAGTTGCTGCACACCGAACTGGCCGCGCATGGTGCGATGGAGAACGAGCCCGACCGGGTGACGCTGACCGGGCCAACCGGCATCCGCATGCGCTCCGGCATGGTGCAGATGCTGGCACTGGCGCTGCACGAGCTGGCGACCAACGCCACCAAATATGGCGCGTTGAAGGAGACGGGCGGGCGGCTGGAGATAAGCTGGCGCCTGCTGGACGAGGGCGATCGGTCCAGGCGGCTGGAGATCACCTGGCAGGAACATGGTGTCACCATGCCCCCCGCCGATGCACCGCCCCAGGGCAGCGGTCAGGGTCGTGAGTTGATCGAGCGCGCCCTGCCCTATCAGCTCGATGCGGAAACCAGCTATGCTTTCGGGCCGGACGGGGTGCGCTGCGTCATCATCGCGCCTGTTTCCAGGACGATGCCATGACCGACCCTCCCCTGCGTGGCCGCGCGATCCTGGTGATCGAGGACGAGTATATGCTCGCCGACGAGCTGTGCACCGATCTGGCGGAGGCGGGCGCCGACATCGTCGGTCCGGCCGCCACGGTGGCCGCCGGCATGTCCCTGCTCGACCGTGCCGCGCGACTGGACGGTGCGGTGCTCGATGTCAGCCTGGGCGGCGAACTGGTCTTCGATCTTGCCGATGCGCTGGTGCGGCGCGGCGTGCCCTTCGTCTTCACCACCGGCTATGATGTGGCTGCCATGCCCGACCGCTTTCAGGCCGCGCGCCATTTCCACAAGCCTGTGCCGATCGCAAAAATCATCGCCGCGCTGCGCAGCCGATAGCGTCATCACCGACTAGCGGGCTTTTGCGGCACCATGGACGGTGGCGCTAATCGAAGTTAGGATGGCGGGATGACGCATTATACCCGCGCCGATCTCGATATGGTGGATCGCCACATTGCGCAGGGCGAGCGGCATATCGTGCAGCAGGAACAACGCGTCACCAGCCTGCGCCTGAAGCAGTTGCCGACCGCCGCGGCGGAGGCCCAACTGGTGGCGCTGAACGCGACGCTGGTGCAGCACCGCGCCCACCGCAGCGCGATCGCCGAGGCGCTGGATGAAGGCGGGCGGCGGCCCGGCCATGGCGGGTCGACCGGAAGTGCGGAGCCGGACGGCTCGGGCGAGAGCGGGAAGTAACGCCCGCTCTATGCGATCACCCAGGCGAGCGCCTGCCGCAGCCGTGCCGTACCATCCTGCGCGAACCATGCGCCATGCGCGAAGATCACCCGCTCGGGCGCAAGTGCGAGCATCGCGCGCAGCGCGGCCACGACGTCGGCATGGCGCAGGTACAGGATCACGCGCAGATATCGCGGTGTCGTGCCCGCTTGGGTCCCGGCCAGTCGCGAGAAGGCGCGGGTGACCGCGGGCAGGCTCCGTGATCGCAGATGCTGCACCAGATCGGTCAGGATCAGCGTGCGCGAGGGGCGGTGGAACAGGTACACCTCCGCATAGCCCGCACTGCGGATCAGCCCTTGCGCGATCTCCTCCCGCCACGCCTCCGGCGCCTCTCCGCTCAGATCGCGATCGATCCGTACCTTCGCCGCGCGCACCTGACGCCGGCCGCGCAGCCCCGGCGCACCCCAGGTCACCGCATCCGGAAAACGCGCCTGCCACCCCTCCAGATAACTCCAGTGCGCAACGTTCGGCGCCACAAGGTGCCGCACCTGCCCCAGCACCTCCAACGCCGCGACCAGCGCATCGCTCACCTGCGTCGGGGAATGCAGCAGCAGCGCACCATCCGCCAACCGCACCACCGTCATGCGCACCGGCATCGGAATACCCCCCGGCCGCATCGGACCGCTATCGACGATCCAGACATTGTCGGCGACCGGCTTGGGCGTATCGAGCGGCGGATAGGTTGCGGCTTCGTCGGCCTCGTCCTCCGGGCCGACATCGGTACTGCCGCCCCGCAGCGCGCGGACGAGCAGCAAGGCCGCCCCGCCTGCCAGGGCCAGTCCCGCGACTTTTCCAGTAGAGTTTATCCGCATCGACCTTGCTCCGCTTCGCTGCGGTCAGGATCGCTACACGGCGTCGCCTGGTTCCGCGTCGGCAGAGGCAATCGGGCCGGATGACATTGCCGAGAGGACGATCAGAGTCCGAGCCGTTCGCGTAACATGGCCCGGCGGGCCTGCCGCGGTCAGTCGGCCGCAGCGGTCGGGAAGAAGCGTTCCACCACGTCGCGCGCCAGCCGCGCGGGGCGGAAGGTCTTGGCATCGATGCAGCACCAGCTCGACCGGACCTCGGCCAGCACATCCTCGCCACGCCGGATGATCGTGTTGTAGAAAGCGCGCGCGCCTTCCACCTTTTCCAGCAGGACCGTGGCGATCACATCGTCCCCCAGATAGGTTGGGCGGCGATAGGTGATCTCGTGCTTCAGGGCGACCCACAGGTGGCGGGCGACCGCATCCGCCGGTGCCAGCGACCGCCAATGATCGATCACCGCATTCTGCACCCAGTTCAGGTAGCTGGCATTGTTGACATGCCCCATGAAGTCGATGTCCGACGCCTGGACCGGCACGGAATAACGAAAGGGCGCCGCTTTACTCATGGATTTCCGATTAGCATGCGCAGCCGGCGGCAGATAGCGTTATTCCCTATCGCCGACACAGGATCAGCTTGGCCACAAGCGGTCATGGCCCGGGCCGCGCAGGGGCGGCCCGGACCCGTCACTCACTTGCCGCGAAGCGTGTTCGCGATGGCCAGACCGATCACGCCGACCAGCGCGGCGGTGGCGTAGGGGCGCGCCTTGGCGAAACCGGTCGCCTTGTCGATCACCGGGCCGGGATTGGCGATCGCATCCTTGGCGGCGCCGGCAACCTGCTTGGCATTGCCGATGATCTGATCCGCGACACCTTCGTTTTCGATCTGCTTGTCGCCGATCGCCTTGCCAACGGTTTCCTTGACGTTGCCGCCCAGATCCTGCGCCTCACCCTTCAGCGTGGTCGTGTTCATGATGATGCCTCCGTAACCAGAATGGAACGGGATGCGTAACGATCGAGGCACGGGGAAGTCCCGCCGCAATGCGGTAAATTTTCTTCAATCGGCGATATCGCCCAGCGGCGACGCGGCATAATCCGCCAGCAGTGCCGCAACATCATCGTAGATCGCGGTCGCACCCGCCTCCATCAGAGCGTCGTCCGTGAACCCGCCCGAGCGCAGCGCGACCGCGGCGATCCCGCATCGCCCCGCCGCCTCCACATCATAAGGTGTATCGCCGACGACGATCACCTCGTCCGCTGCCATCTGCGGCAGCTTGTCCAGTGCGGCGGCGAATATGTCCGGGGCGGGCTTGGTCCGGGCGACATCGTCGCCGCTGGTCGTCTCCGCGACGAGATCGCGCACATCCAGCACGCCCAGATAGTGATCCAGCTCCTCCCGCGACGCCGAGGATGCGAGCACCACCGACTGGCCCAGACCATGGGCATGGGCAAGCAGGTCGGGTGCCTGTGCAAACGGCTTCGCCCGATCGAGATATCGGTCCTTGAAGATCGCACCATGCGCCTCGCCCAGCCGGGTTACGCCCTCTTCGTCCAGGTCGGGTAGCAGGCTGGGGACCAGCATGTCGGTCCCCTTCCCGATCTGGTCGTGGATCGTCTGCCGATCGAAGCGCGCGCCTATCCCCGCAAACGCCTCTTCCCAAGCCAGCACATGCAGGTCGTTGGAATCGATCAGCGTGCCGTCGATGTCGAAAAGGATGGCCTTGATCGGCATGGTGGTACGTCCTGACGTTTCTTGGGAGTGGAAGGGACACAACGACCGGGCGCAGCAGCCGTTCACCAAAAGAAACAGGCGTGCGGCCAAAGATTTCGCTTCCCCCCGTGAACCAAGTGACTCATAGAATCCCCATGCCGATCCGTCCTGAAAACCGATGGCTCTACCCGATCGACTGGCAGCAGCTTTCGCATGCGGTGCGCTTCACCCGCGCGGGTGCGCGGTGCGAGCGGTGTGCGCGGCCGCACCGGCAGCGGGTGGCGCATCTGGGTGACGGCCGCTGGTGGGATGCAGGTGCGGCGTGCTGGCGCTCGGATCGTGGCAAGCGGGTGGCGGTCAAGGGCTTCACGCTGTCGAGGGTGCGCATGACCTATGTCGTGCTGGCCTGCGCGCATCTGGATCACGATCCCGGCAACAATGCGCTCGTCAACCTAAAGGCGCTGTGCCAGCGGTGCCACATGATCCACGACGCCGCCGAGCATCGCTGGCAACGCTGGTGGAACGTCTATCGCCGGCGCGGCATCCGCGACCTGTACGAAGATCCACGCGTCACCCGCGCCCGCCTTGCGGCCCGCTAGTCGATCAGGCGCGCACCCCGCTCGAAGGTGAAGTAGCGCCAGATCCACTGGGTCATTACCGAGGTCCGCCGCTCGAACCCGATCAGCAGATAGACGTGGACGATCGACCATAACAGCCATGCCATGCGGCCGGTCAGCGTAAAGCGGCCATAGACATAGACCGCGGCGTGGCGCCCGATCACCGCCGTGTCCCCGCGTGTGCGGTAACGATAAGGTGGCGGCGGTCCGGCCTTGCGCAGCGCACGGCCGAGATGATGGCCCTGCTGCTGCGCGACCTGTGCCAGCGCAGGCAGCGGTGCGCCGTCCTGCCGGAACAACGCCACGTCGCCCAGCGCGTAGATGTCGCGCTGTCCGGTCACCGCCAGATTGGCGTCGACCGCGATCCGGCCCCCGCGGTCGTCCGTGCCGCCGACCCAGCCGGCGCCCTCTGCCGCACGTATGCCCGCGCCCCACACAACATTGGCCGCATCGATCCGTTCGCCGGACACCACCACGTACCCGTCCTCGATCCGCTCCACCGCCCCGCCCACGCGCACCTCCACCCCCATCTTGCGCAATCTTTGCGCGGCATAGTCGCCCAGATGCTCCGGAAACGCATTCAACAGCCGGGGTCCTGCTTCGACCAGGATGACCCGGATGTGGCGGAAGTCGCCGCGCAGCGTGTAGCGGGCAAGCTCGGCGGTCGTCCCCGCCATCTCCACCCCGGTCGGACCACCACCGACCACCACGATCGTCATCAGCGCCGCGCGGCGCACCGGATCCGCACAATGCTCCGCTTCCTCGAACGCCCTCAACAGCCGCGCGCGGATCGTGCGAGCGTCCGCGATCGACTTGGGCGCCGGCGCGTGCGCCGCCCATTCGGGGTGCGCAAAGTAATTATAGGCCGAACCGGTCGCCAGCACGAGCTGGTCGAAAGGCAGGTCCGCGCCATGCGCCAGCTTCACCACCCGTGCCGCGGTATCCACCCCGACGACATCGGCCAGTACGACATCGACATTGCGGGCACGCGCGAGCACCCGGCGGATCGGCGCGGCGATATCGGCGGGTGACAGGGCCGCCGTCGACACCTGATACAGCAGCGGCTGAAACAGGTGGTGGTTGCGTCGGTCGACCAGCGTGACCCTTGCATCGGCGCCTGCCAGCGCCCGTGCACAGGCCAGTCCGCCGAACCCGCCCCCCACGATGACGATGCGGCGCCCATGGCCGCCGCTCGGCGGTGTCGTATCGGGCTGGGTTATCGGTGCGATTGCGCGTCTCCCATGGCGTCCTGCCTCAACCATGGCCTGCGCCTTGTGTTTCCTGACCGGTAACAGATTTCACCCGCTCAGCGCCGGATCACCCGCCCGATCGCCCGCGTCACGAGTTTGAGGTTGATCGGCTTTTCGCATTGCACCACGCCGCAGAACCGCTCCGGAATGACCGACTGGTCATAGCCGGTGGTGAACACGAAGGGCACGCCGCGTTCCGCCAGCAGATCCGCCGCGGCGAACACCATGTCCCCGTCCAGATTCACGTCGAGGATACCGCCATGGATGGGATCGCTGGCGCGGATCAGCGCTGCCGCATCCTGGACGCTGCCCACCGGGCCCAGCACGACCGCACCTGCATCTTCCAGCTCCATGCGGAGTTCGTCGGCGAGCATATATTCATCCTCGACAACAAGGATGTGGCAATCGCGAAGGGAAGGTTCAGCCATGCGCCCATGTCCGGTTATCGGTCATCATGGACCGGCGATAGGCCAGCGGGCGCCGGCCTGCGCCAACGTGCATGAGGTTTTCGCGCGACCTGTCGCTAGAAGCCGATCCGCCCGATCACCCCGAAATACCGGTCCGCCTCGCGCGGGATGATGTAGCGATAGCTGCCGCCGGGCCCACCGCTGGTGATCGATGCCGCGAAGCTCTGGTCGAACAGGTTCTTCACCTGGAAGCCCAGCCGGAACCGGTCGCTTGCGTCGATCAGCGCGACACCTAGGTCGACCAGTGCATAATCGCCGATCGTGGTCGCCTGCCGGATCGCGGGCGAGGCATCGAACTGGCTGATCTGGTCGGACTGCCACGACCCTTGCGCGTTCAGCCCGATGTCCACCACCCCGCCGGTGCGAATGCGCCAGTCGCCGGCCAGCGACGCCTTCCATTCCGGGGCATAGGCCAGCCGCGTGCCCGGCGCGATCACGCCCGTCACCGTGCCGGTCGGCTGGCGGAACGCGTCGACATGCGCGTCCGTATAGGCCAGGCCCCCCGACACCGACACGTCGCGCGCCGGGTTCCAGATCAGGTCCAGCTCGCCACCCCGCGTCGAAATGCGGCCGGCATTGGTGAAGCGCGTGACCAGCACGCCCGCGACCACATCCGGATTATTCGCCTGGAAATTGTCGTAGCGCGCATAATAAGCGGCGAGATTGAGCACCAGCTTGCCGCCGAACAGCGTGTTCTTGATCCCCGCTTCGTAGCTGTCGACCGTTTCCGGCTCGATCACGTTCGTGCCGGTGCCGGCCAGATTGTAGAAGATGTTGTATGCCGGCCCCTTATAGCCGCGCGTCCAGGTGGCATAGACGGTGTGGTCGCGCGACAGGTCGAACTGCGCGCCGGCCATGCCCGACCAGTTGTCGTTGGTCGTCTTGGTGGTGAACGGGATGCCGTTGGAGGCGACCACTGCCTGCGTCTGCGCAGCGGTCGGCGCCACGCCGCCCGCGACCAGCGAGACGTAACGATCGTACACGCCCTGGTCGAAATTGGGCTGAATACCCGGCCCGGTGAGCGCGGTCTGGCGGATATGGAAGACGTTCAACTGGTCATGGGTGAAGCGGATGCCGCCGAGCAGGCGCAGCCGGTCGCTGACATTGACCGTGAACCGCCCGAAAGCCGCAAGGTTCTTGAAGGTCGACCCGAAATTGGCGGTGCCCGTCGGCCGTGTCACGGTCACGCCCGGTGCGTCGCACCCGGTCAGCACGGTGGCGTTCGGTGCACACAGCGTGACGTCGCGGCGGAAGGTGCGCTCGGTATCCGCCCAGCTATAGAAGACACCGCCGACATAATCGACCAGCCCGCCGCTCGGCGAAGTGATCCGCACCTCCTGCGTGAAGGTACGCCCCACCTGCGGTCCGAAGTCGTGCAACTGGTTCAGCCCGGCATTGACATAGGGCTGCGCCAGCCAGTCGCCGTCGCGGATCTCGGTATTGTCGTAGCGCCGCCACGCGGTGATCGAGGTCAGCGTGTTTGCGCCCAGCGTCGCATCGACCTGCAGCGACCCGCCATAGCTTTCCTCGTTCGTCGCGGTGACCAGGTTCTGACGTACCCGGCGCGTGCGGTCGCCTTGCGGGGTAGGCAGGATCTGAGCGGCCAGGTTGGTCGGCGTCGTCCCGATCACCTCGGCGCAGCAATTGTCGCTGGCCTTGCGATAATCGCCGATCACCGTGATCGTCAGGTCGGGTGTCGGATCGGCGACCACGATGCCGCGCACACCCCAGCGGTCATAGCCGTTGACGCGGCCATTCACGTTCGGCGCCTCGTTGAACAGGTTGCCGTCGTAATTGCTGTAGAAGCCGGTGATGCGGCTCGACACCCGCTCGCCCAGCGGCACGTCGATCGCGGCGCGGGCGCGGTATTCGTTGCCGTTGTCGAAGAAGAAGCCGCCCTCGGCATAGCCGGAGAGTTCGCGGCCCGGTTTGCGGCTGACGATGTTGATGACACCGGCCGACGCATTCTTGCCGAACAGCGTGCCCTGCGGCCCGCGCAGCACCTCGATCCGCTCGATATCGACCAGATCGCTGAAAGCCTCGCCCGCGCGGCTATAGACGACGCCGTCCACCACCGTGGACACCGAAGGCTCGCCCGCGATCGAGAAGGTGGAGGTGCCCACGCCGCGCAGGAACAGCGACTGGTTGATGCTCGTCCCAGATTTGCGGAAGTTGAGCGTCGGCACCAGATATTGCGCGCTTTCCAGGTTGATCCCGCCCTGTCGCGCGATCAGGTCGCCCCCGATCACCGACACCGCGACCGGCACGTCCTGCAACCGCTCCTCCCGCTTCTGCGCGGTCACCACGATGTCGGCGCCCCGCGCCTCGCTCTCCTCGGTCACGGGGACTGCTTCCTGCGCCATCGCAGGCGTGGCGAGCACCGCGGCCAGCACGGCGGTGGCCACGCCGGCACGGGCGAAAAGATGGTTCATGAACAGGCTCCCCGGCATCATTGTTTCGGGGTCGTTTGTATATCCCACTCGCGAAATGGGAATATGGCTTTACTTCATAGCGGAACGGTCAGGCTTTAGCGTGCCCACTCCCACGGAGAGAGGGTAGAACCCGCGGCATCATCACCCGCAGCCAGGCGAACCCCAGCAGGTACGAAGCCCCGGCAAACACGAACAACGGCGTATAGCCACCGCCCGCGCTCAATACCGCACCCGTCACCCACACGATCGCGACACCGCCCAGGTTGCCGCAGAACGCCCCGAACGCGGTCACCCGGCCGACCTTGGCGCGCGGTACCACGTCGGTGATCGTGCCGAAGATGCTGAGCGAAAAGCCCTGATGCCCGGCCAGCACCACACCCATCATCAGGGTGACCGCCCAATAGCTGTCGATGCGCAGGATGACCGGCACCGGCGCCACCACCAGGGCGGAGACCAGCATCACCGCCGCCCGCACCCGTGCAGCCGGCCAGCCGCGTGCCATCAGCCGCCCGGATACCCAGCCCGCCAGCAGCGCGCCCAGCCCCGACCCCAGAAACGCGATCGCCAGCGGGAGGCCCAGTTGCTCGGTGGAAAGCCCTAGTTCGCGACGGTAGAAATCGGGAAGCCAGAAGTTCAGCAGCCACCAGGTCGCATCGGACAAAGCCTTGGCGACGACGATCGCCCAGGTCCGCCGCTCCAGCAGGATCGGGCCATAGGGCGCCGCGCCATCGGCATAATCCAGCTCGGGGTCTTCAGCCCGGTCGTCGAACACGACGCCGCGCGCCGCGATCCACCACAACGCCAGCACGGCGAACCCGCCCGCCCCGGCAAAGATCAGCGCGCCGCGCCATCCCCAGGCCGCCGCCAGTACGGGGATGAAGAAGGGCAAGGTGATCGTGCCCGCCGCACCGATCAGCGTGCCCGCGCCGATCGCGAGCGAGCGCAGCTTCGGCCCGAACAGCGTCGCCACCGTCTTGATGGTCAGCGGCGTCTGCACCGCCTCGGTCGCACCCAGCCCGACCCGCGCGGCGACCACCTGCCACCCGGTCATCGCCCAGCCATGCACCGCCGCGGCCAGGCTCCACGCCGTCACGCCGACCACCATCGACCGGCGTACGCCCAACCGGTCGATCATCCAGCCGGTGAACAGATAGGACAGCGCGGCGGCGAACTGCGTCACCGCGGCCAGCCGCCCGAAATCGGCATCGCTCCACCCGAACTCCGCCGACATGTCGGGTTTCAGGATGGCGATGATCGGCCGGTCCATCGCGTTGAAGATGCCCGCCGCGCACAGCAGCGCGAACAGCGCCCACGCGCGCGAGCGCGAAAGGGAGGAGGTCAAGGCCGGAGCGGCGCGTGATCGAGGTGCGGCAGCACGTGGCGCGCGAACAGGTCCGCCTCCGCCGCATGCGGATAGCCGGACAGGATGAACGCCTCGATCCCCTCCGCCCGGTACGCGTTCAGCTTGGCGAGCACCTGATCGGGATCGCCGACGATTGCCGCGCCGCAGCCCGAGCGCGCCCGGCCGATCCCGGTCCACAGGTTGTCCTCGACATAGCCGTCCTGCCGCGCCGCTTCCTCACGCAAGGCCGCCTGCCGCGCGACGCCGGCCGACTGGCTGTCCAGCGATTTGGCACGGATGGCGGCGCCGGTATCGGCGTCCAGCTTCGACAGCAGGCGGTCGGCGGCGCGCCGGGCCTCGTCCTCCGTCTCGCGCACCACGACATGGACGCGGTAGCCGAATTTCAGCGTGCGTCCCCGCGCGGCTGCCCGTGTGCGCAGGTCGGCGACGATGCCGCGCACCCCCTCCATCGTGTCGGGCCACATCAGATACACGTCCGCGCCCTCCGCCGCGGCATCGCGTGCTGCTGGCGACAGGCCGCCAAAATAAAAGGACGGGCAGCGGCCCGACACCGTCGTCACGCGCGGCGGCGCGACATCCAGTTGCCAGAACTCGCCGTCATGGCTGAGATGCTCGCCGTTCAGCAGCGTGCGCAATATGTGCATCGCCTCCACCGTACGGCGGTATCGCGGGGCGCTGTCCAGCGTCTGCCCCGGCAGGTCGCTGGAGATGATGTTGACGGTCAGCCGCCCGCCCAGCATCCGGTCGATCGTGGCGATCTGGCGCGCCAGTTGCGGCGGCCAGCTTTCGCCGATGCGCACCGCCATCAACAGGCGGATGCGCGACACCAGTGCCGCCATGCCCGCGGCAAAGGCGGTGGTGTCGATCCCCAGCGCATAGCCGGAAGGGAGGAGGACATTGTCGAACCCGCCGCTTTCCGCCTGCAGCACGATGTCGCGGCAATGCTCGAAACTCGACGCCAGCTTCGGGTCGGGCACGCCCAGAAACTCGTAATCGTCATCGCACAGCGCGGAAAACCAGCTCACCTCGCACGGCGGCAATGCGGGGGCGTTCATGGCAGGCGCTCCCCGCTGCCCGCCTGCATCACCGCATACCAGCGTTCCCGGGTCCACTCGACCTTGAACGCGTCGGTCGCGGCGCGGATGCGGTCGGCATTCTGCGATCCCACGATCGGGATGATCCGCGCCGGATGCACCATGATCCAGCTTAGTGCCGCGGCCACCGCATCGACGCCATATGCCGCCCCCTGTTCCGCCAGCAAGGCGCCGGCCGGATGCGTCGCATCGGTCAGCCGCCCACCGCCCAGCGGCGACCAGGCCAACACCGCGACATTCGCCGCCATCGCCTGATCCAGCGTCCCGTCATAAAGGGGCGCGACACGCAGCGGTGAGAATTCCGGCTGCGTCGACACGATCGGCAGGTTCAGGAAGCGCTGCAACGCGCCCAGTTCGGCCGGGCTGTGGTTCGACACGCCGACGGTGCGGACCTTGCCCGCCTCGACCAGACGGGTCAGCGCGGCGGCCACCTCCTGCGGATGGGTCAGGAAGTCGCGCCGGTGGATCTGGTACAGGTCGATCACATCGGTGTGCAGGCGGCGCAGCGAGGCGTCGCACGCCGCGGCCAGATAGTCGGCGCTTGAATCATAGGGCACCGGCGGCGTGATCCCGCCCTTGGTCGCCAGCACGATGCGACCGCGCAGGCCCTTGTCCGCCGCCAGCACCGCACCCAGTATCGCCTCCGCCCCCCCAAAGCCTTCGGGCGCGTCGAAACCGTAGATGTCGGCGGTATCGAACAGCGTGATTTCGGCGTCGAGCGTGGCATGGACCAGCGTGGCGGCGGCCGCCACCTCCCCGGTCATCCGCCACATCCCCCAGGCGAGCGGGGAAACGGACATGTCGCTGTTGCCGAGTTGGCGGGGCTGGCGATCTGGAAGGAGCTTGTGCATATGCCCATCAGGTAAATAGGAAATTGGGTATGACTTCAACCGTTCGCTACGGCATCGTCGGCACCGGCATGATGGGCGTCGAGCATATCCGCAACATCGCAATTCTTCCCGGCGCACAGGTCACAGCTATCGCCGACCCGGTGGCGCATTCGCTGGATTGGGCGCGCGATGCGCTGGGTGATGG
This sequence comes from uncultured Sphingomonas sp., assembly GCF_946477935.1. Taxonomy (GTDB): domain Bacteria; phylum Pseudomonadota; class Alphaproteobacteria; order Sphingomonadales; family Sphingomonadaceae; genus Sphingomonas. Next base: position 17,146 of record NZ_CAMLAC010000004.1, on the reverse strand, counting down.
TGCGGCCTCGGTCGCGGCATTCAGCGACGTGGAAAGCTTCGCGCGCGAGGCGCGGGTCGATGCGGTGGTGATCGCCTCCCCCAACTATACCCACCGCGACGTGCTGGCGCCGCTGTTCGCGACCGATGCCGCGATCCTGTGCGAAAAGCCGCTGGCGACGACGATGGCGGATGCGCGCTGGATCGTGGAGCAGACCGCGAACCGTGCGGCGCCCTTCTGGACCGGCATGGAATATCGCTACATGCCGCCAGCCGCCGCCTTTATCGAACAGGTGCATGGCGGCCGCATCGGCCGGTTGCAGATGCTGTCGATGCGGGAACATCGATTCCCCTTCCTGCGCAAGGTCGGCGACTGGAACCGCTTTTCGCGGAATACAGGGGGCACGATGGTCGAGAAGTGCTGCCATTTCTTCGACCTGATGCGGCTCATCGTCCAATCGGAGCCGGTGCGCGTGTTCTGCTCGGGCGGGATGGACGTGAACCATCTGGACGAACGCTATGGCGGCGAACGGCCGGACATCATCGACAACAGCTACACCGTGGTGGAGTTCGCCAACGGCGTGCGCGCGATGCTGGACCTGTGCATGTTCGCCGAGGGTGCCGAGCATCAGGAGGAGATCTCCGCGACGGGCGACAAGGCGCGGCTCGACGTGCTCATCCCGCCCGGCGACCTGATCTTCAGCCCGCGCATCGAATGGCCCGCGCCCAAAACGCCGGAAATCACGCACATCTCGGTCGATGACGCGGCGATGCGCGCCGGATCGCATCACGGCGCCACTTATTACCAGCACGCCGCCTTCCTGGCCGCGGTGCGGGGCGAAGCGCCGGTCCAGGTCACCGCCGAGGATGGCCTGCGCGCCGTGGCGATCGGCACCGCAGCCGAGATCAGCGCGCGCGAACACCGCGTGGTCGACATGGCGGAGTTGCTCCAGCAAACGTGAAGACGGCCCCGGATTTCCTGCCAAGCCTCATCGATATCGGCAAAAAAACCGCGTCATAGTGCGGCATCGTGCTGAACCCTCAGCCGGTGCGGGCGGTTGTGTCTCCCGCGTGAAGGGAGATGGCCGGCGATGCCGATACAGCGTCTTGGCGGACTGGATATCGCCTATTCCGATAGCGGGCCAGGCGACGCCCCTGTTGTACTGCTCCTGCACGGCTGGCCGGACGATGCGTCGACATGGAATGCCGTGGTGCCGCAACTGGCGGGCGCCGGTCTCAGGGTAATCGTGCCGACATTGCGCGGGTTCGGCGCGTCGCGGTTCGTCGCCGACGATGTACCACGCACCGGCGACAGCGCGATCCTCGCCATGGATGCGATCGCGTTGATGGATGCGCTCCACATCGATCGCTTCATGGTCGCGGGGCATGACTGGGGATCGAACGCGGCTGAGGCGCTGGCGGTCGGCTGGCCCGATCGGGTCGAACGAATGGCGATGCTCAGTACCCCGCCGCGGCTGGGCGGAATGCCGACGCCGCCCTTCGAACAGGCGCAGCGGCAATGGTATCACTGGTTCATGGCGACCGCCCGCGGCGCCAGGGCGGTCGAGGATGACCGCAAGGCGTTTGCGCGCATCCATTGGAACAACTGGTCGCCACCCGGCTGGTATGACGAAGCGACTTTCGAACGCGTCGCGCGGTCCTTCGACAATCCCGACTGGGCCGATGTCACGGTACACAGCTATCGCGCGCGCTGGGACGAGGCGGAGCCGGATCCCGCGAGCCGCTGGCTGGCCGACAAGGTTGCGGCGACCAAGTCGCTGTCGTTGCCGACCCTGTATTTTCAGGGTGAGGTGGACGGGGTGAACCCACCGTCCGCCGCGAAAGACGTTTCGGCCAAATTCACCGGTCCGTTCGGCATCATCCGTCTCGCCGGCGTGGGGCACTTCCCCCAGCGCGAGAACCCGGACGTGGTCGCGCGGCACCTGATCCACCTGTTCACCGGCGACCCCGCCACCCTGACCGATCGCACCGACTGGAGCCTGCCGATGAAGAACGCTGCCCCCTATGCCGCCGGCATCGCTGCCATCGGTCTGATCGCCGCGGCGGCGGTCGGCGTCGCCTCCGCACAGGATCGCAGCAACGCGCTCCACCAGGAAGCGCAGTTCGATCATCAGGTCACCGGCGTGGCGGTGACGTCGGATGGCCGCCGCTTCGTCAACTTTCCGCGCTGGACGGACGATGCCCCGGTGTCGGTCGCCGAGGTGATGAAGGACGGGTCGTTGCGCCCCTATCCGGACGCGAAGTGGAACGCGTGGCGCAATGCCCGCGCGAACGAACTGCCGGTGGGCGAGCATTTCGTCTGCGTCCAGTCGATCGTGCCGGACGGACAGGGCAATCTCTGGGTGCTGGATCCCGGTGCGCCGGGGAACGAGAAGATTCTGCCCGGCGCGCCCAAGCTAGTGAAGGTCGATCTTGCCAGCAATCAGGTGACAAAGGTGATCCCGGTGCCGGAGACCGTCGCGCTTCAGGGCACCTATCTCAACGACATCCGCTTCTCGCCCGACGGTCGCATCGGCTACATCACGGACAGCGGTACGCGCGGCGCCATCATCGTCGTCGATCTGGATAGCGGCAAAAGCTGGCGCGCGCTGGATGGCCACCCCTCGACACAGGTCGACAAGACCGTCACCGTCACGCTGGACGGCAAGCCGCTGCGTCGCCCCGACGGGCGCCAGCCGCTGTTCGCCGCTGACGGCATCGCCATTTCGAACGATGGCAGGACGCTCTATTATCAGGCCCTTACCGGCCAGACACTGTACGCGATCGATACCGAGCAACTCCGCCAGGACGTGTCCGAGCAGACACGCGGCGCGGCCGTCAGGACGGTCGCCCGGACGCATGTCGCCGACGGCTTGTGGATGAGCAAGGCGGGTGTCCTCTATCTCACCTCGCCGACGGATTATGCGATCAAGCGCCTGAACGGCAGCGCGGTCGAGACGGTGCTTACCGACCGCCGCCTGCGCTGGCCCGACACCTTCTCGGAAGGGGCCGACGGGCGGATGTACGTCACCGCCAGTCATATCCAGGATACCAACTGGTTCAAGCCGGGTGCGCCTTCGTCGATCCGGACCCAGCTCTTCTCCTTCGCACCCGTGCGTTGATCTGAAGGATATCGTTGTCATGAACGCTGCACGCCCCTTTGCCGTCATCACCGGCGGCTCCAATGGCATCGGGCTGGAGCTTGCACGCCAGTTCGCCGACGCCGGCTACGACCTGCTGATCGCGGCCGAGGATCCCGAACACCTCCGCGATGCCGCGGCAACGCTGGCTACAAGCGGCGCGGACGTGGCGATCCATGCCGGCGACCTTGGCCGCGAGGATGCGGTCGAGGGTTTGTACCGCGCGATCGGCGATCGTCCGGTCGATGTGTTGTGCGTCAATGCGGGCATCGGGCTTGGCGGACCCTTTGTGGAAACGGACCTTTCGATCGAACTGCAGATGATCGATCTGAATGTGCGCGGCGCGGTGCAACTGACCAAGCTGGTGCTGAAGGACATGGTGGCGCGGGATGCGGGAAAAATCCTCTTCACCTCCTCCATCTCCGCGACGATGCCCGATCCGTTCGAGGCGGTGTATGGCGGCACCAAGGTGTTCCTGCGCTGGTTCGGCGAAGCCCTGCGCAACGAATTGAAGGACACCGGAATCACGGTCACCGTGCTGATGCCCAGCATGACCGAGACGAACTTCTTCCACCGTGCCGACATGGACGATACCCGTGCGGGGCAGGCGAAAAAGGACGACCCCGCCATGGTCGCCAAGGCAGGGTTCGACGCGCTGATGGCGGGCAAGGACAAGGTCATCCCCACGCTCAAGAACAAGGTGATGGGCACGATCGCGCACCACCTGCCCGATACCGCCGCGGCGCAGGTTCACCGCCGCCTGTCCGAACCGGGATCGGCACGATGATCTGCCGCAACGACGATGAAAGCATCGCGTACCTGTGAGGCGTTGCCGCTTATCGCATAGCGACTGGTCTATCGCGGGATCGTGCCACGACCCGATGCAGCCAGCGTCGCCATGATCCTTGAAACCTTGCAGCGCCCCTCAGATGCGCAGCAGGAGGTTGGCGAGAAGCGGGCGGATGCGGCGAAGTTCGCCGCGATGCGCATCGGCAAGATTCTCGATCAGCTCCTCGCCTCTTGAGGTCAGGGACACAGGAACACGCCGCCGGTCTCCCTCGGTTTCGCGGCGCTCGACCAGGCCCTGCTTTGCCAGCCGGTCGACCAGCCCGGTGACGCTGTTGGGCCGCAACGCAAGTTGCCGCGCCAGCTCGCCGATCAGCACCGCCTTCGGCGCCGCACGGATCGCCAGCAGCGCCTGATGCTGCTGCGGGGTCAGTCCGGCGTCCTGTGCCGCCGTCTCGCTGAACGACAGGAATTCCCGCAGCTCCTGGCGAAAACCTGCAAGGGCGCGATATTCTTCTTCGGTAATCGCTCTAGCCATGCCATTCTAATTACCTGATAATATCGTTGGTTCCAGCTCGCGGCACGAAATAAATCCGGGCGCGCGGTCAATGCATCCGGGTCGCCAGATTGCTCAGTACCACCAGCGTCCCCGCCACCATCAACACTATGATCAGGCTGGAAAAGAGGAGCAGGATCAGGTCGTCTCGCGAGGATCGGCGCGGGCCGATATGAAGGAAGCAGCGAAAGTGGACGAGTGCCTGCACCAACGCCAGCGCGAAGATCGCCGCCAGCGTGGTGCCGCGATCCGCAATCGGCCAATGCACAACGGCAAAGGCGGCGCCGGTCAGGGTCAGCGCAAGCAGCAACCCCGTCACATAGCGCCGCGTCTCGGTCGCACGCGCGCTCATGCTGCCAGCCCCTGCAGATACACGACCGAGAAGATCGCGATCCAGATGATGTCGAGAAAATGCCAGAACAGGCCAAGGCGCAGGAGGTTGACCTTGACACGCGCGTCGACGCCGATCGTCATCACCTGTGCCGCCATTACGACGATCCACAGGCAGCCGGTCGCGACATGCAATCCATGGAGCGGAACGAGCGCGAAAAAGCCGGAAAGAAAGCCGCTGCGCGCCGGAATCGCGCCCTTGGCGAACATCGTCGCGAAGTCGTGCAATTCCATCGCCAGAAAGCCGAGGCCGAGGAACAGCGTCACCGCCATCCACGCCAGCAGCCTCGCGCGTGAATCCCGATATTTCAGCGCAAGCGAGGCCATGCCCCAGGTGAAGCTGCTCGCAAGGAGCAGCCCCGTCTCGATAAAGGCGGGCTGCAGCTCGAAAACGTCGCGCGGGGTCGGTCCCCCCGCCGTGCCTGACAGCATCACGCCATAGGTGGCGAACAGCAGGGCGAAGATCACCGCGTCGCTCATCAGGAACAGCCAGAAACCGAACAGCCCCTGTTCGGCATCCTTTTCGGCCATGTCGGCGTGGCGGGTCAGGTCGGGGCCGGGATACAGCGCGCGGGCGGTCATGCGGCGGCCTCCGCAGCGGTAGCGGAGACGCCGCGATTGGCCACGCTGGTTTCCAGCGCGCGGGTAACGGCGGGGGTCGCCTTTACCGTGTCGCGCCAGTGGCGGTCGATCGCCTCCACGGCGTCGGCTGACAGGGTACGCTCGACATTCCGCACGACGCTGCGCGCGATGACGGCGCCGATCACGGCGACCAGTCCGGCGATCGCCATCCACCAGGCGTGCCACACCAGGCCGAATGCGGTGATGAGCGCAGCGATGCCGATGAGCGGTCCCAATGCACTCGGTCGTGGCACGTCGATCGGCTCGTAATGGTCGGGCGGTGCGATCGCGGGGCCGTCATGCTTGCCGTCGTAAAAGGGATAAGGCCCGTCGACCCGCGGCGGCATGGCGAAGTTATATTCGGGTGGCGGCGAGGATGTCGCCCATTCCAGCCCGCGGCCATCCCACGGGTCGCCCGCCCATACTGCGGTCTCGCGGCGATCGCGGATGCTGACCCACAATTGCACGATCAGGGCGGCGAGTGCGGCAAGCACCACGAAGGCGCCCGCCAGCGCGACATACAGCCATGGCCGGAAATCGGGCTCGAAGATCTGCGCGGTGCGCCGCGCCATCCCGCTCGCGCCCAATATGTAGAGCGGCATGAAGGCCAGGTAGAATCCCACGACCCAGCAGACAAAGGCGATCCGCCCCCATGTCTCGTTCAGGCGAAAGCCGAATGCCTTGGGGAACCAGTAATGATAGCCTGCAAGCAGGCCGTAGAGCAGCCCGGGGATCAGCATGTTGTGGAAATGTGCGACCAGAAACAGCGTGTTGTGGAAAAGATAGTCGAGCGGGGGAATCGCCAGGATGATGCCGCTGAGGCCACCCAGCGTGAACGTCATCATGAAGGCGAGCGCGTACAGCATCGGCACGGTGAAGCGCACCTCGCCCCGAAACATCGTCCATATCCAGTCATAGATCTTCACGCCGGTCGGTACGCCGATCGTCATGGTCGCGATGCCGAAGATCGCGTTCAGCTTCGCCGACTGGCCCATCGTGAAGAAGTGATGGACCCACACGGTGAAGCTGAGCACCGCGATCGCCATCGTCGCGATCACCAGCGAGGTATAGCCGTACAGCCGCTTGCCCGAAAAGGTCGAGACGACCTCCGAATAGATGCCGAACGCCGGCAGGATCAGGATGTAGACCTCCGGATGGCCGAACAGCCAGAACAGGTTGGCATAGTTCATCATGTTCCCGCCGAGGTCGCCCGTGAACATGTGGAAACCGAGATAGCGATCGAGCGCGAGCAGCGCGGTGGCCACGGTCAGCGGCGGCATCGCGAAGATCATCAGGATCGCGGTGCACAGCGACGTCCAGCAGAATAGCTGCATCCGCATCAGGCTCATGCCCGGGCAGCGCAGCTTGTAGATGGTGCAGGCGATATTGATCCCGCCCAGCGTCGATCCGATCGATCCCAGCGTCACCGCCCAGATCCAGTAATCCGGCCCTACATCAGGACTGAAGGCGAGGCCGGTATAGGGCGGATAGCCGGTCCAGCCCCCGGTCGAGAACTTGCCGACGACGAGCGAGATCATCATCAGCACGGCGCCGCCACCGGTCAGCCACAGCGCCACCGAATTCATCCACGGAAAGGCCATGTCGCGTGCGCCGATCTGGAGCGGCATGATGTAGTTGATGAGGCCGGTGATGAACGGCATGGCCATGAAGAAGATCATGATCGAGCCGTGCGTGGAGAAAAGCTGCGCGAAATGATCGGGCGACAGCACGCCGGGCGCGTCGATCGCGCTCGCCTGCTGCACGCGCATCAGCACCGCCTCGATCACCGCGCGCGCCATCATAACGAAGGCGATGACGATGTACATGATGCCGATCTTCTTGTGGTCGAGGCTGGTCAGCCAGTCGCGCCACAACGTGCCCCACAGGCGGTAGCGGGTCAGGACCAGTACCAGCGCCACGGCCCCTACGATCACCAGCGCGGCGGCGGCGGCGGCAATGCCTTCGCTGAGGCTCGGCTGTTGCCAGAAGCGCACGAACGGCAGGTCTTCCCAGGCGAAGCGGCCGAGCAGCGCCGGCAGGACGGGGGCGCCGTTCACCGTGCGTCCTGCATCACGCGGTGGAACAGGCCGGGCGGCGTGGCGACGTAAAAGGATGGCGCCGGCGCGACCTGGCGGCGCGCCAGCTTCGCCCACGCCCCAGCGTCGAGCGGCTGCGCGCCCCTGCGCACACGTGCGAGCCACGCGGCATACTCCGCCGGCGAAAGCGCAAGCACCTCGAAGGACTGCCGCGCAAAGCCGTTGCCATTATATTGCACGTTCGCCCCCCGATAGATGCCCGCATGATCGGCGCGCAGGTTCAACTGCGTCCGCATCGCCGGCATCGCATAGATCTGCCCGCCAAGCCGCGGGATCAGCATGGATTGCATGACGGTCGCACTGGTCAGGTCCAGCCGTACCGGGCGCCCTACCGGGATCGCCAACTGGTCCACCGCGGCGATCCGCGCATCGGGATAAACGAACAACCATTTCCAATCGAGCGCGATCGCCTGCACCACCAGCGGCCTGGCCACCGCCCCCCGCCCATCCGCCAGCGGGCGATACGGATCGTCACGCACCGTCGCGCGCCACAACAGCACCGACAGCAGCACGACGAGGAGTAGCGGCGGAACCCAGATCAGGCCCTCCAGTCCCCATGAGAAGGTCCATTTCGGCCGATAGGCGTGGTGGCGATTGGCCCGGCGATAATGCCACCCGATCAGTGGCACCAGCAGCAGCACCGGCGCCGCGATAAAGGCGAGCACCACTGCGACAAGGGCGAACAGGTGGCGCTGATTGTCTGCCACCGGACCCGCGGCGTTCAGGAACCCATGCGACAGCGCAGCACAGCCGCCCAGCAGCAGGGGCAATGGCATCGCCAGAGCGGCAATACGCCTCAACGCACCCGCCGGATCGTGGCGCGACGCAATTCCCGGTCGTTACGCGAATAATAAAGCCAGATCCGCCCTTCGCGTACCACGGCGGAGGCGGCAAAGGCGATATCGCGCGGACCATCGACATCGTCGGGTGGCGCGATCAACGGCGCCTCGCTCCGCGCGACGACGGCGCTCAGATCGGGGGTGAAGGCGACCCAGCCGATCCCCCAATGCGCCTGGGCGTTCGCCCCGTTGTAGAACATGATCGGGCAATCCGTGTCCTGCGTCAGCAACGGCCCGGTCGACAGATGATAATTGTCCCACATATCGGGGCGGATCGTGAAGGGATCGTCATGGTGATGCCAGCGATCGCCGGGGCCGTCACCCTCGGCCAGACCGATCAGCGAATGACCGTCATGCGCATATTCGTAGAGCAGTCGCCAGCGGTCGCCATCGCGCATCACGGCGGCTTCCTTGCTGTTGCGCTCGGTCTTGCTGTTGCGCAGCGCGATCCCCTGCTTCGCCAGCGATGCCATATCGGGGCCCGTGGCGTAGAGCATGTGGCCGACGCCGTCGCGATCGACGCCGGTATAGAGAACCGTATAGCCGTCGGCGGTCTGCACCACCGTCGGGTCTTCGCACCCATGGGCATCCCGCGTATTGCCGCCCACGATCGCGGGGGCTTCGGCCATCCGGAACAGCATGCCGTCGCTGCCGCTGCGTCCGTACCAGATGCGACCGGTATCCTGCTCCGCCGCACCCTCGGCCGGCACCGCGCGCAACAGCATGTGGAATCCCGCATCGCCCGGCTCCTGCCAGACATAGGGGCTCATCAGCTCGCGCTTCAGCAGCATGTCGGGGCCGAAGATCGCGATATCGTCGATCCGTTCGACCGCAAAGTCGATATTGGAGCGGCTCATGCGGCCATCCATGCCCGCGCCAGTCCGTCGCGGCTGCGCGTGATCACCGCGTCCAGATCGCCGTCATACAGCGAGTCCGCCACGTCGTTCGAAAAGATCTCGATCACATATGGTCGGTCATACCCCGTTGCATGGGTCGCCGCGAGCAGCCGGTCGAGCGGGATTTCACCGTCACCCGGCACGATCCGGTCGGCAAAGGAACGCGGCGTGCGCCAGTCGCTGGCCTGCACGGTGAAGATGCGGTCGCCGGCACGTGCGATTGCGCCCTCGACATCGTCCTGCTGCCAGATGTTCCAGTAATCGAGGCACAGACCCACCGCCCCGCTGCCGCTATCGTGGATCACGTCCAGCGCCTGGTCGATCGTCCAGATCGCGCTTTCCACATTGACCGAGCTGGGGTTGAGCGGCTCCAGCGCCATCAGCACGCCGTGGTCCGCGGCGATCCGGCCCAGTTCGCCCAGTTCGCGTGCCACCACGCGCATCGCCTCGGCCATGTCGCCTTTGGGATGCGCGCCGGTGTTGGTGATGAAGGGCACGCCCGGCGCGAACTTCGCCAACCGCTCGATCGTCCCGCGCAGTGCCGCGACGCGATCTTCGAGCGCGGGTGGATCGGGCATCATCCGGCTGGCGAAGAAGGTTCGCACGCGCGGCTGGACTCCGCTGATGGTCAGGCCGGCGGCCGTGATCGCATCCATCTGTTCGGCAAGGCGATCATCGTCCAGCTTTGCCTCCACCACCTCGATCGCGTCGACCCCCGCCTGCGCATAGTGCGCGACGTCCCGCTCGAACGACCATGGCATCGTCGTAAACGCGCTGACCCCGAACCTGAACGGCAGATCCATCCTGCATGCCTCCCTGCAAGGCAACCAAACCACCTCGCGACACGAAGTTTCCGGCAGTGTGTAAAATCGCGGTTCAGGCGCCGGTTGCCTGCAGCAGCGACAGCCCGCCGTCCATCACGATCTCCGCCCCCGTGATGTACGCGCCCGCCGGCGAGGCCAGGAACACCGCCAGCCCCGCCACCTCGTCCGGCCGCCCGGCACGGCCCGCCGGAATGTTGCGCTCCAGCTTCTCGCGATAGGCGGAATCATCCATCGCCTGATGGTTCATCGGCGTCAGGATCATGCCCGGCGCGATCGCATTGACGGTGATGCCACGCCCGGCGACCTCGATCGCCAGCGTCCGGGTCAGATTGCACTGCCCGCCCTTGGCGGCGTCGTAATCGGCGCCCCCGCTGCGCATCGCAAAGGCGTGGATCGAGGTGATGTTGACGATCGCGCCCGCTCGTCCGGTCGGTTGAAGGTCGCGCACGAAACGGCGGCAGGTGAGGAAGCTGCCGGTCAGGTCGGTCGCGAGCAGCCGGTGCCACTGCGCCAGCTCCATCTCCGCGACCTTGACCCCGCTCATGTTCAGGCCGGCGGAATTGACCAATATGTCCGGCACGCCCAGTGCCTTCTCGACCGCGTCGAAGCCCGCTTCGACCGATGCCTCCTCGGCCACGTCGACCTGTACCGCGACGCCCCGTCCGCCCAGTGCCTCGACCGCCCGCACGCCGCTCTCCGCAGCCTCGCGATCCTTCAAGTAGAAAATGCCTACATCAGCACCCGCTGCCGCCAACGCGGCGACGCACGCAGCGCCAATACCCGACTCGCCTCCGGTGACCACGGCGATGCGATGCTGAAGCGACGATGGGGGCATGATCGTTTCCTTCGTGTGGCGACATAAATGGTGGAACCGCCGAGCGACCGGATCGCTCCACCGTTATCGCACTTCAAAGGATGCAGTGATGACAGAACAACGCGCACCACTGGTCGTCATCACCGGTGCGGCCGGGACGATCGGCACCGTTCTTGGTCACGCGCTCGGCGGTTGTTACACCGTCGTTGGGCTCGACCAGGCCGGCAAGGATTCGTCCATGCCGCTGATTTCAGTGGATCTTACCGCCGACACGTCCGTCGAGCATGCACTGCGGCGCTTGCGTGAAGAGCATGGCGCGGAGATCGCTAGCGTCATCCATCTGGCAGGCTATGATGATTTCACCGGCGAGGACAATCCGCTTTACCAGCAATTGACGGTTGAGGGCACGCGGCGCCTGCTGGCTGGCCTGCAGCGTTTTCGCGTCGGGCAGTTCGTGTTCATGAGCACGATGCTGGTCGAGCAGGCGACCGGGCCTGACGGCCATGTCGACGAGGAGCGACCGCTTCAGCCACGCTGGGCCTATCCGCGCTCGAAGGTAGAAGCCGAGGCGGTGGTGCGCAATCATCATGGCGGCATTCCATCGGTGATCCTCCGGCTTGCCGGCCTGTATGACGAGCGGACGCTGGTCCCGACGCTGGCGCACCAGATCGCCCGCATTCGCGAACGCGATCTCGAAAGCCACCTCTATGCCGGCGACCTGGATACCGCAGTCGATGATCCACCATGCCGATGTCGCCAGCGCGGTGCGCGCGGTCGTGGACCGGAGAGCAGGGTTGCCGGCGGAAACCGTCATACTGCTCGGCGAACCCGACCCGCCCGCCTATCGACGATTGCAGGACGCGATCGGCCAGGAGTTGCACGGCGAGGACTGGACGACGGTGCGCGTACCGGCACCGATCGCTGCGGCGGGGGCATGGGTGCAGGACAAGGTGTTACCGCATCTTCCCGAACGACTTGGCGGCACCGACAAGCCGTTCCTGCGTCCCTTCATGATGGCGGCTGCCAGCGACAGCTATGCGCTCGATATCAAACGCGCGCGTGACTTGCTCGGCTGGGAACCCAAGCACCGGTTGATGGCAACCTTGCCGGCGATCATCGCCGATCTGAAAGCAGCACCGGAAGATTGGTACGCGCGCAACAAGGTGCCTTGGCGGGGATGAAGCTCGCTGCGCGCGTGATATCACGTAATATGTCGTGTTGCGACCACTCCTCATAAGATGAAAGCTCATGATTGAATGTCGCACAGGGATATTGTGCTGCGAAGCGACGTTTTGCGGCTGCTACACTTCCGGGGGCAGGAATGGACACGCATTATGACCTGATCGTGATCGGCAGCGGGCCCGGCGGTGCGTCATTGGCGCAGGCCCTTGCGCCTACCGGCAAGCGCATCCTCATCCTGGAGCGGGGCGACTATCTGCCGCGCGAAGAGGCGAACTGGAGCGCAAAGGCCGTGTTCGTCGATGGCCGCTATCAGGCTGATGAAACATGGGTGGCGCGCGATGGGCGCGAGTTTCAGCCGCAATTGCATTACTATGTCGGCGGCAACTCCAAGGTGTATGGCGCAGCTCTGTTTCGCCTGCGCGAGCGGGACTTTGAAGAGGTCGCGCACAAGGGAGGCACCTCCCCGGCCTGGCCGCTTTCCTATACCGACTTCGCGCCCTGGTACGACGCGGCGGAAGCGCTGTTCCACGTTCATGGCTGCCGCGGCGAGGATCCGCTTGATCCCGGCACGGCGCCCTACCCTTATGTGCCCGTGCGGCACGAGCCCAAGGTGCAGGAACTGGCCGACCGGCTGGCCGGTATCGGTCTTCATCCCTTCCACCTGCCACTCGGCATTCGGCTCGACCAGAAGGAGGATGGTTTCGCGACGCCGACCAGCACCTGCATGCGTTGCTCGTTCTTTGATGGTTTTCCCTGCCTGCTGAACGGGAAGGCTGATGCGCAGGTCATGTGTATCGACCCGGTGCTGGCGGCGCACGACAATGTCACGCTGCTGACCGGCGCCTATGCCGAGCGGCTGGAAACCGATGCGAGCGGACGGCGCGTCACCGGGGTACAGGTGACCCGCGGCGGGCAGGCGGAGCGCTACACCGCGGACACGGTGGTGGTCGCGTGCGGAGCGCTCTCGTCCGCGCTGCTGCTGCTGCGCTCGATCAGCGACGCGCATCCCGCTGGCCTTGCCAACGGATCCGGTCTCGTCGGGCGCAATTACATGCGGCATGAGATGGCGATCGTCATGGCGGTGATGAAGGAGACGAACGATACCGTCTTTCAGAAGACGCTCGCGCTCAGCGACTTCTATTTCGGCACCGATGACTGGAACTATCCATTGGGACTGATCCAGATGTGCGCGACCAGCCATGCCGAACAGATCAAGGGGGAGGCGCCGTTCGGCAGCCTGATGCAGCATCTGCCCGACATGCCGTTCGAGGAACTGGCGCGCCATTCGATGGACTTCTGGTTGCAGGCAGAGGATTTGCCGGACCCGGACAACCGGGTTTATTATCGCGATGGGCGCGTCCACCTCGACGTCACTCCGACCAACGCAGAGGCGCTCGAACGGCTCAAGGCCAGGCTGAAGAAGATGCTGTCCGATATCGGCTGGCCGGCAGTGCTGCTCGACCGGTCGCTCTATCTCGGCAAGGACATACCCCTTGCCGGCACCGCGCATCAGGCGGGCACCTGCCGGTTCGGCACCGATCCGGCGACCTCGGTGCTCGATCTCGACTGTCGCGCGCATGAGGTGGACAATCTCTACGTCACCGACGCCAGCTTCTTTCCCTCGATCGGCGCGGTCAATCCGACGCTGACGATCATCGCCAACGCGCTGCGCGTCGCCGATATCCTGAAGGCGCGGCTGTGACGGCCATGGCTATCGCCGCGCTGGTGGTCCGCTGCGGCATGGTGCTGTTGTTCCTGCCGTTCAGCGCGTTCGACAAGCTGCTGGGCTTTCGCCACGCGGTCGGACAGGCAGGCCAGATGTTCCCGCGCCCGCTTGCGGTTGCCGCCATCCTGGTGGGTCTGTTCATCGAGATCGTCTGCTCGCTCGGCATCGTCACCGGCATTGCCGACCGTGCCGCGGCGTTCATCATCGCCGGCTATTGCGCGGCAACGGCGATCCTCTTCAAACAATTCTGGGCACAGGGCGACTTCTGGGCCGATCCGGATGGCAAGGGCCGCACGCTGTTCTGGGATTTCTGCAAGAACCTGTCGCTGGGCGCCGGTTTTCTGCTTCTGGTGGTCGGACCGGACGGCGCGGGGCTGCCCGCCTTTCTCGACGCGCCGTTCGCCTCCACCCATCCTTATGCGGGGTCGCGATGACGCTGCACGCGATCCGCGGTTTCCGGCTGGTCACCACCGATCCGGACCGGCTCATGCGTTTCTATGCCACCATCGGCTTCGCGGTCGGCGACACGGTGAGAACCGGGCACGGTATGCGGGTGAGGATGCAACTGGGCGACACGCCGGTCACGCTCGAACGGTTCGATCGCCCCGGCCGTCCCTATCCCATGGCGGCCGACGCCGCATCCTCCTGCTTTCAGCATCTCGCCATCGTCACCGACGATGCTGCGACCGCCTGGGCGCTGGCCGATAAGGCCGGCGCGACGCCGATCTCCCGGCACGACCCCGTCACGCTTCCTGCAAGTTCGGGCGGCGTCACCGCGATCAAGTGTCGCGATCCCGAGGGACATCCGCTGGAGTTCCTGCAATTCCCGAACATGGCAGCCGCAGGCTGGCCGGGCCGCGGCATCCTGGGCATCGATCACAGCGCGATCACCGTCGCCGATGGGACCCGCGCGCGTGCCTTTTACCGCCGGCACGGTCTGGCCGAGGGGAAAGCCACCCACAATCACGGCCCGGCCCAGGCGGCATTGGACGGCCTTGACGATCCCGATGCGCTGGTCGTGCCGCTGGAACCCCCGATATCGCGTCCGCATCTCGAACTTCTCGCCTATCGTCATCCGCCGATCGCCGGCGAACCGCCCGCTCTGGCCGACATCGCCGCCACGCGCATCGTCTGGGACGCGGACGAAGCCGGTCTGTGGCAGGATCCGGACGGCCATTGGCACGAAACGATCGCCGCGCCCCTGAGCGATACCCCGTCATAGCGGAACCACCGCCCCGCCGTCAGTCATGGCGCAGCGCCCAGGCCGGGGCGGCGCGGCTGGCCCGGAGCGACTGGCCGAGCACGGTCAGCACCGCAACCATCGTCGCGATCAGGCTGGCGCCGACAAAATAGACCGGCGACAGCGTGATCCGGTCGTCGAACCCGGCCAGCCATGTCCGCATCGCCACGAACGCCAGCGGCCAGGCGATCAGGTTGGCGAGCAGCACCGGCCGCAGAAACTGCCCGACCAGCAACAGGACGATATCGGCGGACGATGCGCCCAGCGTCTTGCGGATGCCGATCTCCTTGATCCGCCGCGCCGTGTTGAACGAGGCGAGACCCCACAGCCCGACGCAGCCGATCAGCACCGCGAGCCCCGCGCCGATCCCGAACAGGCGGGTGGCGCGATCATCGGCTTCATAGAAATCGCGCAGCCGCGTGTCGGCCGTGTCACCCACGAACGGAACCTGTGGCACCATCCGCTGCCAGACGCCTCGCACCGCCGCCAGCGCCGTTCGCGGGTCGCCGGCGTAACGGATCGTCGCCACCGACGTGCCGATTTTCGTCGGATCACGATAATAGAGGTAATAGGTTGGCGCGACCGGATTGCGCGGCGAATCAAACCGCATGTCGTCGATAACCCCGACGATCGTACGCGGCCGGTCGCCGCCCACCGTTTTGCCGATTGCCGCTTGCGGCGAGCCGATGCGCAGGCTGTTCAGCGCGCGGCGATTGACCACGATGTTCACGCCTTCGCGAAGGTTGCGGGCCCCGGCATCGTCCTCGCCATGCGCATCGTCGAACAGGCGGCCAGCGATCAACCGCGCACCGTGCGTCGTGAAGAAATCCGGCCCGACGATCGACCACGCCAGTGATGGCCCGGTCCCGGGAACACCGGGCAGCGGCACGTTGTCGCTGTTGTTCTCACCACTGCCGCCGACTGCGGCGTTGGACAGTGTGATGCTGCGGACCATCGGCAACGCCTGGAGCGTCGTGACGATAGCGGGCTTGCGCGCGGGTTCGACCAGCGAGTCCGCCATCGAGCGGATGACCAGCAGCCCATCGCGGTCGAAGCCCAGGTCGGTCTGCCGCACATGCCGCGTCTGCGCCACGAGGATCGCGGTGCCGATCATGAAGGCGATCGCCAGCCCGAACTGGAAGACGACCAGCAATTCGCGCAACCGCATGCCCGCTCGGCCGCCACCCGGCGCCCTTGCTGACGCTAGTACCGCCGCTGCCGGAAAGCGCGACAGGAGTATCGCCGGATAGGCGCCTGCCGCGACCCCGACCACGATCGCCAGTATGGCGAGCGCGGGCACGACGATGCCATAGGGAATGACGAGTGATAGGCCGCCAGCGGCATTGACCAGCGGCAGTCCCAGTTCGGCCAGCATCAATCCGCCAAGTGCCGCCAGCGCGACGGTCAGTACCGCTTCTCCCAAGAACTGGCCGACAAGAGCGCGGCGCTTGGCGCCCAGCACCTTGCGCATCGCGACTTCGCGCGCGCGCAGCCCGGCGCGCGCCGTAGCCAGATTGATGTAGTTGACGATTGCGATCAGCAGCGTGAGCAGGCCCACGAGCCCCAGCGTCACGACGGTGATCCGGCGGCTCTGGCTTTCCTGTCCGGCCGGTTCCAGATGCACCCGGGTCACCGGCAGCAGCTTCAACGTCTGGAAGTCGGTGGCTGGCTTGCCCGGCTCGGCGAGTTCGACACCACGCCGGTTCACGAACGCATCCAGCTTGCCTTCGAAGCTTCGCGCCGCAGCGGGCTTGTCGAAGCGAAGATAGGTGACCAGCGTCGAACTGCCCCAATGATACCAATTGTCATTCGGCGGCGTGTGGGACAACGGCGTCAGGATCGACAATTTCAGGTCGCTGTTCGGCGGCAGGTCGCGGAACACGCCAGTGACGCGGTAGGTCACCGGCGCATCCATCGCCACGACCATGGTGCGGCCGATCGGGTTGGAATCGCCAAAATACTTGTGGGCGGTGCGTTCGTCGATCACGACGCTGCTGGGCTGCGCCAGTGCGTTCGCCTCATCACCGCGCAGCAGCGGCAACGCAAAGACCCTAAAGA
>NZ_CAMLAC010000003.1 GCF_946477935.1 uncultured Sphingomonas sp. | reverse complement strand
GATCTACACAAGGAGTATCGTCGGCAGCGTCAGATGTGTATAAGAGACAGCTACAGCGTGTTCACGCCCTGGCACGCCGCCGTCCTGTCCGGCATGCTCGCGGCCATCCTGCTCCTCTCCATCCCCGCCTGGATGCTGTCACGCGCGATCTCCCGTCCCCTCGGCCAGCTTGCCGCCGCCGCCGACCACGCCCGCGCCGGCGCCGATCTGCCCCCCCTGCCCGACAGCCGCTCGCGCGAGGTCCGCCGCCTGTCCGCCGCAGTGCGCGCGATGCACGCGCGGCTGGCCGGCCATGCCGAACAGCGCACCGTGATGCTGGCCGCGATCGCGCACGACCTCGGCACGCCGCTGTCCCGCCTCGCCTTCTGGATCGAGCAACTGCCGGAGACCGCGCACGCCCGCGCCAGCGCTGATATCGACGAGATGCGCGCGATGATCGGCGCCGCGCTGCGCTTCGCCCGTGACGAGACGGTCGCGCCGGTGCGCACCCGCATCGATCTCGGTGCGCTGCTCGATTCCTTGGTTGAGGACATGGCACAGGCCGGCGAGCCGGTGACGCTGGTCGCCAGCCCCCGCGCCATCGTTCGCGGCGATTCGGTGGCGCTGCGCCGGCTGTTCACCAATCTGGTTGCCAACGCGGTGCGCTACGGCGGATCCGCGATCGTCGGTTGGTCCGTTGACGATGACACGGTGACCGTCACCGTCGATGACGAAGGCCCCGGTGTCGATCCGGCCCAGGTGCCACGCCTGTTCGAACCTTTCGTCCGCGGCGATCCGTCGCGCAACCGCGCCACCGGCGGCACCGGGCTCGGCCTGGCCATCGTCCGCGCGATCACCGAACGCCATGGCGGCGAGGCGACGCTCGCCAACCGCCCTGGCGGCATTGGTGCGCGTGCCAGCGTGACGCTGCCCCTGTCGCGCTGACATTCCTCTTCCGTCACAATATTTCAGTGCGCTGAAACACGCCGGCGACATCCGGCCGCCACCCTGCCGAACGACGAAACGACACGCGGCGGCGAGCCAGGAGGATGCACATGCGACACGATCACGAACCGGAAGACCATGATCTGGGTCTCGCCCATGATCTGAAGGTAATGGGCGCGATGATGGCCCGCCGCCGCGCGCTGAAATGGTTCGCCGGCGTCGGCACCGCCGCCGTCGTCGCCGGTTGCGGCGGCAACGAGGACGACGCGGTCGCCCTAACCAGCGGCACCACCGCCACGCCCACACCCACCGCGACCGCCACCACGACACCCACCACGACGACGTCGGCCGCCTGCGTCGCCGACCCGACGGAGACGAACGGCCCCTATCCCGCCGACGGCACCAACACTTCCAGCGGCGCCACCTCCAACGCGCTCACCACCAGCGGCATCGTCCGCTCCGACATCCGCGCCAGCTTCATCAGCAGTTCCACCGTCGCCACCGGCGTGCAACTCACCCTCACCCTCAAGGTCGTCAACGTCAACGCCACCTGCGCCGCCCTGTCGGGCTACGCCGTCTACATCTGGATGTGCGACCGCAGCGGCAAATACTCGCTCTACACCGCCGCCACCGAAAGCTATCTGCGCGGCGTGCAGGTAACCGACGCGAATGGCGAAGTGACGTTCACGATGATCGTCCCCGGCTGCTACGATGGCCGCTGGCCCCATATCCATTTCGAGGTCTTCTCCAGCCTGACCGCGGCGACCAGCGGCCGTTATGCCGTGCTCGTCTCGCAACTGGCCCTGCCCAGCGCGGTCTGCACCGCCGTCTATGCCGACACCACCACCTATCCCGGCAGCGCGACCAACTTCGCGCGCGTCAGCCTGTCGTCCGACAACGTCTTCGGCGACAACACCGCCGCCCAGATCGCGCAACAGACCCCGACGCTGACCGGCAGCACCACGGCCGGTTACACCGGCTCGGCGGTCATCGGCATCGCGCGCTGAGGATTTCGAGATCGGCAGGAACTTCCGGTCCTGCCGTACCAGGGCACGGCGCCTCCCCTGTCGCCGTGCCACCCCGGCCGATCCCTCCCGGTCGGCCGGGGCCTCTTTCGGGCCGGCGCCCACCCGGCTAAGGCAGCGCCATGACGACGCCGCTCACCCTCTATAACAGCCTGACGCGCAATCCCGAGCCGTTCCAGCCGCTCGATCCCGCCAAGATCCGCGTCTACTCGTGCGGTCCCACCGTCTACAACTATGCGCATATCGGCAATTTGCGCGCCTATGTCTTTACCGACACGCTCTCGCGCACGCTGACCTGGAAGGCGCCGGCGATGGGCTGGGGCACGCTCACCCATATCATCAACATCACCGATGTCGGCCACCTGACCTCGGACGCCGATGCCGGCGACGACAAGATGGAGGCTGCCGCCAGGAAGAGCGGGCAGGACATCTGGGCGATCGCCGCGCACTACACCGCCGCGTTCAAGCAGAACCTCGCCGATCTCGGCATCCGCGAGCCCACCCGCTTCCCGCTCGCCACCGATCACGTCCAGGCGATGATCGATTTCGCCGTCGCGATCGAGGCGAAGCATTGCTACCGCCTGCCCGACGGCCTGTATTTCGATACCGCCACCGTGCCCGATTATGGCCGCCTAGCCCGGCACAAGGATGACGAGGGCGAAAGCCGGATCGATCCGGTCGAGGGCAAGCGCCACCCGGCCGACTTCGCGATCTGGCGCACCTCCACACCGGGCGAGAACCGGCAGATGGAATGGGACAGCCCCTGGGGTCGCGGCGCGCCGGGCTGGCATCTGGAATGCTCGGTGATGAGCCAGATGTATCTGGGCGAACGCTTCGACATTCATACCGGCGGGATCGACCACCGCGAAATTCACCATCCCAACGAGATCGCGCAAAATCAGGCACATAGCTGCTCAGCCGACACCGGCGCGACGATCTGGATGCACAACAACTTCCTGGTCGAACGCTCGGGCAAGATGTCCAAGTCGTCGGGCGAGTTCCTGACGCTGCAGTCGCTGGTCGATCGCGGCTTCCACCCGCTCGCCTACCGGCTGATGTGCCTCCAAGCGCAATACCGCTCGGAGATGGAGTTCAGCTGGGACAATCTGGCCGCCGCCCAGACCCGGTTGAAGCGCCTCGTACAGTCGGTCGAGGCGCTACGCGCGCGGAGCGACGCGCCCGACAAGGGCGATGCCGCGGAGTATCGGCGTCGGCTGGATGCAGCCCTGTCCGACGATCTCGCCACGCCGCGCGCTCTGCCGGTGCTGGACGAGCTTCTTGCCGACAAGCGCATCGCACCCGCCCGCCGCCTTGCGGCGCTGGAGGATTTCGATGCGGTGCTGGGCCTGCAACTCACCACGCTCAGCCGCGCCGCGTTGCGGGTCCGTCCGGCCGTGGCAACACTCACCGACGAGGAGATCGAGAACCGTCTCACCGCCCGCCGCGAAGCCCGCGCGGCCAAGGATTTCCCCCGGTCGGATGCGATTCGCGCCGAACTGACCGCGGCCGGCGTGGAGGTGATGGACGGAGATCCGCTCGGCTGGGACTGGCGCCCGACGCTCTGACGCGCGTCAGCGCTTTCTGCGGAAGCGGTGAAGTGGTGCCCACAGAGGCAAAGATGGGCAGTCAGTTCCTTGGCGAATTTGGCTCTTACGGCGCTGATTGAAGCAAGGAGCGTCCTGTCGGCCTTTACGGCAAGGTTGCACGCCTTTCCCAAAAACAATGCAGGTACAGCCGAAAGCGGAACCCCATCGCGTGAAGCGTCCGGCGAACCACGATCTCTCGTTTGGTGTTCTGGCAGAAATTTTAGCCATCATGAGCCAGGATATAGCTGGCGCATGGATGGCGACGGGAATGTGGTCGCCTGCGAGAACTACTGGTTCGTAGCTCTAATCTGAATGGCCGGTCTGGGTGGCGGCCCAACGGCTTTCGGGTTCAAGCCGGCGATCGCTGTCGTCCCGAAAACGATCGCAGATTGTGCGGAAACGCCGCGGTTGATTCCGCAGGAACGGACCTTGGTGTCCGAGAACATGGCGAATGCCCCCGCGCCGACCGGAGTTGACCGGCATAATGTCGCGGCCATGGAATTCGGTGCGTTGATCGCCGCGCCGGTCCGCCGCGGCCTTGGCCATCCGATCTGGCGTATCGTCGCGGTCATGACGCGCCCACGGCGCTGGACCGCCAGCGAGGTCGCGCTGGAAGAAACTGCCGACGAGCACGTTGTCGCGCCAGCAGCCCTTCCCGTCGATACTGATGGCGATCGTCTCGCGCAGGAGGACGGCGGTGAACGCGGTGCTGGTGAACTGCGAGTCCCGATGGCTGTTGACGATCGCGGGCTGGGCCCTCGGCTTGGGGCGGCTTCGCGGTCAGCCAGTCTGCCACTCTTGCCCGATTGCACATGCCTCACCTGCAAAAGGATAACGGCAGCTATTACCGGTGCGACGGCAGTTAGGCTGCGTGCGGCCGTTCGGCCCGTTTCGGGAATGCAGCGGATGGATGGACGCTTGTCAGAGTAGCGTGGGATTTCTAACTCGACGTGATGGTAAATACTGGTACTGACCTGCGCGGCCTTTTGGAGCATGCCTTGAAGTTGGCTGATGCGACTGACCCTCTGGTGGCCGCATATATTGCACAAGCATTGGCCTGCCTTGACCGAGATACGGATCAATCCAGCTCGCGTTGACGCCGATATAGCTCTGTTATCGCGCGCGTCATAATTCTGTGACCGTTTTCCGTCAGGGCCAGCACGCCTGAGCGTTGTTCAAGCATATTCATGTCGATCAAGGCTGCCACCCAGCGTCGCGTGACGCCTTCGCTCCTGGAGCTTGCGGGCTCCAGATCGGTGATGCTCGGATACAGCGCACCATCTTCAGCAACATAGACAGCCAACAGGATGTCCACTGCGGGCGTTCCCGCCAAGCCTTCGGGTAGATAGTCCGCAATGACCTGAAGGCTTGATAACATCCGCAGGGCGATCTTCGCGGTCGTGGCGGGCTTTAGAATGCGCTGAGCGTCGGCCCCGTCTAGCAACTTCGACATAGGTCAGATTCAGTCCCCCTGACCCCGTTGATATACATAGGTTAATTTGAATCCCTTAATCTTGATCAATGCCCGGTTGCACCATGCCTGCCTGTGCGCCCCTGCGCGTGACAGATGTGCTTTTACGATGAACGATCCGCGGATCGTTGGTATGGCCGGGCGACGCGTTTCCACATGCCTCCGAACTCCACGGATCGCTCGCAACCTCGTTGATGACGCACGTCATTGCGGCTGTCGTAGGTTGCGAAGTTCCTGGCAAGCCATGCCCGCGAACTTATCGAGCAACGGGATCAGAATGGACAGGTCGTCGGCAGATAGCCGGCCTTCTTTATTGATCACCTCACCGACATTCCAGATCGCCCTGAATGCTTTGAGGTGGTGAAGGGCTGTGATGACCCGATCGACTGCTTGCGTCTCATCTATCAGCAGGAGGATAGGGCCTGCCAGCCGGCAGCGCTACAAGCTGGCTCAGTCTTCATCCCTATACGTTAACCGCGGAATACCTCGCCACCGGCGGTATAATGCACCTGCCAAGCCGCCGCGCTTCCGGTAGTCTGACTGCCATGCGCGTTGCTGTCGTTGACGCATCGCGTCGATGACCACGATCCCCACACAGGCCAGCACCCCCACGATCGCTGAAACCGCGATAAGCATCATCATCGTCATCAGCAGCACCCAAGATGCGTCGAAGCAGGCCAAACGGGGTCGCATTCTCGATGGGACAAAGGATCGGCCTCGCTGTTGTCGGGCTCCGCATTTCGGCGCCCTGACAGCAAGTTAACCATAAGATGAGGCATGTGGAAGTCGGGTTGCGCAGCGGTCGGATCGACGGGTTGCCGCCGCGGCAAGGCCCGGCATGTGCCAATTCGCGGTCTTGCGAGCGTTCCGGAACGGCATACGTTCCCATCCATGGCCAACTTCGATGACACCTTCGATCCCGAACTCGGGGCAGCTTGCAACCGCTTGGCGGCGTTTGTCGAACCCCTGCCAGAGGGTGCGGTGATCGATGCTACCTCGCGTCTTACCGAACGCGACCTCGCGCTGATCCTGCGCCGCCTGTACGACACGCGTCATACCGAGCAGGTCGGTGGCGCACCTGATGAGGGGGCAACTCGTCGCGTTGGTCGTGCGTCGATCCCGATCACGGCAGGCCGACCGGCCACGTAACCGGCACCGACGCGGCGGCCTGGTCACTTATCGCTCATAGCCTATCAGGCGAACGGATTGGCTACGGTGTCTGCCTGAGCGTCAGGCAATCGCTCGACCTTATCCGGCAGATCGCCGCCCTCAACTTCATGGCGGAGCGCATCGGCCAATGCTGGTGGGAACTGGCACCGGAACGAGCGCTCGATCATCGCTCCTTCGCGCTACGTGCCAAACTCCTGTAACCGCCATCGTTCGCGCTTGAACGCCAGTGACAAGCACGTGTTGAGGGAACGGAAAGTGGCACAACGCCAACCAGCCCAATCAAAAACGGTAGAACTTCAACGCTTTGACTGGCTTGTGATGGTGCACCCAATCGGACGAAACTGGGCACTCAGATTGCTGGGAAATTAAGGTTCCACGGCACTGATCCGCCATGCGATGTTTGCCTGGGTTGGTGAACGACGCCTTTTGAGCCGTCCCGATTGCGGCATCCGGACGAAAATTTCGCGGCTTCTTGAAACTTGCCACATAGGACCGCGTAGGAAGCGATCAGAGCCATTTGAAGCGACTGGCGTTGGGACTAAGCCGTCGTTCATGAGCACTGCCGTGAAGGTCGGGTATCCGCTGAACCTGACGTTTGCGGCCGCGGGAATATAATTGGGGGCCGACCGCGGCTGGGCCGGAAGCGGACTGTCCGTTCGCGATTTCTAAGTTCGCATAGCGTACGAACCAGTGTCTGCTCTGCCGAGACCAGCTTTTCAGGAACGTTTCGGACGAGGAACGCGCGTTAAGCACATAACACCTGCATATGGCGAGACGACTGCAGCGAGCCTAAAGTCGCCGATGGACATCACCACCCGGTAATCGACGTAAGATAAAAAGCGATAGCTCTCTGAGTCAGGCCCAGACTGCCGCATTGCCCTCCTGATTGACGCGGACAACCGATGACCGAAAACCCCGAACCCGAGCCGACCGACGTCGCCGCACGCTACCGAGCGCTGACCAATGGGACACGGCAATGGTTGAGCTACCACTTCGCCGAGGGACGGATCACCACGTTCGGACGGCAGCTCCAGCGAGCGCTCGCCGCCTGTGACGCGAAACTGCCCGGCACGGGCGAGCGCTTCGTGCGCGAATTCGCTGCTATCCGTTATGTCCCCACGCGCGACGATCCCGATAAGTGGCGGAAGGGCTACGAGCAACTCGTGCAGAAGCTGGCCGAGATCCTCGTGACCCGCGTGCTCCTCGACGCCGACTGGCCGGCCGGGACGACCTTCCAGATCGAGCCGGCCAATCCCGTGACCGGGGGCAGGCCCGACCTCGTAGTCGACACGCCGAACCGGCAGTGGCTGTTCGAGGTCAAGTGTCCGTCGTCCATCGAACATCAGGAGCGACGAGCCGAACGTGGCCACCAGATCCCCGTCCGCGGGCCGATCGGCGCCGTGCCCGGCATCCGCGCCGATGCCACGCTGCCGCGCGACAACACGCTGAAGGACTTTCTTGCGAGCGCCGACACTAAGTTCTGCGACTTCTCGGCACAGACGCGCACCGGCATTCTGGTCGTGCTTTGGGATGGTTACATCTTCGAGGCGACGTCGGCACTCAGCCATGAAGACGCGGGCCTGCTTACGCCCAATTCCTGGCTGCACGACGCTAACGGCCGCGTGGCGTTCGACGCGGTCGACGGCGTCGTCGTTCTTAATCACCTCGAGATCCTGAAGCTGGCCCCACAGGAGCAGCCCATCCGTCGCGACGATCCCTTCACGATCGGTGGCGAGGGGCAGCCCCCGAACGTCTGGTGTCCTAACCTCGGCCGGGGCAACCTCGACCCGCTCGTTGCGGTGATCTTCGACGCGGCTCCCATCGGCGACTTGGTTGCCGCGGACTACACGCCGAAGGATTACGTGATGTGGCTGAATCTGGACCGCGACCGCGACCGCGGGTGAGCGAAGTCAGAGCGGTCCGTTGACGGGTTAGCCCTTGGCTTCGCAAGCGGCCTTCGCCCTGTGGGCCTTCGAATTTTCCAGCTTCTGATCGTCGGGACGCGTCTCGTCCCACTCCTTCATGAGCTCGACGCGGTGCTTCTTCACCGCCTTCAACACGTCGCGGATCCCGACGGCTTTCATGTTGCCCGCGATCACCTTCGGCTTCTCAGAGATCGTCACGTTAACCTTCTCATCGCCGATGATGACGGTGACGTGCGGGTTGCCCGGATGCTTTGATTCGTTAGGGAACACGAACATCGGGTAGCCGGTCTTCACGCCGATGATGCGCTTCTCCACCAGCAACCCGTCAGGCGGAAGACGGGGCCCTCCGACCGCACGGTAGGTCTCGCCTAATGCCACCTGGAGTTCGTCTGAGAGCAGGCGCTCGTCGTGCCGGTAGGGTGCACCCACATTTGAACGCTCGAGCGCGTCCTGCAGCAGCTGTTCAACTACGGCTGCGTGTGCGCCTTCCTCAACCATCGTTGCGGCCGCCATCCGCGCCGCTGCGCGCTCGGCATCGCGAAGATCCATTCCAGTGTTCACCAAGGGCGCGGCGGCCTTGCCGATCCGCGAGGCGAAGTCGAGTTGCTCCGGGGTGTAGGTGGGCAGTTCTTCCATGGCCGCTATCTACATGGCGCCCGAAGCGACGACCAGTCGCGGGGCCGCTGTTGGGCCGTTTGTGTAAGCTGAGCGGCGACGGCCCTAAGCCACACGACCGATGTCCGCTTGCGGGCCGAAAAGAAAAGGCGCCAAACGACCAGGATGGGGGCGCCTTCCTGACGGTCCGGGTCGGGCGTTCTATCGGCAGCTTCTGTCATGAGCAGACGCTCGCATTGGTTGATCTGAACGACTGGCTCTGGACGCCTGCAGCCGGGCGGTCGTGGGACTTTGCTGCCTTTCGCCTGCGGCGTGTCGAACGGCGCCTCTTGTCAGAAGCCGACGTTCGACGCTCGCCCGACCGGCGTCTGGGAACGTCAGAAGCTGGGCCGATTGCGGACTGGCGGTTTGCAGCGTCAGCTCGGCCAAAAGCTGGCATGACCTAGCTGGCGCCTAGCCAGCATGCCCTCAGCGTCGGCAACCGCAGCTACGTGGCCCAACTTCTATCGCGTCGGCCGCGAGATATGGTGAAGCACGGCATAGGACCGGATGCTAGGTACAGATGAGCGGCATAGCGGTGAGGACTATTCCGACGATTGCGAGAGTGATCCCGATCACCGCGATCCAGGCGGGGATGGATACGGCGGGATCGGGCGAGCGCACATACCAGCGAAGCAAGCCCCAGAGCCCGACCTTGCGCAGCAAGAAATCGAGTTCACCGCCCTTGGCGACGCCGAGGCGCTCGCGGATGTCGTAGGGCATGAAAATCGCGTCGTCGCGGTCATGGCCGAGAACAGGACATCCAGCCCCTGTCCATTGGCATTGTTGGTGAGCCGGGCGACGCCATAGCGTTCGACCCCGGCGCGATGGCGGATGTTGGGGCGAACCAGCCAGTGGCTGGCATCGCTCGCCTGCGGTCCCTCGACACGAAGTTTGGGCATTCTCATTCGCCCAATCCATAACTCTCAGCGATGATAGGATTCCAGGAGCTTACACTCGTCGATCATCGTCGTGTCCGTGACCCAGTCGGGCGGAATACCCTCATAGAAGATCAGTCCGGAATCCACATGCTGCGTTCCCGGATCGAGAGCGGGATCGTGCAGCCAATTGGCCCAGAACTGCAGGACGTGACGGACAAGGCCCGGCATTTCGCCGTCGCGGAGCCGTCGCTCGGCGACATCGAGCGCCCGGTGTCCAGGCACTTCGGTGGTGAACAGCACAGGCGAGCGCCCCTTCTGCAACAGCGATCTCGCACCCTTCCCGAGCAGTTCGACCGCGATGACCTGGTCGAATTCCGATCCCTCGACGAGATAGTGATTGAAGGCGGTGAGCAATGCGCCGCGGGAGAGCGTCAAATGGGCCTGCCCTTCCCGCCGCCCGAACCGGCCGTCGCCAAAGTCGCGGATCGCGGCATCGAGCCCGGCGCTGGCTTGCGCCCAATCCGGATGGCGCGAGAGTAGCTCCGCGAGCCTGCCTTTGCGCGTCGCCGGATCGAGCGCCTTCAGACCAGAGGTCCGGACGGAGACGATCTCATCCGGCGAGAGCCGCGAACCATGATAAGCGACGATCGTCTGACCGCGCAGCCATTCGCGCGTTGCGTCGATGAGATCGCTGCGCTCGACTTCGTCAAGAATGATGTCGAACGCATCCTCGAGCCATTCGATCGGTCCTGCTGCGACGCGCTCGCGCAGCCGGACCGGCACCAGCGCATTGAGGGCGGCGGACAGCCGCGGTGCCCATTCGCCGATCGTGTCGAAATCGAACTTCATCCGCTTCATCATCCCGGTGGAGCAGCGCGATATCGGCACACCGCATCGCCATCGATATATCGGAGGAACGATCCAAAGATGAAGACACGGTCCGTTCCTAATTGCAGGCTCGTCGGTATTGGTGCCACATTTACCCATGGACTCAAGGCTCGACACCAGTGGCTATGATCGGGTCATCGCGCTCGACACGCAGATGATCTTCGAAGCGCGTCCACTGACCCAACTCGACTGGTCGACGATCTCCAAGGGGCCGATCCTGCTCCTGGTGCTTCCCCAAGTAAGCGCCGAGGCAGATGGGCGCAAACGCGATGGTCGGCTCGGGCAGCGCGCGCGCGATCTCAATCGACTTCTCGAGCCTTCGATTGAAAGCGGTGACGCGGCAATGCTGGCGGGAGAGCCGGTCCGGATCGACATCGCCTATGTCCCGGCGGGACGCATCGACTGGGATCGTCTCGAGGACCTGGAGCGCGACAATGGCGACGACCGGATCGTGGCGCAGGCGATGCACGCGCTGGTGGACGATCCGGCCCGGGTTGAGGTGATGAGCTTCGACAGCCGGCCGAGAGCAGCGGCGCGCCGGCACGGCATCAAGGCGATCAAGCCCGACGAGAGCTGGCTGCTCGCCCCCGAGCCATCGCCGACCGATCGGCGGGTCGCCGAGCTCGAACAGCGCGTGCGGCTGCTGCAGGCGAGCGAGCCCCAGCTGCGCGTCGCGATCCGCATGCTGCATGAGCCGCCACTTGTCCGCTTTCGCCTCCCGCCGGTTCCCGCCGAGTCCATCGATCTTGTGACGCGGATGATCCTCGCCAATCACCCGCGCGAATATACCGGCGGGTTCATGGCGCATGGGCTGCACACCAACAGCCACTATGACGAGGACTATGACGACTATGCCGCAGCGATCGGCGCGGTCGACGTGCCCAACATCCATCTCGGAGTCGCTCGTCAGTTCTCGCAATATGGGTTCGAGGTCACCATCGAGAATGTCGGCGTGCTGGCCGCCGAGCATGTCACCGTCGAGCTGCGCTCGGGGAATGCCGTGCTGCATGATGGGCCATACGTCGTCGATGTCTTCGGTCCGCCGCCGCCGTCCACGAAGAGCGACTTTCTGACCAATATCCCGCGCCTGTCGCACAATTTGGCGCGGACCGACCGCACGAGCTTCGGCGTCGAAGAATCCGAGGATCCCGATGTTCAGGTGGAATATCGTTGCCAGGATTTCCGGCATGGGCGGGTGCAGACGCTGACCGCGGTGATCGAGCCGGTCGAGCGCACCGGCGAGGCCGCGCACATCGAGGTCCGGGTAACCGCGAGCAATATGCGCGGCGACGTCGTCGAGCGGCTTATCGTTGCGGTGATCGGTCGCGAGCGGCCGCTCGGCGAGCTGATCGATCTCGACAATCTGCAATTCCGCGAAGCGCCGCCAATCCGGGAATTGCTGCTGCCGCTGCTGCAGGGCGACGACAGCGACCAGATCAGGCGGTTCCGCAACGATGGAAGCCGGCGAGAATAGCGCGCGACCGATCTGCATCGGCGCCGGGAAGGAGAAAGACCGCCGGTTGAAGCGACCACGTGGCCGAATCGTTACTGCCCGTAGGTGAGGCGCCGTAGAAAGGCACGCGCGCTGACGAGCACCAGGTGGAGCCGGAAGGTCGAATGATCCTCGTCGGACAGCCCCGGGTGCGAGCCGTCGGTGTGCAGCATCTTGAACAGGCCGTTGATAAAGTTCTTGCCGTCCTGGGTCCATTCATTGCGGTCGGTCGCGAGAAACCTCTTGCCGGCGAGCATCGCGCGCCGACTCTCGGATGTCGCGCAGCCGGACGCCGTGGCATGATCGACCGCGAACGCGATTGCGTCGAATAGGCTTTCAAAGAAGGTCCGCAACTGCGCATTGGCGGCGGCCCAGTCCCCGCGGGTGTGCGCCTCAATCGCCTGGTCGAGATGCCCCGCCGATATCTGGAAACCGAGCTGGCGAAGCAGGCCGCGCACCTCGTCGTCCGTCTCGGGCAGCGCGATCTTCTCGGGAAGTGCTGCCCGCAGCCGGATCGCATGCGTGTCCTCGTCTTCTTCAAGGACGTAGCCGTCGCGGGCGAGGCCGCGCAGCAAGGCGGTCTGCTGCGGCCAGGTGAAGTGCGGGCGGACAAGCGCGACGGCTTCGCGGACGAGCGCCTCGGCGAGCGTCGCGCTGCCGTCGAGCGTATGCACGACATGATCGGGCCGGGCGAGCACGGCGCGGGCAACCATACCGAGCTTCTTGGGGACGCTGAGGCCCGTCCCATCGGGGATTTCGCCCTCGAGCGCCAGACGCAGGATCATCGTGTCGAAGCTCGCCTGCGTGTGGCGCTCGAGCATTTCGGCGGCGGCAATGATGGTCGGTCTCGTAAATGCTGCGGTTCGCATCGTTCCCCCTTGAAGCCTGAGGCTACCGTTTGCGCTTGTCGAGTTCGCGGGTCAGCCACGGCGACAGGCGATCAGCGTCGGTGCTCGAAAAGCCCGCACCGGTGGGCATAAATCCGGTGAACACGGTCCCGGTGTCGATCATGCGCACGGTATGGACATCGACCCAGGCTAGCATCCGGCGCGCCACCATGTCGGCGATCAGGGCGTCCGGATCGATCCCCTCTTTCGCAACGAAGCTGCGAAATTCTTCGTCGCGCACGTCGATCGATCCGAGGCGGGCCAGCTGGAGCTGAATGACCATCTCGCAGGTATTTACGGCCTCGGGATCCCAGAGTGGTGCGGGAGCGGCGGCCATCTCCTTCTTGCTGAGCGGATAATAGTTATAGGCCCAGCCGAGCGTATCGCCGTCGCGAGCCAACCGCGCATCGAGAAAGGGCGCGAGCCGCTCCAGCTCGAGATCGTCGTCGCCGGGGAAGATGTCGCCGAACCGGTCCCCTAGCTTGGCCCAGAGCAGTTCGATCAACAGCCGCAGCGGGTTTTCGGGATTGGAGACCAAGAGGTGCCACCAGCCGTCGTGCAAGGGCGCGGCATAGGGATGGCCGTCCATCTTGAGGATCGAATTAGAGCCCGCGACGATCAGATTGGGCATCGACGACGCCCCGAACCCGGCGGCGAGGCCGCCCTGGTCCTGCAGATAGCCGAGCAGGCCCTTTCGCAGGCCATGCTCGTCGACATAGCCATGATAGCCGAGGATCACCCGGACCGGAGCGAGCTGCTCGGCCAGCATCGTGTGGAAGATGTAATTCAGCTCATCGGGCAGCGCGTCGACGGCCTCGATCGATCGGGGATAGTGGCCGGTCGTCTTGGCGAAGGCGCGAAAGCTCGGGCCGGCGACGACCTTCACGCCGTTCTGGACATTGGCTTCCGACATGCGCTTGACGGTACGGAGCTTCGCGAAAGCGTCGGCCAGATCGTTGGCGTAGAGCGTCTTCTTCACCTCGAACACGGCAATGACGTCGGCGATCGGCCAGACGAAGTTGCCGGTGTAGGGTATCTGGCGCCCCTCGCCGGTGACGAGCATGGCATCGATCTGCGGACCTAGTATACCGTCCACGCCTTCGATGAACCCGTCGACGACGCGGACCTCAAGCTCGGCCGGGATGGCGCGATCGAGAATGTCGCGGGCGAGCCCCTCATACATCGCACCGATGGTCGGGCCGTGCTTGACAGGTTCCTCATCTAGCTTGGCGGCTTCCTTCACCATGAGCTCGCGCAATAGGTCGGCGATGGTCTTGATCATGCAAAATCTGACCTTTTGTTCCATTCAACGGGATCACGTCCGAACTGCGGTTTGGCCACCGCCAAGGCGGTCGCTGTCAAGAGATTGGCTTGCGAAACATCATGTTGGATAGCCGCCGAAACGCCGTCAAGCTGGCCGCGCAGGATGATAGTTCCATCCTCCCACCCCGATAGGCAGAAGGTATCGCGGCCAACTACTAGCTCCCGTTGAGAACATGTGGCGCAGGGCAAGTGCTTGAAAGTAGCCGTTCCACCTTCCGCCGACCGCATCGATCGAGGCCTTCGAACGAACGGCCGCTTTCAAGATCATCTTATAGCCAGACGAATGGCCGACATTAGGGCGCTTCGTTGCCTGGCCGCTTCCGACCCAATAGTCACCAATCCTCGAATTTTTGCGTGCGCATAAATTGGACGCGGAATCGACTCCACGGCTGATCATGACGTAGCATGGATCCCTGGGGGAGCTAGGTGACGTATGGCGAAGGTCGTTCTGTCAGATCGTGAGGTCGGCCTCATTAAGGGACTGATAGAGCATAAGGCTTTAAACGACCAACAGGTGTTGGCGATCTTCAGCTTCCTCGACCGCAACTTCAACCACCGCGAGATTGGGGCAATTCGGAAGGGAACGAAACCACGCTACGTGGCGATCGCGGCCGCCGCTGTCGAGGAGGTTGACGCGCTTCTCTACCAATACGCCAAGCTGGCCGCGTTGGCGGAGCATCTCGGGTTCTATGCGACCACGCGCGTTAGCGCTCAAGTCCGCAAGGCCGTCGAGATTTTCAAGACCGCTGTTCTCGTCTACAACAACAACACGCTGTCCACCCGGTCCGAAACCTTCATCGTTCTGTCGATCATCGCCTGGACGTATCTCCTGCATGCGCGACTGACCGAACAGGGCGTCACGCCGGTGTTCAAAAACGCCGACGGCTCACCAGTCATGATCGACGGTCAGGAGAAGCTCTGGGAGCTGAGCTATTGCATTGAGCGGCCGCAATCGGGCCTGTCGGCGGGCGAGAAGGCCAACCTCAGATACCTGATCGCGATTAGGAACGCGATCGAGCACCGGTCCGCCGAAGATGTTAATGATGCGCTGCAAGCGAAGATTCAGGCGAACGCGTTGAACTTTCTGCGGTTCGCCAAGGACAACTTCGGGAGCAAGTATGACTTCTCTCATGACCTCGCGTTCGCGATCCAGCTCCAAGCGCTGACCCTGCAGTCCGCGAACGCGCTGAAGGGCGCGGTGCCGGTTGCCAAAGCCGTCGCCGCCGTCAACGCGCTCATCGAGGGGCCGATGTCGCAGGCAGAGTTCGACGACCCGGCCTACTCCTTTCGCGTCTACGTGGTGCCGAAGGTGACGAACAACGCCAAGAAGGCGGATCAGGCCGTGATCTATAGTCCGGTCGGTTCCAACGTGGAGGTCGCGATTAAGCACGTCGAGCGTCCAAAGTATCGGATGACGGAAGCCATCAAGAAGCTGCTCGACGATGACGGCGTGGTCGTTACCACCTATCAGTTCACGCAGGCTTGGAAGCAGAACGGTCTGAAAGATCCAGCGAAGGGCCTCGCAGTGCTGCTGGGTGGCCAGTGGTTCTGGTATCAGGAGGGCATCGACAAGATTAAAGTCATCGTGACGACCTGAGGTCGTCGCCGCCGGATCGACGATGTGCTGCATCTGCCAACAGCTATGCGAGGCAGCTTGCCAAGCCCACCCGGCTGATTTTGTTGCCAAGGTCGTCTGACCTAATCCACGCAGGATGAGCGGCGGCTTTCGGGATAGGTCGAGCGGTCTCCAGAAGACCGGGTTTGGGGCGCCAAACCGACCCGCCGGTTTGCGCGACCCGAACGGCGGGTTTCATAAAAAGCCGACGCTCACATCAACGGCGTTGAATGTCTTAAGCTGGTCGGTAGCCGCTCGGCTGCCTTCTCGATAGGGGACTAATTGCAAAAATACGACCGCAAAACCGAACGATGTGCTGCCATATGGCAGATCATTTCTGAAAATCTGTTCCCGATCGCTTATGCCCGAAACTCCCCGAGACGGAAAAGCAGGAATAGATTTGATCGGCCGCCTCATCCGCAGATAAGCCGATGCTCCGGCAGCACATCGAGCAGGTAGAGGGTTCGCCGTTCATCGTGCGGACCGCCATGATCGTCGCCGATCCGACGGTCGCCCGCAAGGCTGAGGAAAGCGGCCGCCGCGTCCATCGGCTGTTTGCCGACATTTTTGGCACGCCCCTCATCGGGGGTGGATCGGGAATGCAGATCCTTGTCACCCTGCACCGCGCCGCGCCAGGCATGCAGCAGATCGCGCGATCGTGCTTTCCAGCCCCATGGCATCATCGCGGCATCGAAGGCGGGAAGTGCAACGCTCGAGCGCGCGGCAGGTCGAAGGCTTGCAATCGGCAGATGCTCGTCGATGAGGGAAGCGATAACGGCTTCGGCCTGGAGGTAGCGCAGGACGGCGACACCGGATGCGGCGAGCGGCGACAGTCCGGAGAACCACGCAGCGGAAAAGCTCTTCGGCCCCTGATAGGCCGCGCGCGGTGCTGCCAGCGTCTGCAGGAACGGATCGTTCGTGCCGTCGAGGCGCCGTGCGATGCTGCCCATCAGAAGATCGACGTGCCTGACTGCCCGGTCCAGATCTATCCCGCCGCGCTTCGCTTCCCGCTCGACCAATGAGCGCAGCCGGCTAACGACGGGGTTACCTGCGGCCGCCATGCTGTCGGGTTCTGCGGCTTCGTTTCCGAGACCAGTTGCGCGATAGGCATCGATGATCGAAACCATGGCCGCATGCCACTCGCGCGCGGCGCCGAGCACGGTAGCCGGCTCGACGACCGTCTTGTCTGACGACATTAGTTCGCCAAGCGGGTTGGATGTGGCCTTTGCGTTACGGGCAACGACCATCTGCACGTCATGCGCACACCATAGCAGCGCCTGGCATTCAAGCACGCGCCGGATATGGTTCAGCAGAACAGGGGCCTGCATCGACCTGGCGGCATGGTTCGTCATGCCCGGGTAGCGCTGATCGCGCAGCGCGTGAATGACGAAGCGATGGCGACCCGTCACTAGCGCACGGTAGAGCGGTGGATGCTGGTCATGCAGCCGCCACAGCTCGAACAGGTGGCGGGTAAGACGGCTTCGACCATCGCCCGCTCCCTGCCAGCCGAATGCCACCGTCTCGATCAGCGCATGATCACGCGAGACGGTGATCATCCGCTCGGCGAGGTCGCGCAAGGCCTCGAAGCTGGAGGGCACCTGATTGGCAGGGAGCAGCTCCTCCTTCTGGTCGAGCACGCCCATCGGCAAGCGCGTGAGATCGGTAAGCGCGGGATTGAAGATGATGCCGGCGTAATCCGCCTCCCCGGCACCGCCATAGTAGAATTCGCGATAGAGGACCTCCAGCGCGGCATCCGGCTCGATACGTTCGCCAACCACGGCCTGGCGGACCAATGACGGCAGGTCACTGAAGGTCGCCGTCTTCCTGGCGGTCGCCGCGCGGTGGCGGCGGCGGGTCTGTTCCTCAAGGGCAGAGCGGGTGCGACGCGCCTCGTCGCGGCTGACACGGACTTGCTTCATCACAGCCTCGCCAGTTCATCACCGATCCGCGCCTGCAAGGCCTGCGCGAACTCCTGCAGTTCCCACTGCAGCATCGCGGCCCTGGCATAGGCGGTGACGCCGCTGCGACCCCGCTTCTGGTCATCCTCGACGGCCGTCACGGCGGCCTCGAGCGCGGCGGATTTCTCCTCGAACAGCGCAAATGCATCGTCGATGTCGTCGGGCATGTCGATCATGGTCGTTCCTTTCAGAGGTTGGTCGGCAGGGGCGGCTCTTGCCAGTAGGTCGGGTTGCCGCCGTGGGCGTGGATCCAGTCGAAGGCGTCGCCGCGGGTCGCCGGCGTCTCGGTGGAATCGGAGAAGGTGACGTCCAGCAGCTCTTCGAGCGTGCGGATGAGGAAAAGCTGGGCGGCGGTGATGTCGCGCTTGCGCCAGGGCTCGTCGGGGCCAGCCCGTCCCGAGGCGATGAACCGCTCGACCTCGTGCCGGTAAAGCGGCGCACGCTGCCGCCACTGCAGCACGCGGCCCCATTGGCGGCACCACGGCCCGATGTCCGGATCGGCCAGCAGCGCCCTCACCTGCCCCGCAAAGCTGGTGACGCCATCATGGCGAGGCAGGCGATCGATGAGCCGCGGGATCTGGTCCGAGTGGCTGAGCAGCCCGAAAAGCGCGGTGTCGTCGACCTCGCCCAGTCCCAGCATGACGAGCACCGAGCCTAGGGCGTACTTGCGCGCGTCGGCGGAGTCTCGCCCGCCGCGGCGCTTGTCCATGGCGTGTGCCTGACGCTGAAGCTCGCGAAGCTGCACCGCCTCGGCGGCGAGCCTCGCTTCAAGCTGCTGGCTGGTGCCATCGATCGCTGCCCGAAGCCGGGCGAAGTCGTGCTTGCGTCCGTCGTCGTAGGTCATGCCGACGGCGTGCCCTAGGCGCCGACCGGCAAGGGTCCACCTACCCAGGCAAACCGCGCCAAGCCGCTCAGCGTGCGCACGCGCGCGGCTTGGGTAGGTGGACCCCACCAGACAGGCAGAAGACTAGGACGGGAGGCTGAAGGAAGTGGGGGGTGGTGCGCGATAAAGTGTTTTCCGGGGCTAAACGCCCCTCGAAAACCGCTCTGCGCCACCCCCCACCATGACGGGACAAGGGTCGACGTGGTGAAGCTCGCAACGCTCAGGAAAGGCTCGACCGCCGTCGCCGCACAGTTGGCGGCGGCGCGTAGCGCGCGCAACCGTGCGACGCGGGCTGCGCAAATCGAGGCCGCGGAAGAGCGTGCCTCGGCCCGGCGCTATAAGCGCGCCCGTGCCCGCGAGGATCGCGAGCGGGCGACGAACAAGGGCATCCGGGTCACGGTCGCCGAGCATGAACGACCGCGCACCAAAGGTCGCATACCGCACAAGCTGTTCTATCGGCTCGGCGGCAAGGCGATCCGTGGTCGACTGCTGACGGGCGGCGCGACCTCGGGCACGCGTTCGGTGCATTTCGCGCAGACCGCGCGCGGCTTTGCCTCGAAGACGGGGCGGCGCTGGCGAACCGGCGAAGGCGAGCGCGCCGCCCAGTATATCACACGCGAAGAGGCGCTCGAGGGCGGCGAGGCTGGCTGGTGGTCGACGATCGCGCAGGATCGCAACGAACTCGTCGCGTTCCACAGGGCCAGTGAGGCGCTGGAGAGGCACGACCGTGCCAATGCCAATGTCTATGTGACCGAGATCGTCGCGCTACCTGCCTCGGCCACCGCGCGCCAGCGTCGCCGCATGATCCGTCGCTACTGCCGGTATTTCGACAAGCGTGGCCTGCCGTACACGGTCGCGATGCACAAACCCGATCCGCAAGGTGACGTGCGCAATTTCCATGTCCACATCGTCTATTCGCTGCGGCCCACCACACGTCTGGGGCCATATGACTGGCGCTTTGCCGTATCGAAGGTCGGCGACGTCAATACGCCGGAGGGCATCGCGATGCGGCGCAAGCTGGTGGTCGACGCGATCAACGCGACGCTGCGGGCCAGTGGCAGCACGCAACGCTACACCCATCTGTCCAATCGTGCGCGGGGCATGGCACCGCCTGCGCCCAAGATCGGTCAGAAGCGGAATTGGGTGATCCGGCGGCTTGCCGATCGGCAAGCGGGGTATGCCCGACTGGTCCGGTTGAAGACGATGATGGACCGGCTCGGCGAGGGCATCCAGACCATCGCGCGCGCCCATGTGGCGCAGGATGTCGCCAAGGATCGCCTGACCGACAACGCCGATGCCATCGGGAAGGCGCTCGGCGGACAGAACAGGCGGCTGGCCTTCTGCCGCACCCACCTGATGATCTGGCTGAATAATCGCTGTCTCCGTCAGCGCCCGCGTCTCCACGAGGACGCCTTGGCCAAAGCGAAGGCGGCGATCGAGGCCGATCTCGCCGCCGCGACTGCCCTGATCGATGCGGCAGATCAGCGTGTCCGAGGCGCTGGTACAGTGATCCGGAAGACCGTGGCGGACCGTCTTCGGGCGGTCCGGGGGCGTGTGGGCATCGTAGAAATCACCGCCATGCGCCTGGAACAACTTCTTGGCGGCGTGAGGGATCGTCTCGAGCGATGCCGGGCGATTCTGCAGGCGCATGACACACGCGTACCGGCATTGCCGACGCCCTCTCTCGGCGCGGGCGATCGGGTCGACGTTGCTCCGAACATCTCGCCCGAACCCACAATCGGGCTCGCCGAAGCACTGCGCGAGCGGGAGGTGCAAGCCCTCGCCCGCATCCATGCACAGACCTTCGTCAAATTGGCCGCGCTGAACGCCAAGCCGAGCCGTGACGCCAACGGTCGATGGACGATCGACACCGCTGGCTTGTCCGCTGCAGAGCGCCGAGCGGTCGAGCATCCCGCATTGGCCGCTGAAACCCAGCGACGGCTCGCAATCATGGCCGCTGATCCTCCGGCACCAATTGCTCCGGAAGTGGCGGTGTCACCGCAGCCCGCGAATCCTGCGCCCGCCATCATGCTAGATCCCGCCGCCCCATCGGTACGGCGGCAACCCCCGATGCTGAGCAAGGGACCGAACGATGTCGGAACGAGCCCACCGTCTCGGCCGCGGGGGCCCGAACGCTGATGGTAAGGGGTGAAGATATCAGGCGAACCATGGCCTGAGGATGAAACGGAAAGGAGCCTGTCGGCTGCACCATGATGGTGAAATTGGACTGAAGGCGACGCGAGCAGCCCCGCGCCGCCGGACTGGAAATGACATGAAGACCAAGACGAACGTGGTGCCCGGCTGGCTGAGCCCGAGCGCCGTGATGGACATGCTTTACGACGTGCGCGAGCCTGGGTGCGAGGAACTGGGCTATGCCCTGCTACGTCCCCGCGCCAAGCAGAAGGCGAACAGCGTGACCGCGCTGATCCGCGCCAAGATGGCGCCCGTCGAGCCGACCAGCGCCTCGCCCGCAACCGGCTGCGGCATCCCGGTGACGGCTCGCCAGCACCGGCTCATGCTTGCTCGGGGTGTGGGCGACATGGGACTGGCGTCGCTGCTCGACGAATATGATCGCGTCGTTCGCCCGCACCAGCGCCTGCTCGCCAGCGTGCTGACGGTGCGCGGCAGTATCAGCACACCTATCCATGACCTGTTCGACATGGCGACCAGCTATGCCGCGATCCATCTCGCCTGTGGCCGCTCGCTGACCAGCATGGTCGTCGCGCACGCCCCTGGCGACGAGCTGAGCCGCGCGCTGCCGCATGTCCATATCTGCATGCTGGCGCGCCAGCACTTGCCGAGCGGCTGGGCCGCCGAGCATCCCGACCTCGCCGACACCGCCCACCGCATGTGGGCGGAAGAATGGAGCGCGTTCCGCAACGGGTGGGAGCAGTTGGCCGCCGCCTGATCATGTGGACGGGGCGGCTATGCCGCCCCGTCTGCAGCCAGATCGGCTGATCGGGTCAGAACGATGATTTCGCGGCCGCACCTCCGCCGACGGCGCGGGCAACCGCATTCTGCCACGCCCGATCCGCCGCCACGCCTTGCGAGAGAGAGATGTTTAGCTTGCCATAGACGTCGATCTTGGCCTCGAGACCCTGATGCGCATTGCCCCAGATCTGACGGCACCGGTCGCCGCCCGTGCACCAGCTTGCCTCGTAGATGGAGGCAGCAACCTGCGAGAAGCCCGGTTTGCCGTAGCGCTTGACCATCTCGGCGGCGATCTGCTCGGGCGTCCGTCCGGCGGCGGGGGCGACGTATTTTACCAACTTGACGGCGTCACCGGTCGGCATCGGCTGGAATTCGACGATCAGGCGCTCGTCGCCCTTCGTCGCGTTCATCACCGCAATGCCGTTCTTAGGCTCCTCGATCGGGAAGACGTCGCGCTGCCGCTTGGCCTCGTGGTCGACGGTCGCGGCCCAATCCTCGCCTGCCGACGTCTCGACCTTCCATCCGGTACGGGCAAGCGCCGCCTGCACCTCGGGCGCGGCCATGCCGATACGGATGCCGGCGATCGTCAGCGGTGCGGCTGCCGTCCTGGTCTGTGCGGCGGCCTCCTGCTCGGCAACCGAGGCCGATCCACAGGCGGTGAGCAGCACAAGCGCGGCGGTGGCGGTGATCTTCGTCATCATATTATGTCCTTGTGGTCCGGACGTGCGGGTTCGTTCACCGGGACGCATCCCGGCGTGGCAGGTCCATTGGGGGTGCATTGCTACGGGTACGCTGCACTTGCCGGTGGCGAGCGGGCCCGGACGGCGGGCCTCATCGCAGCACCAGCGCGACGAAGCCCGCGGTGTCCTGAGCACCGGCGACATGGCCAGCGTCGAAGGCGTGGGCGACGCCGAGCCGCAGCGACGAGGTGGGCGACAGCGCGGCCGACCAGCCGAGCTCGACATCCATCTCGCGTGCGGTCGGGGTAAGGTCGACGCTTACAAGGCGGGTGGCGAGCGCACCGCTCATGAGATCATAGGCGATGGGCGCCTCGACCACCGCCCGTGCTCGTTCCAGCCGGAGCGGTGATGACAGTCCGAATGTGACGGTACCGCCGCCGAGGCGATGCGCCGCGTCGAGCGCGAAGGCGGTGCCGGTCATCGGGCCGGTGAAGCGCAGCAGGTCCGATCCGCCATCGACCCGAGTGGTGGCGGCCGTGGCCCGTGCCGAAAGCAGGACGCCAGCAACGGTTCGGCTGGCGGTCAGGGTAGCCAGCGTCGTCCGGCTGCCTGAGAGAGCAAAGCCGGCAGGGCCGCGCAGACCCAGCACCTGGCCGCGCTCCTGAAGGTTCGTCAGTTCCACGCCAAACCCCGGCGGTGTCGTGAAGGTGACACTGCGCAAAGCCGAGCGGCCGTCGCGCGACACGCCGGAAGCAAAGCCTGCCGACCAGCCATCGCCGCTCCATGAGGATGACGTGCCGATCGGCGCGGCGACGACACCGCGCAGGGCAGAGCCGGCGATGCCGGCGCCTTGCCCGATCGCGACATTGGCGCTGAGGCTGACGGTCTGGCCTGCGGCAGGCGAGAAGGCGAAGGTGGCCGGGCGGCGGGACTGCGCCGCGGCCCATGGTCCGGTGGCGGCGGAGGTGAAACCGAACTTTGCGTCGTTGGCGCTGGTCGCTAGCCAAGGCGGATCGATCGTCCCCAGCATCGCACCTGCCAGCAACCCCGAACCCCGGCTGCGCGGTGAGGCGCTACCCGTCATGGCGAAGTCGCGGCCATAGCGGTCGAACACCGTCATGCGGGTGACGGCATCCGACAGCTGCCCGCCGCTGCCGAACGGACCGGAGAGGCTGAGCGAGGAATAACGCGCCAGCACCATGTCGGCGGCGGCAAAGGCGCTGGCGGGCGCCTGCGCCTTCATCGCCGCCTCGATGTTGAGCAAGCCAACGCCGAAGATCTGGTCGGCACCCTTGTCGCCAAGGTCGGTCGCGGTATCGAGCAGGATGCGGGAGATCGCCTTGCCGCCGAGTTGCGGCCAATATTGCTTCAGCAGCGCCGCGGCCCCGGCGATCGCGGGGGCGGCGAAGCTGTTGCCGGTGACGGTGGTCAGTTGCCCGTCCTTGCCGACGACGCTGACGTCCGTCGCGACCACCGCCAGCGTGCGGTCGGCAAGCTCGCCAGGCAGGCCGTTGCCACTGGGCGGTCGCAGCGCACTGTCGACACGGATGCCGAACAGGAAGTTGTCCTTGTTCTCCAGATTGCTGCCAACAAAATTGCGGGTGATCGTGCCGGGTGCGGCGCTCTTGTCGTCGACGAAGTTGGAGACGGACTGGACGAGCAGCCGGTCGGCTTTGGCGACGCCGTCCATCGCGTTGCGCTGTTCGGTCGCCGCCTGACTGGCTGCCCCGCCGTTCAGGCTCAGCGAGATCACGAACGCGCCTTTCTCCACCGCATAGGCAATCGCCGGGGCGATGTTCATCGGATTGGCGCCATCTGCTTCCTTGATCACGGAGGTCGCGGTGACGCCCTCGAGATCGGGCGCGGCGATCTTGAGGGCGAGCAATGTGGCGTCATAGGCGACCCCGTGCACGCCCGAGCCGTTCCTGGCGGCGAGCGCGACCGAGGCGACCTCGGTGCCATGGCCCTGTACATCGTCGAGCGGGAAGGTCACCGTCTCCGGCGCACAGGTGGCGCAACGCGCGATCCGGCTTTCGAACGTTTTGCTGTCGGGCGAGATGCGGCCGGCGAACTCAGCGCTGCTGGTAGCGATGCCGGTGTCGATGACGGCGATGGTCACGCCCTTGCCGGTGATTCCCTTGTCATAGGCATAGGCCGCTTTCGCACCGACCACCGCGCCGGACGCCTTGTACTCGGCGCTATCCGAAGCGCTTGGCGGCGGGGTCGGTGTGGGGGATGGCGACGGTGTTGGGCTGGGCGTCGGCGCGGGTGCAGGCGTTGGGATCGATCCGGACGAATTAACGCCTCCACCACCTCCGCCACAGGCCGCGAGCAGCATGGCTGCTGAAATCACCGACGTCGTTTGAAATGTTTTCCGCCATTGGCGGCCAAGTCCCGCAACCATACGCACCCCCGTGTCGGGCGATGCATCGGCTTCCCCAGCCGGCGGCATCGCCCCGTGAAACGAGGCGATGCCGGCCCGAAAGCCGGAAGTTGAGAACTCGCGATTAGACGAGCGCGCACGCCTTTGGGCCCGAAGGCCTTGGACATACGCGTGCGCCTCCCGGCCGAAACTGGTTCGGGCCGGGCATTCGGCTACTAATCGCGGGGTTCTCACGCCCCGGTCCGCCTGCTGGCGAACGTGGCTGGTGTAGGCCGGACCGGTTAACGAACCAAGTCCCGCCGTGCAGAATCGACGTTTGGGTTGCCGCAACATGCGGCAAGCTGAGCCGCGTCTGCCTGAACAATCCAACGTATTTTGAGATGTTTACCGTCTCCAGCATCGACAATCTGCTGGAGGAAAGAAAATGAAGCGCCGCCGCTTTCCGTTGGTTTTCCGCGTGAGCGCCATCCTGCTGTTCACCGCCCTGGTTGCCGGGCAATGGTGGCAACGTCAGCCCGCCGGCAGCATCGCCGGCTGGGTGCCGACCATGGCCGAGCTGTATTGCCCGGCTGCCGCGATCCATCGCTCCGGCACCATCGCGGACAGCGCGCGGACGCTCGATAGCTGGGGCTATGCCGTGATCGGCAACGCCATCTTTCGCGATGGCCGCGATCGCTGCAGCGCGAGGAAGGGAAGATCGGCCGGAGCCGAGCGAAGCCCTGGCGAGAAATGAAAATCGAAGGGGCCTGAACCGGACCAGCCGGTCCGGGGATCACGCTTGTCCTGCAAAGGCTCCGTCACCCCATGATCCATGACACGCTGTCGACCGCCTCGCTCGCGCTGATGAACTACGTCCTCGCAGCCCTCGGCTGCGACGAACCCACGCCGATCTTCGGCAACTCCGGCCTGCCCGGCGCGGTCGAATGCCTCGATCATGACGTCATCATCGCGATGACGCCGATCACCACGCCGATGTTCGACCAGGCGCTGCTGCGCTGTGCCGCGACTCGCAGGCGCGACACGGTGCTGATCCGGCACGGTTTTCACCCGGAAACGATCGACCCGGTTCGCGTCGATGTCGCACTGCGCTCGCTCACCGGCCCGCTGCTGCTCACCGATCTCGCCTTCTTTCGCGACCGTGACCGCGACCTGCATCTGGTGCCCGAGCGCGGGGGGCTGTCGGTGAAGATCGGCCACGACGGGATCGAGGTCGCCACCCGGCTGCCCTGGGACAGCATGTGGGACCGTGCCGCGGGACTGGAGAGCGCCGCAGCCCAGATCGTGCTCGCGTGCCGCAGCGAGCACCAGGGTTGAGATGAACGGAATGATGAACGGCCCCGATGCGGGGATGAAACAAGGAGATAGCATGATGAACACCCCGACCTTCGAAGCCGCCGTCACCCGCGCCGTCGTGAAGCTGCTGCTCGGTAGCCGCAAGCTCAAGCCCGGCGTCGTCATCACCGGTGGCGATCCGCTCGAACTCGAGGACCAGATCAAGATGGGCCGGCACGCGGTCGAGACCGATGCCGACGTGTTGCACCTCGAATATCGCAACCACCCGACCCCGGCGCTGACCGGCATCGCCATGTTCCTGCCGCGCGGTGGCCGCTGCCACATCCAGACCGGCTGTCGCCTGTGGGTGTCCAAGTCGGGCAACCGCGGGCTGATCCTGCCGCAGGCCCATGTGCGCGGTCACTTTCGCCTCGCACCGCGTGAGATCGTGCACATCGACAGCAAGCCCGCCGACGATCTGAGCGAGGGCGTGGAACGCGCCAGCGCATGGCTCACCCGGCAGGTCACGCGGCCGGGCGTCCAATATGACGACGCGCAGTGCACGCTTTGGGCGCAAGCCGCCTGATCAATCGGATGAGGGTCTATCACCCTATACGGACGAGCCGGGCAATTCGGACACCTGCCAATTAAATTATTACCTTCGTGTCCGAATATGCCACCTTGTCCGTATAGGTATGAGGAGGCCGCCATCTCGCCGACAGATCCAGCACCCATCACAGATGATGTC
This sequence comes from uncultured Sphingomonas sp., assembly GCF_946477935.1. Lineage (GTDB taxonomy): Bacteria > Pseudomonadota > Alphaproteobacteria > Sphingomonadales > Sphingomonadaceae > Sphingomonas. Next base: position 23,539 of record NZ_CAMLAC010000003.1, on the reverse strand, counting down.
GACGACGATCCTTATCTGTCGATCGACGAGGTGCGCGAACGCCTTCGGGCGTTGACCACGGATCAGTATCGGCGTCTTGCCGTGCGATCACAATATCTTGTCCGCGATCAGCGGCTGCTCGCCGCCGATCTTCGCCAAGAGGCGATCTGCCGAGCGCTCGATGGTCGGCGCAAGTGCCGTCAGAGCTGGGACATCGTCGCGTTCCTCAACTGGGTCATGCGCAGCATGATTCGCGACACTTACCGCGACGAAGCGGAAGGACGGACGCTGGTGCTGCGCGACGACCTCGACACCGCCGGACTGGACGATGACCTGCCCTCGCTCGAGCAGATGACGCACGATGCCATCGATTATGGACGCACGATCGCGAGCATCCGGGAGGCGCTTCGCTCCGATCCGCAGTTGCTCGCCCTTGTCGATGCCATCGCCGACGGGAAGCGCGGCGAGGAACTGCAGCGTCAATTCGGGATCGATGAGCATGGGCTCGCGGCCCTCCGTCGGCGACTGAACCGCGCGCGCAATCGTGCCGTCAAAGGAATGAGGCTGCCATGAACGACGAAGACGAACTCGCCCGGCTGCGCCGACTCGATGATTTCCTCGAGGGCGGCGAGCCCGACCTCGATGACTGGCACGCCGAACTCGATGCCGCCGAACTGGCGGTGAAGAAGGCGCGGCTTCGCGACATTCGCACGCTGCTCGACCGTGACGCCGGTGCCTCCGTCGTGTCGATCGATCGCGCCCGCCTCCGTGCCGAATTGCAACGCGCGATGGCTAGCGACGTCGACACACCGTTGACGCTGGCCGCACGCGGCATCCATCCCGACGACTGGGACGCGCTGATCGACGATCTGGCCGAACTCAAACGAATGGACGCCGACCAGCCGAAATGACGAGCTTGTCGCCGGCGGAGCAGCTGCTTCAGGAGCTCGGCATCACCGAACCAAACGAGATCGACGTCGAGGTGATCGCCTGGTCCGTCGGCGCGCGAGTACGCTATCGTCCCCTGCCGCGGGGGGATGCACGGATCGTCGGCATGGGCGACCGGGCCATCATCACGGTCGATGATCGGGCAAGCCGCGTGCGGCAACGCTTCTCCGTCGCGCACGAGCTTGGCCATTGGCACCATCATCGCGGCCAGCGGCTGATCTGCCATGATGCGTCAGGAAATGCACCGGACGACACTTGCGAGCGAGAGGCCGACCGCTACGCCGCCGAACTGCTGATGCCACGCTTCATGCTCGTGCCGTGGATGGCGAAAGCGCCGATATCGATCGCGTTGGCGGACGGAGTGGCTCGGCTATTCCACGTCAGCACATTAGCAGCGGCATTGCGCTTGGCCGACGTCCACGCTGGCCACTTCGCCCTCATTGTTGATGAGCCGGATGGGCGTCGCTGGTTCAAGCGGTCGCCGGCTTTGGCCGGTGGGTGGTATTTGCGGCTGGATGTCTCGACGGGTGAAAAAGGCAGCAAACCCGCATCCCAACCGAAGCAATGGTCGGTGCCTGCGCAACGTCATTTCCGTGGCCGAAACCTTAGCGGCATATGGCTCCGCTGTGAAACGGCTCACGCTGCCTCAGGACAAAGGCTGACTCTCATCACTGCCCCTGTATAACGCCAGATAGCGAACGTTTGAAAAGACCAGCCTACTGCAATCATTGGTGGAAAGCCGCCGGGCCATTTTGGGTGAGACGCATCAGTAAGCTGCCTTTCGTGCAGGCTTACCTCATCGGCAGCTTTGCACCCTACAATCGTCCGTTCAGCCCAACGCGGCTCGATCCCGACATCTGCCGTTCCGTCAGGCAGCTTTGGGTGATAGGCGGAATGACTGACATCGGGATATTCTGCCATTCTTAATAGGCATATAGAAGGGCGGACTTTTCGTGAGGTGACGTTCAGCATTTTCGCAATTAGCATCGCAAACGGTCAAACGACCGCTACCAGTTTTTTTGGCTTAGGCTCGAGCTTTAATGCGGATACGCACAGAACCAATTATCGTTGGCAAGCGATAAGAACATAATCCTGCGCCAGTTATTAACGGGCAGACTCATGTTTTCGCTCTTCTCTCGCAGGTAGTCCGAGTATTCTAGTGGACTAAAGCCGTGCAGCGTGGTTCTTCGGGTGTCGATCGTTTCCGGCAGATCCGCTCCAGCTTCGACACCAAAGCGTTCCGCTAGGCCATACTCTGTAAAATGGGCTGCCACGCGGTTCCTTTCCGCCAAAGACCATTGAGCCGGGGGCGAAACGTAATACTCGATGACAGGCGGGGCGCCTGCAATGACCCGGGCGGCAACCCATTGCTCGTTGAAAAACTTTGCGTCGTCGAAATAGGGGTGGAGCGTCTGTCTATCGAGCGTTGCCGAGAAGGCGTCGAGCTTCTCAGAGTTGCAATCACGGCAGCACGGAATCAAGTTTCCGGGCATCACGGAGTAAAGCGGGAAGTTCGCTTTCGGAACATAATGATCGAGTGTGCGGACATGCCCGATATCGCCGCACAGAGGGCACTTGCCGTTAGCCGTGATCTTGAGCTGGTCATAAAGCCGACGTGCCGGCTTCTCCTTCGGAACGAAGTACTGAGTGTAAAGCTTGGTTAGGTCAGATTTCCGCAAACTTCCATGGACAACAGGATCGCCAGCGCCACTTGCAATGCGCGGGACACTGTAAAGCGTCGCAGCTTGCGCACTTGTCCGAAATGCCGCCTCAATCGCGACCGCGTTTGGGTTTGTGATTTGCGCCCGAAAGTTAGCCTGAGTCACGGCACTTCCGATCCCGTTTGTGGCCTCGGTCAGCGCAGTACAAAAATCGATTGTCGGAGTGGGCAAGCGACGCATTCTATTGTTTGCCTCGCCCACGCATCAGCGCCTTGAGAATGGCGCGCCCCTCAAATCCCACCTGCTGATTGAAAGCGTCAAGCGCCTGCTCATAGGTCAGAGCTTGCTCGGCTTCATTGGCGAGCAAAGCGTTAAAGCCTGACTTGGCGACCTCTAGACCAAAGACGTCGCGCGTCAGAAGACCAACATTCTCACCAAACGTTTCGCTATCCGGGCGAGAGGACGACGATGCCAACCCCACGCGATTGATCTTCCAGACACAAGACTTGGGAATCTCCTGCAAAACTACCGGCGAGTGCGTTGCAATGATCGCCACCGCATTTCGGTCGTATAACAGCTCGCTAAGGCTCCGGACTAAAGCCGACAGTAGCGGCGGGTGCAAATGGCTCTCTGGCTCATCGAATAGAACCAGGGTCTTCTCCTCAAGGCGTGCGACCAGCTTGGTTATCGTCAGCAGTACGATAGCATGCCCCGAACTCATGCGCTTCTGTAGAGAAAGGGCCGTCTGCTTGCGCATGGCGCCCTCTAAGTCGCTCAAGCGGGCGAGGTTCATATCTGCGAAATTATCGTCGCTCTCTAGTGTCCGGATCGCGGAAAGCCATCGTCGTCGTTTCCCGACTTCGCTCAAGCAGATGTCTAAGCTCTCAACGAACTCACCATAAATTTCATTGAGTGATTTAAGTAGAGCACCGTCCTGATCGGCGTAGTCCTTTAAACCTATGTAAAAGTAGCAAGTTCCTAAAGTTGGATCAGGCTGCTCTTCTGGCGGATTAAATGGATCGAAGGCGCTGAATGAAATTGATACAACACTGCTAAAATAGCTTGCACCGATCGGTTTAAAGTCAATTCCCCAATGGTCTTCAGTTTCAAACCGCGCGCTCTCGGCGGCGCCAGTGACGACCGATTGGATCATTTCGTTCAACAGGGTCGTCTTGCCAACACCGTTGCGGCCAATAAGCGCATGGATGTTGGCACTTGGTTTTGAATGCGCGGAAACCTTGAATGGAAGCTGGTATCCAGCTCGATTGGAGCGCGGGTCGAGCGTGAAGCGAAAATTATAGTCGGTAACTGGAGCATAGCCCGCCAAAACGCGACGAAACTGGCCCTCAAGCGAGTTTATGCTCAAGGAACGGAGATGAGACGTCTTGAAGACCCTCTCATCTGCAGCAAGCTTCAGCGCGTCATCATCGAACACCACATCGCGCAGCCCAGTTAAAAATGCCTGCCTGTAGGATTCGGTAAATTCGTCACGGATCTTTATGTAATAATCGACGTCTAGCCCCGCAGAGAAGTACCCCTCAGGAAGCCGCGAGAATGGATCGGATATAGTCGTGTATGTCGAAACAGACTCGTGCTGCCCTCTAAATCCAATTTTGACATTTGTCAGATCATGCCGAAAACCCTGCTCGTCAAACGCGAAAACCTCAAACATCGTAACGAACGAGTAGTCATTCCAATGATCTACGCGGAGGAAAACGGCGTTCTGCGCGCTCGACGGTGGGGAGCTGCCCCGTGGCACGACATGAAAGCTGATTATTGGCATTGTCCGACTATCTGTACCGTCATCGTTAAGGACCAATCCAGACCCGCCGTCAGCCTAGCGGGCGCGTTCGGCCTCGTCACCACCCGAACGCAAGGTGATGCGTCTGACTGCGTATTCGTCATCCGCGGAATACTCTCGGTGAAAGTGTCACGCCGGCGGAGTTCGGTCAATCGATTGCAGGCTGACAGCCTTCGGGCCTCACGAAGCGAGTGGTGGAAATGACCCAGCATGGCTTAGGCAAACAGGTTGTGCTGTTCACCAAGTTCAGAGACTGTGCTCCTTTTGAAGAGTATTCCTCGGACGGCACCAATGTCGGTGACAACCCGCGTGATATGGTGAGTGGTGTTGATGGCTCTCCAATTCTTGGCGTTGCCCGGTCCGGTCAAGCCTCGAGCGTTCAGGAAGATATGGTCGTCGGCCGAGGAAAACTCCCGGCCCGCGAACCTGCCGCTTGCAACGATGCTCATGCAGACGGCCCGCATGTTTTCCTCGTGTGTGCCGCTGTCCAGCCCACGCTGCACATACCATGCGTCGGCGGTTGCATAGCGGTAATGGCGGATTGCCCGTCCGCCCTTCCCGCCGAACTTGATCTCCGCGCAGTCGGCAGCATAGTCGCCGAAGAGCATATGTTCAGCCGTTTGCGGATCAAGCTTTACCGCGCGCCGCCATGCAATCCACTCATTACGCGGTACCTGATAATAGCCACCCGGCTCCGCGGGATTCTTCTTGGGATAGTTCGTTCCCTGAAAGACGATCTGCTTCCACGTGGCGCAGGCCGTCAGCAGGTCGAGCGAACCTGCGATAACATCAGCGACGAATTCCGGTTGCGTGAAGTCAGCCCTACTAAAATCAGCTGTGACAAGGCATTGGGCGGGACTGAGGCCGATCGTCGCGAGCTTATCGATGACGCGGTTCGGCACTTCAGCGTCAACTAGGTCATCATACGGTATCGCGATGCCAAACTTGATGGCGCCGGGATGGTTCGCCGCTGCCCTAAAAGCTCCAACATTATCGTCAAGAAGGTCGCGCGCCAGCGCAAGGGGAATAGCTCGTACGTTGCGGTTCCATGCACTCTCAAACATCTTCGGAAGCCAAAGACCTGATCGTGGCCTTTCAAACTCGTCCATAAGATAAGTGGCATCGATCAGGACATCCCGCTGTGGCCATGCAGCGGCCAATGCTTTCGCGATGTCCGGCTGTGACTCGGTTTCAAAGAGTGCGGCCTGAAGTTCATCATCCCGCTCTTCAGGAGGCGGAACAATCATTCTGGGAAGAGTCCGATCAGAAACATCGGGAGCCAAAGCTTTAAGGCCCTCAAGTTCGCCCGCCTTCATGCGCAGAGCGGGATCATACCAGGCGTTTTTACCAGTCATGCGTCATCCTTCTCTGCGTTGTTCAGCAGCTGGCGCTGGACCAGCCCGCGCCCCAGTTTATTTGAGAAGATCGAGTAGTCTTTCCGTTCCATCCTGATTCTGCCGAAAATAATGGCAGGGTGAATCTTAAGCCTTTCCGCGAGCTTCTCAATTGGTTCGCTGGACTTTGCAATCCGTGCCGGTGAGCGGGTCCAGATATGCTCCGGAATAAGCAAATTCGCAGCGAACTCGTTGGCTTCCGCCTCAAAACCATCGATTTCATCGGAGTACATCGACGCATCCTCATCGAAAAACCCGGCGGAGAGACCGGTTCTGTAATGGAGAATTACGTGTGCAACCTCATGCAGAAGTGTGAACCAGAAATTGTCCAGCGTGTTCGTGCGCAGGGTCAGGCCGATAACCGGAATATCGTCGGCGAGGAACGCCGCACCATCGACCTTCATGCCTGCGATCTGCGATTCTGCGATCAGGATGATGCCATGTTCAAGCAGCAACGCCTGCGCCAGTTTAGGGCCGTCCTCACGATGGCTCAACCGCACGAGGTCCACCAGCCATGACACATCTATTGGGCGATACCGCGGTTTCATCTTCTCGATGATCTTCTCGGCACGGCGCGTCACTTCCGCCTTCCACGACAGGACGCACCAGTCATCCTTGTGGCTGATGACATCGAGACCGGTACGCAACAGCGATGGCGTGCCGTAGCGCGTTACATGGTCGTTGATATAGCGGAACAGCGTCGCCGATCCGTTGTCATCGGATGTGATGTTCCCGTCGAACCAGTCGTTGGCCCGCGCGTGCCGGATCACCTTGTTCAGGTCTGCCGGCGTAACATCGTAGGACAGACCCCATCTTTCTGTGAGGGGGGGGGCCTCCTGCAATCGCCAGGTTACACCAAGCGCCTGCGCGACCTTCTGATAATTTTGCAACGTAATAGTACGGTACTTTTCGGTCTCCCAGCGCTGAATAGCTTGCTCTTTCAGCCCAAGTTTCCGAGCAAGTTCCTTTTGCGTCAGATTGCGGGCAATGCGGGCGGCAATCAGAAACGCGCCTGGGTCGTTCCCCGCCTGCTGCTTCAGCAGGGTGAAGTCGCCTTTCTTGGTGTTCTGATAAGCAAGCAGCAGGGAGGCAAGCTCACGACGCTCCGTTGCCAGAGTCCGTCGCACACCCTCGATCACTTCCTGCGGAAGCCCCTGGACCAGCGAGCGCAGAACCTGCTCGGAAGACAGCGCCTTGTCGATGTCTCCCAAAGTCTGTTCGTAGTCGCGTGCCTGTCGATCGTTTGCGACCAAATTCCCGTTTCGCATAATCGTACAGCAACACATCTTATATGTTGTGTCAACGTGTAAGGTCGCTGCAGAGCAAACTCGCTGAGCATCGGCCGGGCACACCAGCCTAACACCGCACCTTTCAATGTGAGGGCTTCCAAGCTCTTAAACGGGGCGACAGCTTATCGGATGGACCCTAAGTTGCCAGTCAGCCAGCGGCTCAGTTCCTGCCGCCAATCGACACCCGAACCAATGCGCGGTTTCGCATAGTGCTCCAGGGGCTGTGAACGTCGCCTTATGGGTCAGCGCTGGCGCTTTGCTGGCGGCGGCACCCGACCAACATACGCCGTTCGCCGAGAGGTGCGGGAACGTCGGCTTGTGCCGAGACCCGCCGTCCGGCGGACATCAACCTGCCGGGCAGCAATGCGCCCCAGAATCAGTCGTCCAGGCCATTGGTCGTGATCCCGATATTGGACGTTTAAGCGCTCGTTTCCCGGTCGGTCTGGCTGCCCCGCTTGATTCCGGAAACAGCAAAATCTCTGACAAGTCGACATCCGTGGTCAGGCGTCGGCAGACGCTGCCCGGCATACAGGATCGTCCGCGACGTTCCCGCCGTCCGCGGGAGCAGACTCGCATTCGGCGCCCGGTCGCGAATAATCTGCCAAACCGAACAGTCCGGCAAGGGATGGCAGTTGCCCTTCCGCAATCTTCCCGGATGAAAACTCGTCAGCCTCGTCCGGACCGGATTGACAGTCCAACAATGTGCCGAGTTGCGGACCGTCGCCAGTGAAGCTGATCCGGTCCCGGAGATATTCTAGTAGCTTACGACCGAGATCAACGGGAACGGCGTTGCCGATTTGGCTGCCTGCAGCCATTAGCCCGCCGGTAAAGCTGAAGGAGTCAGGAAAAGTCTGGATCCTCGCGGCCTGCCGCAGTGTGATGCCGTGATTTTCCACCGGATGAACAAAGCGACCTTTAGACGGGTTAATGCAAGCCGTGGTCATCGTCGGCGCGGGCCTTGCCGGATCGATTCGCCCATAGACATCGTTGTGCCCGTCATGGTCCCGATGGCAGTCGAGCAAGCGCCCTGACTGATGCCGGCTACCGCCGTTCGCCGGTGTGCGTGCGAAAGCCGCGACTAAGTCGGCGCTGTGGTTCATGTGCAAATCGTTCTGGTCACCTGCGGAGGCCGGCAGGAAGGCTGCGCCGCAGTCCCGCCAGGGAAGAAGATCGTTCGACCCGTCCGGACCGTGGGTCGGCGGGGGCGGCCAGGCAAAGTCATCACCTGCCGCGTCCGGAAGGACACCAAGGATGAACACGCGGCGTCGGCGCTGGGGAACGCCATAGTTGCGGGCGTCGAGCACGACCGGCGGCAGCATACGGTATCCAGCGACCTTGCCCTCGTCATAGAAGCGGGCGAGGGCCGCGCTGTGCCGTGGCCACAGCATTCCCGGCACATTTTCCATGAGGAATGCGCGCGGCGCGAAGGCCCTGACGAAGTCGAAATAGGTGTGGATCAGATCGTTGCGCTGATCGCTCACGCCAGCACCGTTCAGGCGATGGCTCGAGAAGCCCTGACAAGGCGGACCGCCCAGCATAATATGGACGGGACCACGCCTCTTCAGGGTCTGCCGGGCGAGGAGGCCAGGGTCCAGCGTACGGATATCAGCCTCGATCAGCCGCGTCGGGCGCCGGCCACTCACCAAGTTCCGGCGATAGGTAGCGGCGGCATGGCAATCATATTCGACCGCGAGCGACACCTCGAAACCTGCCTGCCGCGCGGCCAGTGAAAAACCACCGGCACCGGCAAACAGATCGACGCACCTCAGTGCAGGATGTTCCCGCTTTCCAATCGTACTACCCCCCGTCCGACCACACACGACCCGGATCAGACCTCCGACAATAGGTGGACGTTGCGCCCCTTGTCGAGCGCTAAGAAGCACTGACCGGGTTTCGGCCATGTTCCACTGTATAATAGCGGGTGACAGCAACGCCCTTCGTGAAACGCGGCTGGTCGAAAGCCTCCGGCTTTACGTACCACACCTGGCTGACGGGCAACGCCGCTGCGACAATTGCCGCTGCTGTCGCCTGCATCTTGTTGCCGGTCAGCCCGATCTCATAGTCGAGGCCGCCATGGACGAACCAGCCCTCATGCTGGCGCGCAAGTATCTCCACGAGTTCGGTGAGATTGCCGGCATCGGCGGACTCGACAATGCCGCCTGGCGTATCCTCCAGCGCCACGCGCGCGGCAATGCCGCCTACCCGCGCACGGGCGGTTGCCGCCGCATCGGTAATGATCTGGACCGCGTCATATTCCCTTGCTGCGGCAAGATGGAGAAGCCGTTCGTGGCGTGGCGACGCGAACGCCGACAACGCACGCAGTCTCGTGCCGTCGGTTTCCGCCGCCAGGAGAGGAACCGCCTGATATGGACCGTTCTCACCCGTCAGCACGCTCCGCAGTTCAGTCAGCAGCAGATGATGGTCCGATGCCCCGTATGCGTCCAAGACAACGCGCAGTTCCTCCTCGAGAGGATAGTATTCCGCGGCACCGGTGTAGGCGACGACCAGCCCGTCTGGTGCACACAGTCCCGCGCGCACCGCGCCAAACAGCGCCGGCTTGGCCAAGCCCGTGACATCCACCAGAGTGCGCCCTGCCGGAGCCGGGCCTGATCCGGCAACAAAGGCGGCATAGGCGACCTCTTCAAGGACAATCCCGTGATCGGACGCCATCCTTCGCATGGCCTCGCCATGTCCTGGATTGTCATAGGCTACGGCGATGATCCGTGAAGGTCGTATCGTCTCGAGGGTGCGACGCAGCGATTCCGGAGTCCGGTCCTCGAATCCAAGCCCGGTAACGAGGTCGTCCACTGCCAGTCCGGAAAGCTCGTCCGCGCCAATCTCCCTGACGGCTGGCGCAGGCGGGAGAATCATGGGAACCTTGTCACTGGCCGAAGCCGCCGGATTGTCCTGGAGACCTTCCAGCAAGTCCATCTGCTGGCCTGCAGAAGCCACCGCCCTGGGGGCGGGTTTGAACGGTCGCGGATCGTCTTCCCCATCCGCCTGGTCGCCGACGATTTCCGGTCCTGCCGTGGACAGGTTGCGCAGCAGCACCTCCTTTCCCGAGCTTGGTTCCTGCAGCCAGCGCTCGAGATCCTCGCCGGACAGCTCGAACCGGTCCCGGTCGGACAGACCGATGAAGTTCGCCAAGCCGTAGATCTTACGGAATGTCAGCTTGAACTGCTGGACCGGGTCGGAATCATGAGTTTTCGTCCGCGCGGTGCCCCCGGTGAACACAAAGACGCCAGCGTCGACAAGCTCGCGCAGCCTGCTCATCTGCTCCTGCATCTTCCCGGCGGTCACGCGGACATAAAGCGATGTATACTGGCGGATCCGGCCGGTCGGTTTGCCTCGGCCGGACTCCATCAGGAGTTGATGGGAGGCCTCGGCAAATTGCAGTGCGACTAGCTTCAGATCGCTGCCGCGGCGATCGAGGCTGTAGAGGTGACGGGCGCAGAAATCCTGAAAAACCTCGTGCTGCCGTTCCGGCTGGACCGGAAGTGTCGACCTGCTGCCGGTCAGGATCTCTTGGTAGATCTGAATCACGGCACCGATGTCGCCGACGCAAACTCCCGCCAGTGCCCTGATACCGTGATACAGGCGCTTGCGCTCCCGGGAACGCGTCTGCGTCTCGGCAATGGTGCGGGCGATAGACTCAAGATCCGTATCCCCGAGGACGTCGGCAGAACTCTGCCCGGGATGCCCAGGAAAGAGACGTGCGCGGGCATCAAGGATCCGGGTCACGAACATCTTTCCGCTGCGATCCTTTAGCCGCGTCTGTACCTCGGCACCGAGATCGAATGTCGTGAAATCGCGACCCGCGGCGGCGGGATGGACCTGCCCCGGCGACTTCAGGCTCAGAAAGATGGTCTGCGCTTCTGAAGTCAGCTTGAAAGCGCAGTTCGCATGCTGGAAAAGCAGTGCAGACAGCAGATCCTCGATGCGATCGGGCTCCAGATAGCGCGTGGACACATCATCCAACAGGAAAAGGATCTGGGAGTTGTTCCAGATCGGAGCCGCCCGCCGGACTGCGTCTGCGAGCAACGGGAATGCCGTGTTGGGGTTCGTTGCGAGCCGCAACCCCGAATCACTCCGGCTTACCCGGATCAGCAAGTCGCTCAGGCAGCGTTCGAGCTGCTCCACCGTCGCTGGCTGGGGAAGCGCGGGCCGTGGCGCGAGCGATTCGGACACCGCGTGAAGCAGCCCCGCCCCCGCATCGAGGGCGAGAGCGTCAGCGGACAGGTCCTGCAGGTGTGCCATGGCGCGCGCAGCCTGCGCCGCATAGGCGACCAGCAGCCGCGCGAAGAGTTCCTCTGTCGACGGCCGGTCGGCCTTGGGATCAACCGGAATCAGGCGCTGTGCCGACACAAAGAGGCCGACATATCCGTCTTCCGCCACCCGCTTCAGTGCGTCGGCATCCTCCTCCTTCGGAAGGACGGCAGCGCGCGCATGGAACTGCAGCGAATGCAGCAGCATCGTCTTTCCGCATCCCCTCATCCCCGTCATGACGAGGGGACCAGGCGAGCTTACCTTCCCGAGCCAGGCCCCGTCGGGATCGACGATGAGCTGCGGCACGTACCAGGCGTTGAGCGTCTGCGCGTTGTAGGATTCCGCAAAGGTCCGCAGCACCGTCTGGTTTCGCCACGGGCGCCAGGCTTCTGCCGTGCGATGATACTGCTCCCTGATTTCCGCAATCACATCCGCAGCCGAAGGTGTCCGTTGGTTGACCGTCGCCGTGGCAAGGCCTTGGGCAATGCCATGCAGCTTCAGACCGATACGCTTGTCGAGATCCGGCGCTTCGTCACCGCCGGCCAGCAACCGATCAGCCATTGCGTGTATATGTCGTCCGATCCAATGCAGGTCACCGGTGTAGCCATCGCCTGACCGGCGGTCGCCGGCCGCCGATCCCAGATCGATCGCCACGGCGCGGATGGCCGGCTCGATCGCGTCCGCGCGCCGTCGTCCGGGTGGCAGGTTCTCGATGATGATATTCGACGCATGCAGATCATTGTGATTGACCAACTTCTGCTCGAATTCCTCCTTCATGCGAAACAGGTCGCAGGCGATCTGAGCCGCTTCCGCTGCACTCAGCGGACGGGCGCCCGAAAGATACCGGCTCAGGGTGTCGCCATCGGCAAACTGCAGGACTGCCACGTGACAGGGCAGCGTGAGGCCCGCGAAATTGATGTCGACGTCAAAAACATCGTCCACGGCGACGACATGGTCTGCCCCGTCAGCTACCGTTGCGTGGCGTTCAGCCTCGGCACGGAAATCCTTCCTGAACTTTGTATACATCGCGACCGGCGACACCTTGAGAACCCGGAGCGCCCTGTTCAGGCCGGTCCTAGGTTTCGCGATGAACGTCGCGGCATAGAAGCCCCGGCCGAGCGACTGCTGGACATCGAAGTTTCCGATTTCCGCCGGTGCGGAAACCAGCGGAAAGTCATATTGCCGGCCGCAGTCCGAACATGCGGCGTCAATACGCCTTATCTCCTGATCATAGTCAGGACAGGTGAAACAACAGAATTTCCCGATCTCAGACACCGATTACCTCCACCCCGGCAGCGTCTTTCGCATCGCTGGCTGGCTCTATCTGGTTGATCATTATCGCGGCTACAACGTCCCGGAGCAGTTGTGTGCTGACGGCGTCCTCGCAGCGGACCGAAACGAGCGGCTGGCCGTGGCTTACCCTCGAACCGGGGCGGGCAAGTAGGATCAGGCCGGCAGAGTCGTCAAAGGTGCCTGCACTATCGGGTCGGCGTGCGGCAATGATCGCCTGCCGGAGCGCCCCGGGATTGAAATGCACGGTCCCTGCAATGGTGGATGTCACGGTCCGGCGGTGGTCGGACGCCACGATGGCGGCCCTCTGATGAAGTGAATTGGCGTCGCCACCCTGTGCGGCGATGTTGTCCAGGATAGCTTGCGCGACAGCCCGCCGGGATGGTCGCTCCCCGTTTACAAGAGTCCCGCACCATTGTTCGCATTCGCGCACATGCTGGCCAAGCCAGTCGTCCTCCCTGCCTTCAAGCAGCAGCGAAAGGGCGAGAAGCGCCTCACCTCGACCAAGATAGGGTTGCTGGAACAGCGTACCATCTGTGATGAAGCACACGCCGCGCAGTCCTAGAAGGTCGGCCACCTGACAGTACTGCCTCGCGTTCGTCACCGCCGCGATGCGATCGGCGCCAAAATTGCCGTGCGGGCCGGCACGTACCTCAAGTCCGGCATTTAATGTGCCCGTCGCGATCTTCTTGGAGACAAGGCTCGCAATGGCGAGAGCAGGAATGTGCTGGGCGCCGGCCTGTTGCCGATACGCGAACATCGCTGCGTCCATCGGGGCAAATCCCGTTCCGGCCAGGAGATGGACATACCCGCACTGATCGAGCACTTCCTCCGCTGCCCGCCTGTCCAGATCACTCCGGTAGCCATCGATCTGCATGAGGACATCGATTCCTCCGGCGGGTCGGCCCGGCACGCCGAGTTTTGCCACGGGCGAGCCCATCGCGACCAGTACTGCCGGACCCCAGATTGTCGAGATCGAGCCGGGTCCGCCGGTCGAGGCGAGATCGGCACTCCGGTCACGCGATTTCAGGCGTGCGCCCGAGGCGGCAAGCGTCTGCGCCAACCGGGCGATCCCGTCATTCCCAAGCGTTCCTGTTCGGGCCTGGAGGATCCAGCGGTCGAACGAAGATGAACCGGATCTGTCGTCGCTCAAAACCATACCCATGCTAAGCTGGACCATGCCCGTACCGCGGGGTAGCGTTCGCCTACAACCTGTGAAGCGGAATCAATGCGGCTCGACGATCTCTACAAAATGACGGCGTTCATCTATCAGGACGCGAACCTGACGCGAAGCAAGGAAGCGACCTTCCTTCATTTCGTCGAGGTATGTGGAATGCTGACGCAGCTCGACCGCAAGAAGAAGCGGGTCAAGGTCGACGTCGCCTCGGCGATCTGCAAGGCGCTTGGCTGGTACTTTCCCCTGCTCGCCAAGATGGGCGTCGGAAGCGTCGAGGAACTTCTGTTTCTGAAATACCCCGACGCCTGTCCCTATTGCCGCCAGAAGCCGCACAATGATGGCCAGTGCAAGCTCGTGAAGGGCGCCGAGAAGACCGTCTCCCACGCAGAGGTGCTCGAGCTTGTCGAACATAACCGAAGCCGGATGCCGGTATCCCTCGACGAATGGCGAATGATGTTTGCCTCCATCTATCCCCGTTCGCTCAATGCGCAGCCCGGGTTCAGTTCGGTGGCGTTGTTCGAGGAGCTGGGGGAGCTCGCGGAAGCGATCCGGGTGTTCGATCGCTATCCGCACTACTTTTACGGCGAGGCGGCAGACGTATTTTCCTACATTATGGGTGTGGCCAACGAATATGTGCTGACCCTTGACGACGAGGAGTCATTCGATCTCGATGCAGAGTTCCTGTCCCGGTATCCCGGACTGTGCATCAACTGCGGTTCGCGAACCTGCATGTGCCCGTCGGTGCCGGCGGCCACTGTGGGACGTATGGCAAAGGAAATGCGGATCGATATGGGCGGTCGCCGTATCATCGACTATGACAGCTTCTCATCGGATGGCGAGGCCGTTGCCAAGCGTGTGTTCGAGGGTGCCGGGTTTGACCCGAGGATCGCACGCCGTTTGCCGTTCGATCGCGGCGATCTGAACATCGCGCTGACGCAGCTGTCCTTTCGCCTTGCAAATGCTCTTGATACAAAAAACGGCACGCTTGCCGGTCAGCTTCGCGGGCAGGCCATAGGGATCGGACGGGCCGAGCGCGGCACCGCGTCCCGCGAGGATGGTGCAACGCAGGTCATGGCCCTTCTGCAGCAGGCTTGGGGTGAACTCGACACCGGTGTAAAACAGGAAATCCGTGACGAGGGAGGCACCTCGGGCGATATCTCGCACCTGCTGGAGAAGCGGATTCTCGTCGTTACCGCAAATCCGGAACGGGAATCAAAACCGGCTCTCAGGATCGACCGCGAGATCAGAGCTATCCGCGAGGCGTTCAAACAGTCTCCCGGAAGCGTACATGTCGAGCCACTGATGGCTGCGACGATTGATGATTTCCGCCGGGCATTGTCCGGCCAGCGTTTCGATATTGTTCACTTCGCAGGCCATGCCGATCTTGAGGGGATATCACTGCTCGACGAAGTCGGGAACGAGGTTGTTATGACCTACGGCTCGCTTTCCGAGCTTATCGGGAGGCAGAAGACGATCCAGTGCGTCCTGCTGAATGCCTGCCACACTATGGAAGGCATTTCGGACCCGTTCGCACCGGTCATTGTCGGCATGATGGACGAGACCGACGACGACGAGGCAATCGCCTTTGCCACTGGCTTTTACGACGCGGTGGCGGCAGGCAGTTCGGCTGATGAAGCTTATGATGAAGGAATCCTCAGTGTTCAGACGAAGGGTCTGAATCCCAATCTCATTTCCCGCCTGCGCCGGAAGTAGCAGGACGCATTACGGGGAGGTTCTGCCGCCGGAAGCTCGCAAGACGCCTTGGGCCGCGGGCCACATGACGGGCCGCTCATGATCTTTCACTGCGCACCCGGCCTGAAGGCCCCGGCTATCGCTCGTGACGACATGTACAGCAGACTCAGAAAGAATGGCTGGCCGCAATCGGCATCGCCTTTTTGCGCGTAAAGGCGAAACCGTCCGGCATCGCAATCCGGCCATGTCAGCTTTGGCCACCTAGGCTCTGCAAGCCGCCATTCCGCAATCGGCCCGCCCTGCGCATTCCGGAAACAATCGTCAGTGCTTCAGGAATGGCAGGTGTTGGATGGGGACCTGCCATTCCCCGCGCGGCTTGCGAACGTCGGCTTTGTCCCAGCATAAGCTATTCCCGGGTGACAAGTGCGGCTCGCTCAAGCGGCCAATCCCTTCGCACGAACAATTTTCGGGGTAGGTGGACCGCAAACATCTGAGAAGGATGGCACCGCTCGGTCACCATGCCGCCGGCGCCAACTCCTCCTGCGAAAGTCGCGATTGATCGACAGGCTGGAGCCGCGTGTTCGCGTGAGGTCATCGTCGAACTACCGCCTATGATCGGGCTTCTGCCCGGTGAGGTCGATCTCATCGCCAGCATGCTTGGCGAGGCTCTGATCGAGCTGTTCAGGGAAGAAGATATGAATGCTGCCGGGCGGCATGAGCATCAATTTCAGGATGAAAATAGATGAGCGAGCCGCTGCGCGCCTATGGGTATGTCCGCGTCAGCAACGATGACGAGGACGGCAACAATGCCAGTATCGCAGCCCAGATTGCCGCAATCAAAGACAGGGCGAAACGCGATGGCGTCGAATTGGTGGAGATATTCGAGGAACTGAACGTCTCCGGCCGCAAGCTCCGTCGCCCTCAATTCGACACAATGATGGCCAAAGCGACCGCGCCCGAGCGACCGGTGGACATCATCTATGTCCACGCCTTGTCACGCTTTGCCAGGCGGCTGCGGACACAGGTCAACAGCGAGTACAGGCTCGAGCAGGCCTGCGTTCGCCTGATCTCGTTGACCGAAGAATTTGGCGACGACGCCAACGGCCGGCTCATGCGCGGCATGTTCGGCGCCATCAATGAGAAGTACGCCCTCGACGCATCAATCTTCACGCGGCGCGATAGACGCGGAAATGCGCAGTCGGGTTATTTCAACGGTGGGCCGGTGCCGTTCGGCTACCAGGCTCGCACCGTGGTTGTCGAGGGACGCAAGGAACGGCGCAAACTCTTCATCCTGGAGGAAGAAGCCGCCGTCGTTCGGCTGATCTATGATCTGGCGCGAAGCGGCCTCCACGGCACGCCGATGGGCACACGCGCCATCGCTCAGCATCTGAACGCCTTGGGATACCGGATCCGTGGCCGTGAATTCTTTCACAGCAGCGTCGATGGCATCCTGACCCGCCAACATTACGGCGGCCATTATCTCGATCGAACGGCTGATAGCAAAGGTCGAAAGCCCTCGATCGACGAGAGCATCATCGTGCCATGTCCAGAAATCATCTCGCCTAAGATCATAGCGGAGGTCGCGGCTCGTCGTGCGAGGGCAGCTCCAAAAGTGACGCCGCCGCGCATCACCAACGGCCCCACGCTGCTGACCGGTATCCTGAGGTGCAACGCACCCGATTGCGGAGCCGGCATGACGATCCGCACCGGCAAGTCCGGACAGTATATCTACTATGCCTGCAACGCGAAGCTGACCGGCGGTGCCGGGCGCTGTGAGACGCGTGCGATCCGCCAGGACGAGCTCGACAGCATCGTCCTGTCAGTCCTGACGGATCGTATCCTCCACCGCGATCGGCTCCTCGAATTGTTGCAGGCCGTACTCGAGAAATCCGATACGGCGGTTGCGCGGCGGCACCAGGATCTTGATCGTGTCAGGCGGGAGAAGATCGAAGCGGAAAAGCGCATTCGGAGATTGCTGGAACTGCTCGAGGAGGGTCTGATGTCGCCCAAGGACCCGCAATTCGCCGAGCGGCTCACCCAGCACCGCCAGAACCTCGCACAACTGGACGCCAGCGCGCACAGCCTGACGCTTCAGCTCGAACGAGGACCACGGTGCATCAGCGAGGAAACGATCGCCAAGTTCGGCAAGCTGATCAGCGAGCAGCTGAGGGACGGAAACCCGGCGCTGCGCAAAGCCTATGTCCGGCTGCTGATCGACACCGTCCGCGTGGACAACCAAACCATCCACATCCAGGGCAGCAAAGCGGCGTTGGAAAGTGCCGTCGTGCGGGGCGGCGATGCCGCCATATCCATGGTGCCCGGTTTTGACCGGAAGTGGTGCCCCTGGCCGGACTCGAACCAGCATGCCTTGCGGCGTTCGATTTTGAGTCGAATGCGTCTACCAATTTCGCCACAGGGGCAGCGAAGCCGCGTCGCTAGACGAGCGGACGCAGCTTCGCAAGCGGGGATTTTGGAGAAGTGCCGGTCTTCCGGAGGGGATCACCCTCGGCCCTTCACCCTCATTCCAGATCAAGCCGCGCAGGTCGATCGACGGTCGATCACGCTTTAGCAACGCACGTACGGCTGGCGTGAACGTGCGGCTGTCCCGCCATCGACCAACATCTTTCCGCCAAAATCCATCGAACGCGTTGTTCTATATTCGTGTACAAGGCGAGCATCATCTTCCGAGCAAAGTAACGACATGATCATCTTTGTCGCCGCTGCACTTGTTGCTTCCGTGTCGGCCAAAGCCGACACCGCCACCATTTGCGAAGTGGGCCGTATCGCTCTGCGCGATCTACCGAAGATCAATAACAATCCCAGCTTTGACACCTATTATGCCGGTGTCAGCCGCTATCACCGCGACCTGCTGGAAGCGTGCCCCACACTGGTGGCCGATCTTCCTGTCGGCTATCCGTTGGCAGACGACGACGCTCGGTCACGGGCGAACCTTCCCGCCCCTATACCCGGCAGGCCAATCAGAGAGGCCTTTGTGTACTTCATCAAGCCACCAAAGATCAGCAGGGACCGAAAAACAGCAATCGTTGAAATGGGTTACTTTTGTACCGGATTATGTGGCGCGAGCTTCGAGGTCCGCTACGTCAAGTCAACCAGTGGATGGCGGCGTGAAGGCGAAATTAGGAACCTGTTTGTCTCATAGGAAGGTCAAACAGCCTTTACGAGCGCATGTTTCCAAATCCTCGACCTTTGCTGTACTATGGCATTTACGAGCTTATAATCGATCGACATCCACCATCAACTCACCGGCGGCCGCCGACGATAACTAAGCGCCTCGGCGACGTGGATGCGAGATACCTGCTCCGCCCCCGCCAGATCGGCGATCGTCCGGCTGGTCCGCAGAATGCGGGTAAAGCCCCGCGCGGTCAGCCGCATCGCCTCCGCCGCCTGGGCGAGCAGCGCCCGCCCGGCTGCGTCCGGCGTCGCCACCCGATCAAGCAACGCGCCGTCCGCCTCGGCGTTGGTGCGCACCCCCTGCCCGGCATAGCGCGCCGCCTGTACGCTGCGTGCCGCCGCCACGCGCGCGGCGACTTCCGCGGAGCCCTCGGTCGGGGGTGGCAGCATCAGGTCGACCGCGCTCACCGGCTGCACGTCGATATGGATGTCGATCCGGTCCAGCAGGGGGCCAGAAACCTTGGCCTGATAGTCCGCGGCGCAGCGTGGCGCGCGGGCGCAGGCGAGCGCGGCGTCACCCAAATGGCCACAGCGGCACGGGTTCATCGCCGCAATCAACTGCACGCGCGCCGGAAAGGTAACATGCGCATTGGCCCGCGCCACGCTGACGCTGCCCGTCTCCAGCGGCTGGCGCAGCGAATCGAGCACCGCGCGCTGAAACTCCGGCAGCTCGTCCAGGAACAGCACGCCCAGATGCGCCAAGCTCACCTCGCCCGGCTTCACCTTCAGCCCGCCGCCGGTCAGCGCCGCCATCGATGCGGAGTGGTGTGGATGGCGAAACGGCCGCACCCGCGTCAGCCGCCCGCCCGTCAGCGTGCCCGCCACCGACTGCACCATCGACACCTCCAGCGCCTCGGCGGCATCCAGCGGCGGCAGGATGCCCGGCAGGCACGCCGCCATCAGCGACTTGCCCGAACCCGGCGGTCCGCACATCAGCAGGTTATGCCCGCCCGCCGCCGCGATCTCCAGCGCCCGCTTGGCCGTCTCCTGCCCCTTCACCTGGGCCAGATCCGGCCCCGACGCGGTATCGTCCACCGCACCGGGCGCCGGTGCCGACAACAGTTGATGCCCTTTGAGGTGGTTTATCAACGACAGGAGATCCGGTGCTGCCACCACCGCCACCGATCCCGCCCATGCCGCCTCCGGCCCCTGCGCCGCCGGACAGATCAGCACCTTCTCCTCGGCGGACGCATGCAGCGCGGCGAGCAGCACGCCCGGCGACGGCGCGATCCGCCCGTCCAGCCCTAGCTCGCCGACCACGACATGCTCGGCCAGCGTTTCCGCATCGACCACCCCCATCGCGCCCAGCAGCGCCAGCGCGATCGGCAGATCGAAATGCGATCCCTCCTTGGGCAGATCGGCGGGCGACAGGTTCACCGCGATCCGCTTGGGCGGCAGCGCCAGCCCCATTGCCGCGATCGCGCCGCGCACCCGCTCGCGGCTCTCCCCCACCGCCTTGTCGGCCAGCCCGACCAGATTGAACGCGGGCAGGCCCGGTATCAACTGCACCTGCACCTCGACGGCGCGCGCCTCCAACCCCAGATAGGCCACCGTGGACACGATCGTTGCCATGCATTCCCCCCGCCCCGTCTGTAGCGGTTTTTCACCAGCGAAACAGATGGCATCGTGCATGCAACGCGCGGGATGCGGCGCGTTGACTTGGGGCCCCGCTTTGCCTATGCGCACCCCCAGCAAGGCCGTCCCCGTGGCGGCCCTTTTCTATTCAGACGTACTCAAGGAATGAACCATGAAGCGGACCTTTCAGCCGAGCAACCTGGTGCGTGCACGCCGTCACGGCTTCCGCTCGCGCATGGCGACTCCGGGCGGTCGTGCCGTGATCCGCGCGCGTCGTGCACGCGGCCGCAAGAAGCTGTCGGCGTAATCACGCTTACCCGCCGCCGCGATTTCCTCGCGGCCAATGGCGGGCGGCGCGTGGCGATGCCGGGCTTCGTGCTCCAGGTGCGCCCGCGCGACGATGGCGAGGCCGGCATGCGCGTCGGCTTCACCGTCACCAAGAAGATCGGCAACGCCGTCGTGCGCAACCGGATGAAACGCCGGCTGCGTGCGCTTGCGCGCGACCTGTTGCCCGCGCACGGCATGCCTGGCGCGGATCATGTGCTGATCGGTCGCAGCGGCGGGATCGAGCGTGACTATCAGGCGCTGACCGCGGAGCTGGTCAAGGCGCTCGGGCGGGCGTGCCGGAACGCGTGATAGCCCGCCTTCTCATCCTCGTCGCCCGCGGGTGGCAGCTCGGCCCGTCGGTCGTGCTGCCGCCCACTTGCCGTTTCCAGCCAAGCTGTTCGGCCTATGCAATCGAGGCGCTCTCCCGCTATGGCGCGGCCAGGGGGAGCTGGCTTGCGCTCAGGCGCATCGCGCGCTGCCATCCCTGGGGCGGGTGCGGGCCCGATCCGGTACCCTGATGATATGGGGCATCTATCGTGAATGATGATCGCAAGAATTTCGTCCTGTTCGCGGTGATCGCGGCGCTGATCCTGTTCGGCTGGCCGCTGATCCAGGGCAAGTTCTTCCCCACCGCCAACCCCCCGGTCACCAGAATCGAGGATGGCAAGTCCAAGCCCCTGCCCCAGCCGGGTGCCGACCCGACGGCGGATGCGCCGGCCGCGATCCGCGATCGCCAGATCGTGCTGCGTGAAACGCCGCGCATCGCAATCGAGACGCCGCAGATGCGCGGATCGATAAACCTGCGCGGCCCCCGCATCGATGACCTCGTGCTGATCGACTACAAGGAAACGGTCGCCAAGGACTCCGCGCCGATCCGCCTGTTGTCGCCCGCCGGGGCACCCGACGCCTATTTCGCCGGCTTCGGCTGGCGGAGCGAAGGGTTGAACCCGCCCGCCGCCGATGCGGTGTGGACGCCATCCGCCACCACGCTGCGCCCGGGCCAGCCGGTCACGCTGACCGCCGCCAACGCCACCGGCCAGCGTTTCCAGATCCAGATCGCGGTCGATGACGGGTACATGTTCACCGTCCGCCAGACCGTGGCGAACGCCGGCAACGCCGCCGTGCCCGTCGCCGCCTATGGCCTCGTCAACCGTTCGGGCGTGTCGAAGGACCCCGATAGCTGGACGATCCATACCGGCCCGATGTCGGTCAACAACGGCGCCGCGCACTACAAGCCCGACTTCTCGGATGTGGACGAAAGCCCGCAGCGTTTCTCCACGCGCGGCGGCTGGCTAGGCTTTACCGACAAATACTGGCTGACCGCGCTGATCCCCGATCAGGCCGCGCAGTTCGAGGGCCAGTTCCGCGCCGGAGCGGGCAAGACCTACCAGGCCGACTACGCCGTCACGCCGCGCAACGTCGCACCCGGTCAGGCGGTGACGCAGACCTCGCGCTTCTTCGCCGGTGCCAAGGAAGTCCGCCTGCTCGACCGCTATACCGACAAGCAAGGCGTGACGAAGCTCGATTACGCGATCGACTGGGGCTGGCTGCGCGTCCTGGAAAAGCCGATCTTCTATTATCTCGACTGGCTGTTCCGCATGGTCGGCAACTTCGGTGTCGCGATCATCCTGCTGACCGTCACCATCCGCCTGCTGATGTTCCCGATCGCGCAGCGCCAGTTCGCCTCTATGGCCTCGATGCGCGCGGTGCAGCCCAAGATGAAGGCGCTGCAGGAACGCTACAAGGACGACAAGGTCCGTCTCCAGCAGGAGGTGATGGCGCTCTACAAGCAGGAAAAGGTCAACCCGCTCGCGGGCTGCCTGCCGACCCTGATCCAGATCCCGATCTTCTACGCGCTCTACAAGGTGCTGATGCTGACCATAGAAATGCGTCACCAGCCCTTCGTCGCCTGGATCAAGGATCTGTCCGCGCCCGATCCGCTGACCCCGGTCAACCTGTTCGGCCTGATCCCCTTCACGCCCCCGCACTTCATCGCGATCGGGGTCGTGCCCATCCTGCTCGGCATTTCGATGTTCTTCCAGTTCCGCCTCAACCCGGCGCCGATGGACGACACGCAGAAGCAGGTGTTCGCGATCATGCCCTGGGTGCTGATGTTCGTGATGGCACCGTTCGCGGTCGGTCTGCAGGTCTACTGGATCACCACCAACTGCATCTCGATCCTGCAACAGCGCCTGCTCTACGCCCGCCATCCGGGGCTCAACCAGGCCGCGGCCAAGTGACCGAGTTCGCCCCCCAGGGCAGCTTCGACGAAGAGACGGTGGAGGCGGCGCGCAAGCTGTTCGCCGGCCCCGTCTCCTTCCTGAAATCGGCACCCGCGCTCCAGCATCTGCCGGACCCGGTGGTGCCGGAGGTCGCGTTCGCCGGCCGGTCGAACGTCGGCAAGTCGTCGCTGCTGAACGCGCTCACCAACCGCAACGGCCTGGCCCGCACCTCGAACACGCCCGGCCGCACGCAGGAGCTGAACTTCTTCGACATCGGCCAGCCGCCGGTCTTCCGCCTCGTCGACATGCCCGGCTACGGCTTCGCCAAGGCACCCAAGGACATGCTCAAGCAGTGGCGTTTCCTGGTGAACGACTTCCTGCGCGGGCGTCAGGCGCTGAAGCGCGCGCTGGTACTGATCGACGCCCGCCACGGCATCAAGGATGTCGACCGCGAGATCCTGGAGATGCTCGACAAGGCCGCGGTCAGCTACCGCATCGTGCTGACCAAGGCGGACAAGGTAAAGGCGACCGACCTCGCCACCGTCCGCGAAGCGACCGAGGCGGAGGCCCGCAAGCGCCCCGCCGCCCACCCGGACATCCTCGCCACCTCCAGCGAGGGCGGCATGGGCATTCCCGAACTCCGCGCCGCCGTTCTGGAAGCGATCGGCTAATCCTGCCCTCTCCCCCACGGGGAGAGGGAGGGGCCCGCCGCGTCAGCGGTGGGAG
>NZ_CAMLAC010000002.1 GCF_946477935.1 uncultured Sphingomonas sp. | reverse complement strand
TGCCGCCGCGATGCTCGAGACGAAGCCGCGGTCGATGGATTCATGCTCGACCGGCCATGCAGGGTCGAACTCGACAAAATCGAGTTTGCGCAGACGGACATACTCGCCGAGGTCGCGCCCTTCGCGCCAGTCAGCGGCAAATCGACGGCGAACGCGGTCGACTAGCGAGGGCGCCAACTCGGACTTGAATACGCCGAACAGACGTCGGAAATCGGCCTCGCTGTTAAGGGGGGGATAGCCAAGGTTGGTGAGGACCGCGCCATATGCCCGGAAGTCGAGCCCCATGCGGCGGCGGATGATTGACTGGTCGTCGGTATCGTCAACCGACGACAGCGCCAGTGCTGCAACATCGAGCCCAAGCTCGGCTGCTAGCCAATCTCGCAATTTCAGACCAGTGCCAAGGCGGTCGTGCCTTTCCACGAGTTCGTCCGCCGCCGCCGGGCCTTTGATGAAGGCCACGATGGGAAGAACGGCACGCACTCGGCGCTCGATGCCGCCCCGAGTTGCCGCGAAGTGGTCGCGGACGACGCCGATGTCGCGGCGAATCGCGCGTGCGAGCATGTCCTCGCTGGGCGCAACGGAGGTGTCCAGGTAGCCCTCTCGCTGGAGACGCCCTAGCATCGGCTCCAGCGTGTTGCGGCGCGCGCCTACGAGCTTCGTGATCGCCGGAGCCGCCTCGATCAGGAGGTCGACGCCGACCGGCTCGCGGCCCGTAACGAGTAGTGTCGGGGTTCGGGCATGCGGGATTGCCTGCACGCGATCGTCGCCATGGGCGGTGATTTCCAGGCCTTCGATCAACAGCGCGAAACGGACACACCGCCTCAGGCGGATCTGCCGGAGGCGGCGATCGAGCTCCTCGGTCGCCAGCGTGCGCAGTTCCAGAGCATCGCCAAGGTACTCGTGGGCGAGGATTGCGACGTCGCTAAGCCATGCAAGGGAGCCGGTTGCCAGATGCGGGTCGGTGGGAAGGGGTTGGAACACTTCGCCATCGACATGCAGCTGGACATCGCCGGAATCGGCGAGCCTCGGTGCGAAGGCGCCGGTCGCAGCAAGCAAGTCGCGGATCGTGGCGCCGTCCGTCTCCCCGACGTCAAGGACCGCCTCGCCTCGGTCCGCAAGAGTGCGGGCAGCGAAACCCTGGCGCTCGGTAGTGACATGCACGACACGGGGAGCACTGGCATCCGGCACGAGCAACTCAAGTCCGCCTGCGCGCTCCACGACAAGGGGCAGCGCCGTTCCAAGTGCCAAACGTTTCTCGGCGACATCGCTCCACGCGCGGCGAAGTTGCTCGCGTAGGTCGCGTCGCTCGGCCGCCGACATATCAGATAGGGCAGCGGCAAGTGAATCGAGGCGTGCGGGCGCAGAAGCGGCAGCCGACCAGTCGCGAAGGCCGATCCGCTCGTCGAACAGAAGTTGCGGAAGGCCAGCACGGCTTCCAGGCTCGGCGGAGAAGCGCGGGACGAACCTCGGCGGAATTTGGCGTTGGGCCGTCGTAGACCAACTTTGGCGGGGCGTCTCGAACGTGGTTTCGTCACGGCGCAGGCTTGCAGGCCAGCTACCCTCCCGAAGGAAGACTTGGAGCGGTGTCGGCAGTTCGATCCGCTCCGAGCCGCGCCAATGGTCGATGCTGAACACGAAATGAGCCTCGCCGTGCTCGCGAAGATAGGCGATGATAAGGTCGGAGAGCGCCTCTCGCGCCGACGCCGGCAAGGACGCGTGCTCGAGCTGGCCCGGCAGTCGCCAGATTTCTTGCCGGAGGTGGTAGTCGGTCTGCGGGTAACTGAAGCCTAGCGTCCTCGAATGGGCAGTCCAGTTGGCGTCGAGACCGAGCTTTGGCGCACCGGAGAACAGGAACGTATTCCAAGTGTTGGACGGGGTCCCTATCTTCCGATGCGTACCAGCAATCGGCTGCAAGCCGTCGCGCACGCCAAGCACGCCGAGGAAACGCAACCAGTCTTCCCTGCGGTCGTCTGAGGCAGCTTTCGGCCAATCGGCAAAGCTAGGAAGGAGCTTCCCTTTCTGCTCGCTTGCGTCGGCGGAGTAAGGTGCCGCCTCGTGGAGATAGAGTTCCAGCGTCCGCCCGAGCGCGGTCCAGGATGCCGAAAAGGCAGCCTCGCCCGCGGCGCACCAGCCCGCAAGGCAAGGCACGAACAAGCGGGCTGCGCGAAGGCCTTCCTCAACGGTCTTGCCCCCAGTATTACGCCAAACCTTGTAGACCCACACGAGCGCCTCGCGCCGCTGAACGTCGGTCGGCGAGCCGCCAAGCGCCCCCTCCATTCCGCTCAACGCCTCAAGCGGATCGTAGCGCCGGAGCAGGCCGGCCTTCTCGAATGCTCGCAGGCTCGCCTCGGAAATCTCGATCGATGGCTTCAGGAAACGGAACTTGCGGGACAATGATGATGGGGGGCTTGGCGGACCTTCGCCCCTCTTACCGCGCTCCTTTCCTATGCGATGGAAGACGGGCGGCGCACCTTCGAGCCCCTTGGCCGTCGCGCGCAGCAGCCTGTCGTCACTGTCTGGGAAGAGCTTCTTTCCCTCCAGGCTGGAAAGCCTGAGGGAAGTCGCCGCGTAGATAGCTGCCACGTCATCGTAGAAGTCGTGCCACCGACGCCGAGTCTGGCGGCCTTTTGCCGAAAGGTGCCCCGCAATCGACTCCACCCAGTAGGATAGCGTGTCTTCGCCTGGCGCAAGCGGCAGCGACACGGCGGCGGCAAGGCCCTTGAGGCGTTGCAAGCGTCCATCGCCGATGGACAAGGGAACGATCGCAGCCTCGGCGGTGCTGGCAAGCTTGGCTGGGGTCAACTGATGGGTGCGGACGTCAGGCCAGGCGTAGAGGTCGGTGAAACTAACCCAGCGTGCAGGGCCGCCCGAGACCACTGGCCAGATGGCGACGTTGGCTAGCGGCCGCTTGAGCGCGGTGAATGCCTCTATCACCTTGGCCATGTGCGTCCCGGACCAGGCTGCTAAGTCTATGATCGCATTCTCGGGCACGGCGAGGCCCCTATCCACGATTGCCAACGCGGCCTGTGCGGCCGTTTTTGCGGCGGCCTCCAGAAGGTGCCTGTTGAGGGGCAAGTCTGCCTTGATCGAGCGCCGATCGATGTCGGCGAAGAAGGGGGCGTCGATATGCCCGGCCATCGGCGAGACAGCGCGATCATCCATCGGCAGGAAATTGAATAGCCTTGGCGCCGAGAGCATCGGCCCGCCGATCGGGACCGCCACGGAGACCACCGCGTCTCCCTTCCAGGATAGCCAGCGCTTTAGTGGCGGTGCAACGCCAATGCTCGCGCGAACGGCATCGAGCACCGCCGGCTTTGGCAGGACCTGCCGCGCGACCAGAAAGGCATTGGTCCCGTCGAGGGTCACCCGCTCAATGCGCATGCCCTCTGGCAGGTCGGTCTCGACGGGATCGACATGGCGGGAGAGCGTCGTGCGCGTGGGCTCCTTGCCTGGTTCGGTGACCGCCGCGTCGAGCAACGACAAGCGGTCAAGGAAAAGCAGGACCGGTGCAGGAGCTTCAAGGACTGCAGCGACCTGCCTGCGGGCAAGCTCGATCGCCTCGTCTGTCATCAGCGGCAGGGCGACCACCGTCGCATACCCCTCCTCAGCGAGCTGCTGCACCTCGGCGGACTGGAAGCCGACCGTCACGGGAACGAGGTAGCGCGGCACGTTTGAGGCGACCTTTGCCGCAACCGCCGCGGTGGCCCCGATGGCAAGCAGGCGGCTTGCTATTTCCTCGGTAGTCGCGAACCTGAAGCAATAGCCGCCAAACCGGGTGCCCGGCTCGCCGACGCCAGCTGAATACACATGAACGTCGTCGGTCAGCGCCTCGACGCTGCGGAAACCCAGACCCTTGTTGCCGATGCCCTCGCCAATTTCCTTGTCGCTCGTCCCGATGTTGCGGATCGCCTCGAGGTTTGAAGCGGTGAAGGCGCGTCCCTTGTTCGCGACGAGCAGCGTACCGCGCGCCGGCCCCTCGATGACAAGCCGGATTGCGATTTGGCCTCGTTCGTCCGCCGCGTGCGCGTCATGGGCGTTCTGGAGCAACTCAAAGAGGACGCGGTCGCCATACTGCGTCCCGATAACGTCATTCAGGCTTTTCAGGCTCTCATAGATCTTGAGCTTGCGGCGATGCGCGTCGAGCGCGTGCTCAAGTTGCGAGAGTGTCAGGGCCTCTATCGCGGAGGCAGCATCCGTCCGTGGGACATAGTCCAATGTGTCGGTCGTTGCCCCGCGCGGTGGCTCGTCCAGATCGGCCATGTCGTTTCGTCTATCGCAGGCGAAGGTTGGTCAAGTGCGATGAAGCCTCACTGCGAGGAGAGCTTCGGTTCGTCGCGCCGTTGCTGTTAGGCCGTGAGGGTCGAGTCCGACATTCCTGAACACGTCGCGGAACCAATCGAGAACCGGTCCTTTACTCGAGAGCGGATAGGACATAGATTATCGCCATGGCCACGATCCTCTCTTCACGCGAACAGGCTGAGACCGGTGCTCTGGCGCGCCGTGTCGGCGGCTATGACGTGATGATCCGGCTCGAAAGAGAGCTCAAGAAGATCCAGGATGCTGGCAAGACCGGCAAGATCGAGCGCGATCCGAAGACCAAGCAGCTCCGCGTGGTCGCAGTCGCGTAGTTTGCTGGTATGGCGCTGACGCTTTCGGTCATCGCCGGCATTGCTCTGCTCCTTCCCGGATTGTTCGCGGTCCTATTCTGGAATGTGCGCGCGCGACGCCATTCCGCGTCTCGCCCTGACCTCCCAATAACAGCCGTGAGCGTCCTCGCCATCTCGATCTGCGTGTCGATGATGGCCCATTTGATCATGTGGTACGTGTTCTTCGCGGGCCGATTGTTCGCGGTGCGGGTCGGTGACGGATTGACCTACTTGGCATCGGACCTCACGCTGCCCCCGCCGCTGGCGAACCCGATCGAAACCATCGTGCAGCTTACCCACGGCGCGGCGACGAGCCCAGGCGAGGTAGCCTTGGTCGCGGTCACCATACTGTTGGAGATCGCTTTCGTCGCGGCCGTAGTCGCCGATGACGGCTTCGACCTGATGCTCGAAGGCATGGACCTCAACAACCAGGGGTGGGTCTACACATACATTATCCGACCGGCACAGAACGATTATCGCCCGCTGGCATATGTGCTGACCACGCTCCAGAAGGACAATCTCGGCATCGGCTTCCGCGGTGTCGTCGCCGACATCCGGCAAAGCGAGCGTGGCGAGACACTGGCGCTCAGTCTCAGCGAGCCAGAGCGTTTCCTGTTCGAACTTAAGGCTGGGCGGGAAGGTGGCGGCTACGGCGGCGAGCCGAGCGAGCCTAGCTTCGTGCGGCACAAGGACGAGGGCATCGGCGATGTCGTATCGCTCGACGGCAAGGTCATTCAGAACATCGTGATTTCCAACCCTCAGGCGAAGCGGTTGCAGGAACTCAAGTCGCTTCTCGATGCGGGCGGCATACCGGCCACGCCGGATGAGTCGGCGTTGGAGGGTCGCTAAGATGCTCAGCGCAATGTTTATCCGTGCGGTGATCGTCGCGAGCATGCTCGTCGCGTTAGCGGCGATTCTCGGCGGTCTGCTGCTGCTACTTCAGCGCCCTTGGTGGCCGTCAGTCGTGTTCCAGACCGGGCAACGACCGCGAGCCTACGCTCCTTGGCTGATCGGGACATTCGCGGCGGTTGCGGCATTTGGTTACACCTTTCTCGGTGGGGCGGGGCTAGCGATGGTGACGCTGCTTTGGTTCATCATTGCGCCGGCCGTGATCGTTCCCCGCGCGACCAAAGCGGCTTGGAAAGCCGATACTGAGGAGCAAAGGAAAGCTGCCCTCGCCGTTCGCAACCGGGCTCGGCTTGCTGCCGGTGAGCCTGAGCTCGACGCGACCGTGTGCTGGAACCAATATGTGCTCGACCGGGCCCGAGCCGAACGGCAGGCGGAGTATCAGCCCCCGGGTGCAGGCTAAGCAGTTCTCCTCAAAGGAAGCTCTCTCCCGCATGGTTCTTGAACCGTTCGGCCGAACGGACATAGTCAGACAGAATTTGCACGGTTTTGTGCCGGCTGACCTCCTGCATCTTGAAGATCGTCGCGCCTCGGCTTGCCGCTTCGGTCAGAAACCCGGAGCGTAACGAGTGTCCTGAAAATGTGCTCGCGTCGAAGCCGGCATCTGAGGCGCAACGCTTGACGAGCCGCGCTACCGCTCTGTCGGACATCGGCGAGGCGGTGAGCTGGTCTCCGCGGGTCAGCCGGCGGAACAACGGCACTTTCTCTGCTTCGGCCTCAGTCCGTTCCAAGCCGGCTTCGAGGATCCGCACCGCGTCGATCCATTCGAGCAGCAGCGCCTTCGGCTTGATCTGCGCACCTTCCGGGATGGCGATCGTTGCGCCTTCACCTGCCTGATCGGTCTTAGTCGGTCCGAGATACAGCTCGAGCCCTTTCTCATGCAAGCCGACGCTCCCCATCGTCAGACCGACAAGCTCGGATCGGCGCAATGCCGCGGCCATTCCCATCGCAAGGACTGCACGGTCGCGCTTTGCCCGCAACCCGGAACCTTTGATTTCGGCTAGCATGCCCAGAAGCGCGGCAGCATCGGCCGCGCTCTTGCGCGTTTTCCGGATGGTCTTGGTATGGCGAATGCCGGCGAGCGCCTCGCGGAGGCCGCCAGCGGCCGGGTGCGCGGTCGGCGCAGGGTAGTTGCTCGCCCGGTGATGGTGCCCGATCGCGGCGACGCGCCGCTCGATAGTCGACGCCTTGAACCCGGCCGTGGCTTGGTTGGCCACGAACGCGGCGACCTGCTCCGGATGCGCGGGCATGGACGCGAGCCCACGCGAGCCGCACCACTCGCTGTAGATCGCCCAGTCTGACCCGTAGGCGCGGTGGGTGGCAGCCGCACGCGCCGCCTTCTTGAACGCTGCGGCCTGCTCGAGGTCATCGCGCAGAACGGCGAGCATGTCGCCTCCAGCCGCCAGGACCGGCAGCCCGCCACCGTCCGCCGTGTCAGCTTCACTGTTGGCTGTCTCGTCCATTACGACTGCTTCCGCTTCGAACTGGACGGGATTGGCTCCCCTTCCGCGCTCTGTCCAACTATGTCCGATAAGGCATCTTATCGGACATAGGAAGCAACAGTTTGGCAGCGGCAGGGTGTTCAGAATCCCGGACCGTTCGAGCTAACCTAGTTCAATGGGCGAGCGCCGTCTCGCTACCGGATCCCGACGAAAGCGCTTGGTGAGCAGTGACGAAAGCCTGACCTCGGGCGCGCACCTCGACATGGGTCATGCCGGCCGAGTAGAGTGCTGAACCTAGCCCGAAGCCGGCAGCGCCTGCCGATCGCCAGCGCCCCATCGTTTCAGGGAGGATTCCGCCTGTCGGGAGGACTCGGGTGCGTTGAGGCAACACCGCCAGTGACGCCTTTACGAACGCCGGGGTGAAACCCTCGGCCGGAAAGAGTTTAAGCGCCGTCGCACCCGCCGCTATCGCCGCGACTGCCTCTGTGGGTGTCGCGAAGCCCGGCAGCGCCACCATGCCTCGCTCGGATGCGGCGGCGATGACGCGGACGTCCGTATTTGGCGCGATGACAAGCCGACCGCCGGCATCGTCGATCCTTGAGACATCCTCGGCTCGGATAACGGTGCCTGCTCCCACGACCGCCCGGTTCGCAAGATGCTTTGCTAGAAGCTCGATGCTGAGCAGCGGCTGCGGGGAATTAAGCGGTATCTCTATCAGGACAATGCCCACTTCAACGAGCGCTTCGCCGATCG
The DNA here is from genome assembly GCF_946477935.1 of uncultured Sphingomonas sp. Classification (GTDB taxonomy): domain Bacteria; phylum Pseudomonadota; class Alphaproteobacteria; order Sphingomonadales; family Sphingomonadaceae; genus Sphingomonas. The sequence goes on along the minus strand of NZ_CAMLAC010000002.1, from coordinate 61,828 downwards.
CCCGCACCTCCCCAGGACGGACGCCGCGTAAGATCGCTACAAGCGGGCAGCGTCCGAAGGCGTCGTTGAACGGATCAGTGTCCGAAAGCTGATGGGTCATGCATCTAAACTCGCGGCCTGATGTTTCCGGGGACTCACGCAGCTTTGCGATCGGAAGGTCTGCGTGAGACTGGCCCGACTACTCGACGAGCATTTTCTCGAAGAGCTCACTCCGAGGGCAGCGCAATGTCCGCATACTCGCGTCGGATAAAATCGAGCTTCGGATCAATGTACCGACGACAGAACGGGCGGGTAGGATCGGTACGATAGTAGTTCTGGTAGCGCTCGTCCGACGGTAAGAAGCCGACGAAGGGTATCACCTGCGTGTGAATTTCTTTCGAAGCCTCGTCCGCGAATCGGCGCACTGCCCGCTCAGCTCCCGGACGTTGTGGAGATTCGAAAGTGTAGATCGCGCTGCGATACTTCCCGCGGGGTGAACGTGCTCTGGTCGAAGAGTGCGTTCGAAGATGCACTTCGGCCAGCGTCTCCAGACTGATAACGGACGGATCGAAAGTCACGATGACGCCTTCGGCCCAAGTGTCCGCGGGAGGCTCAGATTGAAGGAAGCCCTGGTCCACCTGGGTGACACCTTTGAGCGCCTGAAAGACGCCCTCCGTGCACCAATGGCAGCCGCCACCAAACCCGATTTTCATTATAGTCTCCTCGGGAAGGCAGGTGCAGCGCCGTTCGTTCTCCTCCGGGAGCGAGCACCGCTAATGAATGCCGTAATCCGATGCCCGACCACATCGGCCATCTCGACGTGGGGATAGTGACCGGCGCCCTCTAGCATCATCGTCTCCGCATTGAGCTGTGCAGCGAGCATTTCAGCTTCGGCGCCGGGATCGGAGAAGTCCGGGTCGCGCGTACCCATCACTATAAGTGCCCGAACAACGCTGTCGTCCAAGATGGCCGCAGTGTCTGCTTTCGATAGCGATAGCATCTTGAGCAGTGCGTCCATTCGACCGGGCTCGTTCAGGTTGCGGGCGATCGTCCGCTTCACCTCGGCATGGTCTGGCGCTCGTTGTGAAGTGAAAAGGCTGGTCCAATATGTGGTCCAGAACCATGTGCGCCAAGGGCCGGCGAACCCGATCGTAAGAGCGAGCTTCTGCGCCGCGGATAGTGGAAGATCGCGTACGATCGGGCCCAGCAGGACAACTCCCTGGACCATGCTGGGCGCTTCTTTCGCCGCCCATAGCGCGGACCCTGCAGCAAATGAGTTGCCCAAGATGAACGCCGGTCCAGCGTCCAGGTGTCGGATGATGGCCACAGCGTCGCGGCCGACGGCGCGGGCTGAATAATCGTCCCATTGTGCCGACGTTTCTCCGAAGCCGCGGACGTCCATCGTGACAAACCGCATTCCCGCCTGCTGCAGGATGGGCTTCAAGCGGCGATACTCGGATCGCAGGTCGCCCATCCCGGGTATGCCGAGAACGATCGGACCTGCGCCTCCCGTGTCGTCGAATGCCACGGCCCCGCCCTCATGTTGCACGAATTGCGTGGGCAAGTGGCCAGCGGTCATACAGCTTCCTCATAATATCAGATCGACAAGCCGCGTGGATCGGCCTCGAGCCTGCTTCACGTCGACCGGCGCCCCGGCGGTTTGCTATTGTCTGGCGGGCGCAATCGGTTCGGCCGCGCAGCGATGCCTAGTTGGCGGCCGTCAGCCGGGCCGGCTGGCTTCGAAAAGGAACCATGCGCGGCGTTCGGCTTCATCAGTCCATGCATCGATGAGGCCAGAGGTGGCGTTATCCTTCGCCTCGTCCGCGACCTCCTTCGCGCGCCGGAACGCTTCCACCATGTGCAAATTGTCGGCCCTTAACTCGCCCAGCATCTCCTGCGGAGTTACAAATTCGGCGTCGTTGTCCTTGATGGTCTGGTGGCGTGCGATGTCACCGATCGATGTTAGCGTGCGATTGCCAGTCTTCCTGGCACGCTCGGCGATAGCATCCGTGACCGCGAGGATCTCGGCCGCCTGTTCATCGAGCAGGAGGTGATAGTCACGGAAATATGGCCCGGAGACGTGCCAGTGAAAATTCTTGGTCTTGAGATATACCGCATAGCTGTTCGCCAGAATGATCTTGAGCGCATCGGCTACGGTCATCGTAGCAGACTCGTCGAGGTCGGTGGGAGTTGCAACTGGCGCAGTACTGGCGTTGGTCATCGATAGACTCCCTGAATGGTGGCTTTCACAGGAGCCGGCATCGATTCCCCTTCGGCCGCTGAGGCCGACAGAATGAGTTTGGCTTGGATCGATGTCCAATAACCGGCAGCTATAGTTTCGATAGCCTTCAGCGGCTAAGGCGCGAGTAGCGTTTGTGTTTCCAACCCTTGCACGGCGTGCGAGAGAGAAGTTAGTTGACGGGCGTGAACCCAAGCACAAAGCGGACCACTTTCTCCGAGGACATCTCGCAAGGCCTGAGCAACGTCTCGCCGTTCGCCACTCGGTACAGATTGAAGCTCACGATGTCGGTGCCGGCGAGATCTCTCGCAAACAGGCTATTTCGCCGACCGTCGTCAGATCGCTGCACCGACACGCCATAGCGGCGGCCATCGAAAAACCCTTCGCTATAGCCGCGCGGCAGACCTTCGAGCGTAGCTTCGAAATCGGGGTTTTCCATTCAGGCTGCCGATGCGGTATGGGGACGGGACGTGCTCGGCAGGCACCTCTGCGCGGCGGGCGGGCGGACCCGCCCGCCTGCCGTGGGGGGCGCCGCGATACGGCGGTCCGGCGCCGATGCACTTGCCATCAAGACAGCGCCTCTAGACCAGGACACCGCCGGACACGTCGATCACGGCCCCGGCTGTGTAGCTGGCGGTCGGACCAACGAGGTAGCTCACCGCGGACGCGACTTCCTCGATGGTAGCGATGCGACGTATCGGGTGTAGGTCCAGGACGGCTTCAGGGAAATTTTCCGCAGCTCCTGCCGCCATGTCGGTCGGCATGATGCCCGGCTGCACCACGTTCACCGTGATATTGCGCGGCCCCAGATCGCGCTGCACGCCGCGGGCATATCCGGCGATGGCCGCCTTAGTGCCGGCGTAATCGGCAACCCCCGGAACGATCGCGCGCGTGCCAAGTCCGGACCCGATGAAGACGATCCGGCCGCCGTCCGAAATCTTTTGCGCCGCCGCCCGCGTTACCGCCACGGTCCCGAGCACGTTGACGATCCACTGCTTGTCAAAGGCAGGGCCATCAAGCGTGGGATCATCGACCAGCTTGCCCTGGACCGCGATCGCTGCGTTGTTGATGAGGATGTCGAGCTTGCCGAACTCAGAGACCACCTGCTCGACCATCGGCTGCGCAGCCGCGCTATCCGCCTGATCGCACTGAATGGCGATCGCCCGCACCCCTTTGGCCCTCACCTTCTCGACCACGGCTTCAGCCTTGGCGGCAGATGCGGCGTAGGTGATCGCGATATCTGCTCCCTGGTCGGCGAGCGTCTCTGCCAGCACGGCACCGAGACCCCGAGAGCCGCCGGTGATCAACGCGACCTTCCCTTGTAGAACTTTCGACATTCGAGCTTCTCCTGTTGAGGATTTGATGTGCGAGCGCCGGTCGAAAGCAGGGGCGCCGACAAGTAGGCAGTATAGCCGCGGCTCGAAGGTTCACGGCGCGCGAGGCATCTGCTGCATCGGTTCGACCCCCATTAGCGCCATGCCGTTGCGGATCACCTGTCCGACGGCGTTCGCCAGCGAGAGGCGGGCGTGACTGAGCGGGGCGTCGTCTTTCAGGATGAAGCGGCGCTGCGGATCATCGATGCCGGCGTTCCACATGGCGTGAAATGCGGCCGCGAGGTCAGCGAGGTAGAAGGCGATCCGATGCGGTTCGCGGGCGGCGGCAGATGCCTCCACGATGCGCGGAAATTGTGCCGCTTGTTTCACGAGAGCGAGGTCACGGTCGTCCAGTCGGGTCAGGTCGGGTGTCGCCCCCTGCTCGAAGGCGGCTTCGGCCGCGCGATTCGCGAGCGAGTGGATGCGCGCATGGGCATAGTGCACGTAGAAGACCGGGTTATCTTTGGATGCCTCGACGACCTTCGCGAAGTCGAAGTCCATCGGCGCTTCGGCCTTACGGGTCAGCATGGTGAAGCGGACGACGTCCTTGCCGACTTCCCGAACGACGTCGGAAAGCGTCACGAAGTTGCCGGCGCGCTTCGACATCTTCACCTGCTCGCCCGCGCGGAGCAGGCGAACGAGCTGCACCAGTTTGATGTCGAAGCGCTTGCGCCCTTCGGTGAGGGCTTCGGTAGCCGCGATGATCCGCTTCACCGTGCCGGCATGGTCCGCGCCCCAGACGTCGATCATCTGATCGGCGTCGCGTGCCTTCTCGAAGTGGTAGGCTAGGTCGATGCCGAAGTAGGACCAGCTTCCATCTGCCTTGCGGATCGGCCGATCCTGATCATCGCCAAAAAGTGTCGAGCGAAACAGCGGAAGTTCGATCGGTTGCCAGTCCTCCGGCTTCGACCCCTTCGGAGGGTCAAGCACCCCATTATAGATGAGATCGCGCTCGCGCAGCCAAGCCTCGGCGGCGGCCGGCCTTCCCGTCTCGAGCAGTTCGGCTTCCGATGCGAAGCGGTCGTGACGAACGCCCAGCAGCGCGAGGTCCGCACGGATCGTTTCCATCATCGCTGCGACGGCGCGCGAGCGGAATATCGGAAGCCATGCGGTAGGCGGGGCTTGTCGGTAGCGGTCGCCGTAGTCCGAGGCCAAGGCCTGGCCGACGGGCTTGAGATAGTCGCCCGGATAGAGGCCTTCCGGGATATCACCAACGCTGTCGCCCAGCGCCTCGAGGTAGCGGATGTGCGCGGATCTGGCGAGGACGTCCACCTGTCCGCCGGCGTCGTTGACGTAGTATTCGCGGATCACGCGGTGCCCGGTGAACGCGAGCAGGTTCGCCAGCGCGTCCCCCACGACCGCTCCGCGGCAATGTCCCATGTGCATCGGGCCGGTCGGGTTGGCCGAGACATATTCGATATTCACCGTTTTGCCGGCACCAAACCCCGAGCTGCCATATCGCTCGCCAGAATGTGCGATCGTCGCCAGCTCGTCCCGCCACGCGTGATCGGTCAGCCGCAGATTGACGAAGCCCGGCCCGGCGACCTCGACACTCGTCACTTCCTCGAGCGCCGCCAGCCGGCTGGCCAGCGCCTCGGCGAGCTGCCGCGGCGGCACGCCGGCACGTCTCCCCATCACCATTGCGGCGTTGGTCGACAGGTCGCCGTGCGCAGCGTCATGCGGCGTTTCCACGGTCACGCCACTTCGTGCGAGACCGGCCGGCAGGTCGCCAGACGCCTCCAGCACGTCGAGCGCCTGCTCAAGATGTGCGGAAACGCGAGCATGAAGCGCTGCCGGCATCAGCGGCCGCCTCCGAGGCGGGGCCTACGCAACCTCCACGCCCTTCCAGAATGCGAAATAACCCCTGATCGCTTCGGCTTCTGCGGTCGGGTCGGGGTACGTCCAGGCCGCATCCGGATTGCGCTCGCCGCCCGCCCGCACATGAAAATAGCGCGCTGAGCCCTTGACTGGACAGACGGACGAGTGATCGCTCGCCTCGAGCCTGCTTTGGTCAACCGCCTCTGGCGGAAAATAGTGATTTCCGTCGACGATCACGGTCACTTCGCTCGCGGCGATAGTGGCGCCGTTCCAAACTGCCGAAACCATTCTGTTCCTTCATTCCATCGATGTCTGGGCGCGCCTTTGCCAGTCGCATCAGGTCGCGGACGCCTCACCTGCGAGCAGCTTGTCGAGGCCGCCTTTGGCATCGAGATCAAAGAGGTCATCAGACCCTCCGACGTGCGTGCCGTTGATGAATATCTGTGGAACCGTGTCCCGGCCTGAGGCCTCGATCATTGCCTGGCGCTGAGCAGGATCCTCCTCGATGTCGTGTTCAGTCCATTTCACGCCCTTCTGGGTGAGAAGCGCCCTCGCGCGGCGGCAAAAAGGGCACCAATTGGTCGTGTAGAGGATAATTTCGGGCGTCATGGCTACTCTCTCCGATCGTTCGTTGTTGAGGTCGATTGCGATTCCACAGGCATTTCGTTCTCAGCCGAAGGTGAAGGCGAAAGCCTGAGCGCCGGCATCTAGGAACTCGATCGAGAAGGTACGCTCGCGCACGGCGCCCTTCTGCCGAACGAGCTGATAGAGACGTTGTCCCTCGATCGTGCCGTTCCCAGCGTCATCGATGTCCGTGCCGTGATCGCCAGCGGGCGGCTTGCCGTCGATCGTGACGCGGAATCGAACCCGCCGTCCCATGGTGGAAGGGCCGAGCACAAGGTGCACGTCGCGGGCATGAAAACGGTAGACGAGGCGGGCACCGGCGGATTGGGCCGAGGCATGTTCCGACCCCGCGATCCAGCGGCCGGAAAGCGCCCAGGCGTTCAGAGGCAGCCGAGGCGGCGCGACATAGTCATGCACGGTTTCGCGCGCGAGGCCGCCCGGTGACGTGAAACGCTCGCCACGCACATAGCCCAGGTAGGTCTCGGGTGAGCGTACATCGTTCCAGCTCGCCGCCGCGGAGGATCCCGCCGTGCGCACCGATACGGTTCGCATGTCGCCGACCGCCTGGCCATTCTCGGCGAGGAGCCGCTGGATGACCTTCTCGGATTCGGCGTAATTGCCTTCGCCGAAATGATGGTATCGAATGCGGCCGCGGCCATCGATGAAGTAATGCGCTGGCCAATAGCGGTTGTCGAAGGCGCGCCAGATTGCGTGATTGTTGTCGAGCGCGACGGGATAGGTGATGCCCAGGTCACGCACGGCCTTCGCGACGTTACTGGGATCCTTCTCGAAGGCGAACTCGGGGGCGTGAACCCCGATCACGACGAACCCGGCGGCCCGATACTTCTGCTCCCAGGCTTTGACGTACGGCAGCGTCCGCAGGCAGTTGATGCAGCTGTAAGTCCAGAAATCGACCAGGACGACCTTTCCGCGCAACGCCTCGCGCGTGAGCGACGGAGAGTTCAGCCAACTCGTTGCACCGGTGAGCGGAGGCAACGCCCCTTCGATGCCGAGTGGGCCGTCTCCCGGCATGCTGGTCTGCGCCGAGCGATCGTCCAGCCGGAACTTGTCTAGGAGCCTCTGTTCGACGGCCGACGTGCCGGCAAGCGAGAGCCTGGTCAGCAGGCCCGTGTCGAGCCCCAGCGCGATGGCGGCCACGGCGACGAGCACCAGCGCGCCGAGCGAACGGCGGAACCAGTCGCCGACACGGATCGACCGCTTCATCGCGGCGAAAACGCGTCCGCCGAGGAGCAGCGCCAGTGCTAGCGACGTAGCGGCACCGGCGGCGTAGGCGAGCAGCAGCAGCGACGTGCCGACATTGGCGCCCTGCAAGGCGGCTCCGGTCAGGATCAGCCCCAGTATCGGTCCCGCGCAGGGAGCCCATAGAAGACCGGTGGCGAACCCAAGCAGCAGGGACGCCCAGAAGCTGCCGCCGGAACGTTCCGGGCCGGTCGCTTCTGTGAGACGGGCGCCCAGCTTGACGAGCGGTCGGGTGGCTCGATCCGCAAGCGCGGGAAAGAGCAGCAGCAGGCCGAACAATCCCAATATTAGCAGCGCCACTGCTCTCCCGAAGCTATTCGCCTGGACGGCCCAGCCGCCTCCGACGGCGGCCAGTGTCGCTACCCCGGCAAAGGTCACCGCCATCCCCAGCAGTAGCGGCAGGCCACTGCGCATGAACGGCTGGCCTGCTCGCGCGAAGACGAAGGGCAGCACCGGCAGGATGCATGGGCTGATGATCGTCAGCACGCCGGCGAGGTAGGAGAGCAGCAGCAGAAGCATCACGAGCATTCTTTCAGCGAGAAGTGGCGTAGCCGGGGTCGCCGGGGATCAGCGGCTTGTCCCGGCCGGGGGGGTGAGGCTTGCGCCAGCACTTATCCGCGGCGCCCAGGTGTGCTGCGTCATGCCGCCATCCTCCGAACAGTCTCCAGCACCCGGTCCTGACGATATGGCTTCGAGAAAAAGACCATGTCGTCAGGGATGTCCGTCCCCTCCGGCCAGGGTCTGCCGGAAGTGATGATGATCTGAATGGCGGGCCAGCGCTCCCGAATGCAGATCGCCAGCATGATGCCGTCGATCCCGCCAGGCATGTCCACATCGGTGAAGACGACACGGACATCGAGCCGACCTTCCAGCGTGACGATCGCGTCCGTGGCATCGGCCGCTTGCAGCACCTCGAAACCGGCTTCCTCGATCATGTCCGATGCGAAAAGCCGAACAAGTGGTTCGTCTTCTACGACGAGAACCACGGGCCTCATCATTATACGCATTCCTCCGTCAGCCCTTGGCCAGGTGGCGCATGGGGGCTTGCAAGTCGGCCGCGAATCCGTCCGGATCGTAGCGAAGGTCCACTCCGCCGGTGCCGGCCAAGCCTATGCTGATAAGCTTCGAGCCGAAGCCCCGGCGCGTAGGTGGAGTGACTGGAGGTCCCCCCCGCTCTCGCCATTTTATCATGAGGCGATCGTCACCATCGTTGGTCTCGATCTCCCAGGTGAGCGAGACTTCTCCGGAGTCGCCCGTGAGAGACCCGTATTTGCAGGCGTTTGTCAGAAGCTCGTGCACGATCAGCGAGAAGGAGAGCGCTGCCCGCGCCCCCAACGCCACTGGTGGGCCGTCCATCTTGACGCGATCCATGAACCCGATCGCCTCGACCACGGTCGTCGCTATTGATTTGAGGTCGGCCTGCGCCCAGCTATTTTGAAGCAGGGCGTCATGCGCGGCGCTCAGCGCCATCAGGCGGCGTTCGAAGGCATAGACTGATTCACGGTCGCTCGCTGATCGCAGTGTCTGGCTCGCGATCGCTTGAACCATCGTCAGCATGTTCTTCAGCCGGTGCGCAATCTCACCGTTTACGATGCGCTGTTGCTCGTCCGATCGATGTCGCGCAACACCGGCTTCGAGACGGTCGGTCGCGCTACGGAGAAACGCGATCTCTTCTGCCAGCCAAGGTCTAGGCTGCGCCGAATGAACGAAGAACAAGGCGATCGTCCTGCCATGTTCCCGGACCGGCATATCGACAAGCGCGCGAACCCCGATGCGCATTGCGATCGCAAGGTTCGAGACTGCGCGTTCGTCGGTGAGGGCGTCAGCGACCACCAGCGGGTCGCCATACACGAGCGGCTCCCGCAAACTCACATACTCATCGAGGCGATGACGGCCGGCGAGGCTGAGAATTCCGGGCGCAGTCCAGTCGGTCTTGATGTCGATCGTCTCGATTGCGTCGTCGACTGACCCCAGGCCTGCGCGATCTGCAGTCAGCACCCGCCCGACGATTGCTGCGGTCGCTGACGCCATCTGCCCAGCGTCTCCGCTACCGCGAATGGCCTCGCCGACCTCGACCAAGGCGGCCTGCAACTCCGTCAGACGATTGCTGGCCATGGCGGTCCGACGAAGCTCGAGGTTCTCGCTGGCGAGGCGAGCGAGAGCACGCAGCATCGCCCTTTCCAACTCACTCAACCCTTCCGGGCGTGGCTCGGTGTCGATGACGCACAGCCGGCCGACCACGACACCGGAGCGCAGGACCAGCGGTGCGCCGGCATAAGCGCGGAAGTGCTGGGCACCTGTGACGAGCGGGTTGCAGTTTGTGCGACGATCGGCGGTCAGATCCGTAATCTCGAGCATGTCGCCGCGATCTATTTCTATCCGGCATACGGAGTGCTCGATCTCCGTTTCCTGGACGTCGAGCCCGTACTTGGCCTTGAACCATTGTCGATCGACATCGAGGAGCGTGATCAGTGCGATCGGGACATCGCAGGCCTTTGCCGCGATAAAGACGAGATCGTCGAAGGTTTGCTCGTCAGGCGTGTCGAGGACCATCAGGTCCGCAAGAGCCTTGGCGCGATGGATCGCACCTACATCCGCTGTGTTAGCGTTCAGAGCCACTGATCCCCTCCCAGCGCCTGCGCGTGCCCGCTAGTCCGGTCTCGCAATGAACAGCTCCGAATCGCTGACGGGAGCACGCGAAAGGCGGGGCAAACGCTCGCACCTCAGTGGCCGATCGTGCGCGGCGGCCATGTCGTCGGCGACACGGCAGATGTACTTACAGGGCGCGGATCTGCGTCACCGACGGTGAGTACGATCTTCCCTTGGATGTGCCCGTCCGCAGCGCGCTCGTGCGCGGCGGAAGCCTGCGATAGCGGGTAGGTGCCGTCGATAGCGACACGGACGGCCCCGCTTTCGAGCAACTGCCCAAGCTCCGCGAGCTGCGCACCATTCGATCTGACCTGCGTCGCCGAGACGGTTACACCGAGCCGAGCGGCGTCGTCCTGGCCGGTGAAACCAAGCGGAAAGATCGGGAATAGCGCGCCGCCGCGTCGGATCGTGCGCAGGAAGCGGTCTGCCGTAGGACCGCCGACCGCGTCGACCACCAGATCGACGTCGCGCACGACATCTTCTGCCGCAGTCTTGGTATAGTCGATGAAATCGTCCGCACCGAGATCGTCCAGGAAATTCTCGTGCCGGCCCGAGGCGACGGCGATGACGCGTGCGCCCTGCTGTTTCGCCAACTGGACCGCGAGATGGCCGACCCCGCCGGCCGCGCCATTGACGAGGACCCATTTGCCGGCAAGCGGGACCGGCTGGTGCCGATCCGGCTGCAGCGGATTGGGCTCGTCGTGACCTAGACTGATCAGGAATTGCCAAGCGGTGAGGCCCGACATCGGGACTGCCGCGGCGTGCACGTGATCGATCGACCGCGGCTTGATGGCGAGGTCTGATGCCGGCGCGGATACATATTCGGCATATCCCAGGCTGTCGCCGTAACTCGGGAAACGGATCATGCCGAACGCTTCGTCGCCGGGCACGAAGCCCTGCACATCGTCTGCGACGGCAACGACGACACCGGACACGTCCGATCCGGGAATGACCGGGAACGCGACCTCCGGCCGCCATTCCGGCGGCAATGCCTTATACCCTTCCCGCAGATACCAGTCGGGCGGGTTGATGCCGGCGGCGATCACGCGGATCAGCACTTCTCCGTGCTTGATGTCTGGCTTTGGAGCGTCTTCGTATCGGAGCACGTCCGGGGCACCGAATTCATGGAAGCGGATTGCCTTCATCATGCTGCCCCCTTCACACGCGCTCGAGAAGCGCGACGGTCCCCTGCCCGCCATCGGCGCAGATGCTGACGATCGCGCGTGATCCCACCGGCTGCGCCCACAGCTCCTTCACCGCCTGGCTGAGGTCGCGGGCGCCGGTGGCGCCGAACGGATGCCCGATCGCCACCGAGCCGCCATTTGGGTTGACGCGGTCCCAGTCGAACTGGCCCATGTCTTGGTCGACACCCGCCTTCGTGCGGACCCAGTCACGGTCGGTGATAGCCGCGACGTTCGCCAGCACCTGGGCGGCGAAAGCTTCGTGGATTTCCCAAAGAGCAATGTCCGGGTAGCTGAGTCCATGCCGTGCAAGCAGGCGCGGGATGCCATAGGACGGGGCCATCAGCAGACCCTCGTTGTGAAGGTCGACCGCTGACACCTCGTAGTCGACCAACCGGACATATGGCGTATCGGACGGTAGCTTTGCCACGCCAACCGCATTGGCGACCCAGCAGGCGGCCGCGCCATCGGTGATCGGCGAGCTGTTGCCGGCCGTCAGGGTTCCGAAGCCGCTGTCTCGATCGAAGGCAGGCTTCAGGGCGGCGAGCCGCTCGGCGGACGTGTCTGAGCGCGGGTTAGCGTCGCGCTTCAGCTCGGTCAGCGGGATCACGAGATCATCGAAAAAGCCGGCATTCCAGCCGGCGACTGCGCGCTGGTGGCTTTTGAGCGCCCAATCGTCCTGGGCTTCGCGGGAGATGGACCAGGCCTTGGCCGTCTCCTCCATATGATCGCCCATGGTTCTGCCGGTGATGCGGTTGGCCCACCCCTTGGTCGGTAGGACATAGTCGCGCGGCGTAAGCGCCTGCAGCGCAGCCAGCGCGGCGGCGGGATCTTTCGCGAAAAGATCCGTGAGCCGCTTCGATGATTCTGGGGTCAAGGCCAGCGATGGCCGGCTCATGACCTCGCCGCCGCCGACGAGCGTCAGGTCAGTCCCGCCGCCGAGCATGCCCGCCGCTGCGAAGGTTGCTGTCATGCTGGTCGAGCACGCCAGAACGACGGAGAATGCCGGCACATTCGGATTAAGCTTGGCATCGAGCCAGACCTCGCGGGCAATATTGCTCCAGCCAAGGTTCGGGATCACGGTTCCCCAGACGACCAGGTCGGGCTTCGCATGCTCGGCCATCGCCTGCACCACTGGTACGGATAACGAAACCGTGTCGTATGCCGCCAGCGCTCCGCCTCCGCGGCCAAATGGTGTCCGAAGGCCGGCGGCCACAAAGACGGGTTCGGCGAAGCGGCTCATGCTGATCTCCCGGTATGCTGGAATTGCGCTGGAATGAGGCAGCGGGACGCTGTCGCGGTCGTGCGGCGTGGTCGTCGCATCACGATCCTCCCTGTGGATCGTCGCGCAGGTCGACCACCATCTTGCCGATGTTCTTTCCCGCAAAGAGGTCGAGGAAAGCCGCTGGCGTGCTCTCGAGGCCGTGCAGCACGGTCTCCTGCCATTTGATCTCGCCGTCCAGAATCCATCGCGCGACGTCGCGCTGGAAGTCCTCCCACACGGACATGTTGTGGATCGTGATGAAGCCCTGCAGCAGGATGCTTTTCTCGATCGCGGCGTAGATGTTGCGGGGGCCGGACGGCTCGCTGTTATATTGGTCGATCATTCCGCACAGTGCGAAGCGGGCGAAGTCGTTCGCGGCGCTCAGCGCTGCCTCGAGATGGGTCCCGCCGACATTGTCGAAATAGATGTCGATGCCTTCTGGTGCTGCCGTGTCGAGCGCCGCCGACATGTCCCCCGCCTCCTTGTAATTGATCGTGGCATCGACGCCCGCCTCATCGCGTAGCCAGCGAAGCTTTTCCTCTGAGCCGGCGGAGGCCACGACCCGGCATCCCTTGATCTTTGCGATCTGGACGGCGAGCGAACCGACCGAGCCGGCTGCGGCGGAGACGAAGACGGTTTCGCCTGATTGCGGCTTTCCGATCCGCAGGAGGCCGATATAAGCGGCGAAGCCGGGGAACCCGAGCGGCCCGAGATAGGCTTGCTCCGGGATCGCAGGATCGATCTTGGTGGCAGAAGTAGCGTCGACGACCGCATAGTCACGCCACCCGGCGAAGTGGCTGACGACATCGCCCGGCCTTAGGCCGGTGTCGTCGCTTTCGACAACGACGCCGATCGCGGCCCCATCCAGGGGCTCGCCTATCTCAAACGGCGGGATGTAGCTTTCGCGGCCGGTCATCCTTCCGCGCATGTAGGGGTCGACTGAGAGCCACAGATTGCGGACGAGAACCTGCCCGCTGTGCGGAGCCGGAAGCGATCGTTCGACGAGCTCGAAGTTGTCAGACGCGGGTAGCCCTTCCGGACGGGCCCTGAGATGAAACTGGCGCGCGACGACCGTCATTGCCTCAGCCCTCCCCGCCGATCGCCGCGGTTTCGCGTCCGCGCTCGGGAGGACGCGGCGGGATCTGCGCCGTTATCCACCGTATCGCTCGGTCTTGATTGCCGCGGCGTCCAGACCGGCGAGCAGTGCGCCATCGGCCGCTATGTTCACGAAGCCGTTCGACCCGCAGACGAAGACGTGGGCAGGCGTGCGGGGAAGCCGACTGACCACCTCCTGGACGACCGTGCTATCGATCCGCCGCGCGAAGTCTGTCGCACGCTTCGGAGCTTCACGCGTGATCGCCAGCGTCAGCACGAAGGCGGGATCATCCAGTTCGATGGCCAGCAGCTCGTCCGAGAACAGGACGTCGCGCGCCGTGCGGGCTGACAGGAGCAGCGCTGTCGGAACAGTCTGTGCCATCTCACGGCGCTGCCGGATCATGGCCATCAGCGGGACCAGACCAGAGCCTGCTCCGATCAGAAGGATCGGCTCGGCTCCCTGCCCCGGCCAGAGGAAGTGCCCGCCGAGTGGGCCGCGAAGTTCGATCTCGTCACCGACCGCTGCGACGTCGTGAAAGAAGGGGGATACCTCCCCGTCGGGCAAGCGTTCGATGGCGAGCTCAAGGACCCCTGCATCGCTGGTCGGTGAGGCAATCGAATAGCTGCGCATCGCCGTGTAGCCGTTAGGCGCCGTCAGGCGCACATCGACGTGCTGACCCGCCACATGGGTGAAAGGCGTGCGCAGCCGGAAGAAGAAGCTTTTGATGGCCGGGGTCTGTTGGACGACCTGGTCAATCACGGCCTTCTGCCACGGCGCTGCCTGCACGGCGCCTTCAGTCATGAGTGTATCGCTGCTCGCGCCACGGATCGCCGTAGATGTGATAGCCGCGAAGTTCCCAGAAGCCGGCTTCGTCGCGCGTCGTGAACTGCAGCGCTTTCACCCACTTGGCCGACTTCCAGAAGTACAGGTGCGGCACGAGCAGGCGCGCTGGGCCGCCATGATCGCGCGGAAGCGGCTGCCCGGCATATTTGAGCGCGACCATCGCCTTGTCCGAAAGCAAATCCGCCAGCGGCACGTTCGTCGAGTAACCGTCGTACGAATGCACGAGGACGAAATCGGTGGGGTGCTCGAGCCCGGCGTCTGCGAGGATGTCCTCGATGAGTACGCCGTCCCATGCCGTATCCAGCTTGGACCAGGACGTGACGCAGTGAATGTCCTTCTTCACCCTGGTTTGAGGCAGAGCGTTGAACTGGCTCCAGTTCCAGACCTTGACGGGCTTCGGCCCGATCTTGACCGTGAAATTCCATTTCGCGGTATCGAGGTCCGGGGTCGGTCCGGCGGTCAGAACCGGAAAATTCTCAACGAGATGCTGGCCAGGCGGGATCCGGCCGGACTGGTCGCTGCCCGATCCGCGACCGGTAAAACCTCTGGTGACCATGCCGGACTCCCCTTGTTCGTCGCGACAGCCCCGGCCTAGTCTTCAGCTTACTCCCCTGCGTCACAAGACTTACGCATGCGGATCGAAACGAAGATAAACTTTCTGAAACCTAGGTGCCTGAAGCTCTGTCGGTATAGACATGACTTCGTTCGTCACGATTCGTGGCGACAACGTGTTGACTATAACTTCGGAAGAGCGCCCTTTCCCAATGCCCTGTGACTATAGTTTCAATAGCCGTTAGGGCATCGGATGCGGCGCGATCGCCAGTACAAAGGCACGAGCGAGCACACGAAAAGCCTGGGAAGTGGTCCGCAGTCGCGAGCGGCGACACCCCGATCATCGCATCGGAGCGCAATCGACCGCCGTCTGATCCAATCGAGTCCCGAAATGATCACTCCACTTCATGCGGAACCGAGCTGCGTCTTTAGCACCGGCCAGCTATCGCGAATGTCTTGGCGGTAGGTCTCTCCGTCGCTCACGCGCTGCAGTAGCGGATCTGCAAGCCAAGCGGACTGCTGCGGGCTGAGCAAGTCAGGGATCGGATTGCGATACGGTACGGCCAAGTTGATCCGAGTTCGCTGCGCCGCCGACAGCGGCAGATGGCGGACGGCGTTCTTGCGCAGGTAGAATTGCGGTTCGCGGTCTAGGCGGAAGATGCCATGCGCCACCGATGCGAAGCCCTCTGCATGGGCGTAGGTGTTCAGGTCAGCCCGGCTGACGGCGCGCGGGTCAAACTGTACCTGCACAGCTTCTTCGCCATCCACCCAACCCGCATCGGTTGTGATAACGGCGGGATGTTGAGCGAGGCTCGTCTCCCCCGACCAGAAGCACGGCGTCGTGTAGACGCCCCCCTCGCTCAAGCCATGCTCGATGAGCAGATCACGCCCCAATAGGCGGAAATAGGCCGGCACGTCGCCACCGAGCGCTTCCAGAGCGGCGCTGAGCTTCTCATGAAGGGCGAGCGGATCGTAGCGATCCGCCAGACGGGGCAAAAGCTCGGTTCCGTCCGACCGAAGGAAGCGCATGACCGGGTTGTTCCAGGAGCGCTCGCCATAGAGCCGCATTATCCTGGCATCAGCACCGGGATGATTGTTGAAGATCGCCACCGGCACGAACCGCTCGGCGATCAGCTCCACCATCAAAGGATGCGTCAAAACGTCCTGCCCGAAGTGCACGCAGGTCGCGCACCCCGGAACTTCCTGAAATAGCAGCAACACGGGCTTGCCCTGAGCGGCCGCGAGCGCCGTCGCGTGATCGTAGTCGCGCAGCCATGCGACGTCGCCGAGCTCACGATGCTCGCGATGTGAAACTCGAGTGTTTGTCATGCTATCTATTTAGTGAAGCGCTACAGGAATTCACCTGATCGATTTCTGCAACATCGCATATTTGAGCTCACGTAAAGTGCCGCGAGCTTGTGAACTTACAGCGCAGCTATTGAAACTATAGCCTACCGCTATTGGAAAACAGAAAGCGCAAACTTCATAGTGTCGACGCCCGGATCGGCATCGAAGGCTGCTTAAGGTGCGGTCATGATCCCGGAGAGCAGGCAGAACATCAGCGAAGGCCCGGCAGGCTCGCCCGCTGTGGTCTGGAAAAAGTGATCCTGGATGTCGAACGGCATAACTGAGGAGGAGAGACACAGTGGCCGCTCCCGAGCAATCAGCCCCTGAGCTTCGGGTGATGCAATGGATCGGCGGGGACGGCAAGGAGCTGGACGTTCCAGTTACGCTCTCTCAGCTGGGATCAGGACCGAAGATCCTCTTTGCGTTTCAGCACTGGTGTCGCGGTTGCCACCTGCACGGCTTCCCCACGTTGCAGCGGCTCCACGCCGCCCTAGCAACCAAGGGTGTCGGCTTTGCGGTGATCCAGACGGTGTTCGAGGGCGAGCACGAAAACACCTTCGAGAAGCTGCGGACGAACCAGTTAAAGTACGAGCTGCCAGTCGTCTTCGGCCATGATCCTGCTCCGCATGGCGCGCGCCTTCCCACATTCATGGAGGATTACCGGACACGGGGCACGCCTTGGTTCAGCGTCATAAACTCCAGCGGGGCGGTCATATTCTCGGACTTCCACCTCGATGCGGACAAGCTGGTGGCGCACCTGGAACGGGCTTGATCGATGCGCCGTTGGCTTATCCTTGCCACGACTCATGTCGCGACACTGTCACTGGGGTTTGCCGCCGGCATCTACGCCCTGCCGATCCTTACGGCGCCGCCTCTGCCCGATGCGGCGGCGTTTGCTTCGACCGAAGCGGAAGCGCTCTACACCGGGCGATTCGAGCGCCGTCTTGAGGGCAGCGATTTCGTCCACTGGGGCGAAGGAGACGTGAAAGTGTCGCGCGAACGGATAGCGCACATCGGCCGCCTCTCCCCCGGTCCGGATTACAAGCTTTACCTCGCTCCGCGATTTGCGGGCACGAAAGACGCCTTCCTTGCAATCAAGAACAATTCGCGCCGCATTGGCGATGTGAAGACCTTCAATGGCTTCATCATCGCCGTCCCGGCCGACGTCGACGTTGCCGCATTTAACACGGTGGTGATCTGGTGCGAGGCGTTCGACCGCTTCATCAGCGCGGCCGAGTATCGACACCCTTCTCGAGCATCATGAAACCGGAAGGGCGCGCCGATATCGCAAAATCGATGCGGCCAACTTCACCACAATGTGTTGCAAGGCGGAGAAGAAAATGAAGATCGGCATCATTGGGCTCGGCCGCATGGGTGCAAACATAGCCCGGCGGCTGATCCGGCACGGCCATGACACCATAGTCTACAACCGCTCGCCCGAGCCTGTTGCCGAGCTCGTGCGAGAAGGAGCGGTAGGTGCCTCGGGGCTGGCCGACATGCGCAGCAAGCTCGACAAGCCGGCGATCTACTGGGTGATGCTGCCGGCCGGCAAGCCGACCGAGGCGATGATCGCCGCGATCGCCGACCTCGCTGCGCCGGGCGATATCATCATTGATGGCGGCAACGCCTTCTACAAGGACGATATCCATCGCGCCAAGGATCTCGCGGAGCGCGGCGTCCACTTTGTCGATGTCGGGACGTCGGGCGGGGTGTGGGGGCTTGATCGCGGCTACTGCATGATGATCGGCGGTGAAAAGCCGGTGATCGATCATCTCGATCCCATTTTCTCTGCTCTCGCGCCGGGTCTGGGAACGATACCGCGCACAGTCGATCGCCGCGACGGCCACGACCCGCGCGCGGAGAAGGGCTACATCCACGCAGGGTCGGCCGGGGCGGGCCATTTCGTGAAGATGGTCCATAACGGCATCGAGTACGGGCTCATGCAGGCCTATGCTGAAGGCTTCGACATACTCAAGGGTCGGTCGTCGGCGAAACTGCCCGAAGACGAGCGGTTCGACATCAACCTCACCGATGTCGCCGAGGTGTGGCGTCGCGGCAGCGTGATCTCGTCCTGGCTGCTAGACCTGTCGGCCGCTGCGCTCGCGCGGGATCAGATGCTCGAGCAGTTCTCGGGCCATGTCTCCGACTCAGGCGAGGGCCGATGGACGATCGAGGCGGCGATGGAGGAAGCGGTGCCGGTCAACGTCCTCTCGGCCGCGTTGTATGCGCGTTACAGGAGCCGCGTCGAACATACCTTCGGTGATAAACTGCTTTCGGCGATGCGCTTCGGCTTCGGCGGACATGTCGAGATGCCGCAGTGATCGTGACCCGCTTCCGCAACGAAAAGTCGCGTTGGCCGATCGCAAACCGATCACGCGGGAGCTGGTTAGTCCGGCGGAACCGAAGATGACCCCTCCGATGGAGTCGATCAAAGTGGCTGCCACGCGCGGTCTCGCACTCGCGCCTGTGGCCGCGCTGTTGCTGAGTGTCGCCTTCCTGTTGCTTGGCAATGGATTGCTGGGCACCCTGCTGATCGTCCGGGCCGGACAGGAAGAGTTCTCGAGTGGCAGTATCGGCGCGATGATGTCGGCCTACTTCTCGGGGTTTACCATCGGCGCCCTATTGCTGCCGCGCGTCATTGTATCCGTCGGTCATGTGAGGACGTTCGCCGGCTTCGCAGCCATCGCATCGATCACGGCCATTCTTCATGCCGCGCTGGTGGAGCCGTTGGCGTGGATGCCGCTTCGCATGGTCACCGGTCTTGCTTACGCCGGCATGATCCTCGCGACCGAAAGCTGGCTCAACGCGCACGCATTGCCTTCGACCCGCGGGCAGCTCCTGTCGATTTTCGGCGTCGTTTCGATGGGGTCCTGGGCCGTCGGGCAAGCGCTCCTCAACATCGCGCCGCCCGCCGGTGTGACGCTGTTCCTTATCGTATCGGTGCTCATATCGGCGGCGGTGGTGCCGATCACCCTGTTGCCCAGTCATCCTCCGGCCGAAGTTGAACAGGAGCCGGTCGCGTTTCGGGACCTTCTATCGATCTCGCCTCTCGCGACGATCGGGGCCTTCCTGACGGGCCTGGCCATCGGCGGATTCTGGGGAATGGGTCCGAGCTTCGCCCAAAAAATTGGTCTCGATGTAGCCGGGATCTCTGCCTTCATGGCCGCGGTCCTTGGAGGCACGCTGGCGTTGCAATGGCCGCTTGGCTGGCTGTCTGACCGGGTGCCCCGCAATCTGATCATCGCCGGTGCCGCCCTCGCATCTGCGGCGGCCGCCGTAGGGGTCGCGCTAACGACCGAAGCACCCCTGCCCCTGCTACTCGCCGTGGGAGCCCTTTTCGGCGGGTTCGGTATTCCGATATACTCGCTGTGCGTCGCGGTCGCGAACGACGATCTCCCAGCCGCTCGTCTTCTGGGAACCGCGCGCGGTCTTTTGCTGCTCAACGGCATTGGGACGGCCGTAGGACCGCTGGTCGCCGGGGTGGCAATGAGCCTCGCTGGTCCCGGCGGCCTTTTCCTGTACGCCGCGGCGCTGCTGACAGTCCTTTCAGCGCTCGCCATCGTCTATCGGTGTCCGGAGCACTCTCTGGCGGTGAGGGCCACCCGTTGCCCGAGCGCGCCGATGATCACGGGCGCACTCGACGCGATGATACAAAAGCAAGACCGGCGTCGACACGCCACACGTTAGGGGCCGATCTCGTCGGGGTCTACGCGATCTCTTCCACCCGAAGATCGCGGCCGTTGAATTGCACAGTCTCTCCAGGTTGCGCGCCCTCGATGGCTTCATAAATCGGCGCCATCGTTGAGATCCCCATGAGCTCTTGCCCGTGGCACATGAACTTGCTGGTCGAGACAGCGATCACGAAGTAGCGGCCCGACAGCTTTACGAGCGCGCCTTCCGCGACTGCGGTTTTCGGTCCGAAGTCGATCATCCTGAGCTTGTCGAGCTTGTCGGCGTAATCATCGAGCGTGTCGTCGAGCGCTTCCGCGAAGTCGCTCGCGACCTCGGCCTGGGCCTGTTCGTCGTTCTCGATCGGCTCGCTTCGATCGAGCCGAGCGGTGGAAACATAATCCAGATATTTCTCGCGGGCGCTCTGCAGGGCAGCCGCTTCAAGCGAGAGCATCGTTTCCCGCACGTGATCCTTATTCCAATCCATCTCACCCTCTTTGGATTCCGCTAGCATGAATTGTGAGCGCAGCGACCAAACAACGGCTGCTGCTCGCCGGACCGCGCTATTCGTCTGAGATGACACCCTCGCCCTGGTATGGGATGCGGATCAGCCGCGGGTCGCGAATGATGCTCGTGACCAGCCAAACGTACGTTTGCTCGGCGGTGTCGAAACCAAGGATGTTGAAGGCGCCGCCAAACGGACAGGCTGGAAAATCCGGAAAGCCTTCGCGCAGGACGTAGCGCTCGGGATCACTGTCGAAATCGGCTTTGTAAACCTTGCGCAGGCCGTGCTTGCTAGGGACGTCTTCATCACCGGCCGGCATCGTTTCTCGCTGCTCTGAGAGACGTTCGGCCAGGTCACGGTGGCAGATCTCATCGAAGACATCGAAGGCATCGATCAGCAGCCCCTTGTGCTGGGTTGTGGGATCGGTGATCGCGTAGATGTTCGAGGCGTCTTCGGCGTCGTCGCCGCTTTCCAGGCGCAGGGCAGCATCAACTTGGATTGCGCAGGCGTCCAGCGTGGATCCAAGCTCTAGATCGACCAGGCGCCCTTCTTTGACGCGGTACTCGCGATCATAGCCCTTTGAGACGAAGGACTGCACGGCCTCTAGAACGTCGGACACCTGGTTAGTCATGTGTACTCCTTTGCCTGTTGTACGATCAGGGCCGTTCCGGTTGAGGCAGCACTGTGAATGGCCGCGCAGATAAACAAAGAGCGAGGAGCGGCGTTCACAGCCATTTCGCCTTTTTGAAGCGCAAAAACAGGAAGAGGCAGAACAACGTCATCACCCCGAGCACGACGAAATAGCCGTAGGCGGTGTCCAGCTCGGGCATGTGCCTGAAGTTCATGCCGTATATCCCGGCGATCGCGGTGGGCACGGCGAGGATCGCGGCCCAGGCGGCGAGTTGCCGGGTGATGACGCCGGTCCGCTGCGCTTCCAGCAGGCTGCTGAACTCGAAAACGGACGACAGGACCTGCAGGAGGCCGTCGACCATTGCCTGCACGCGCGAGACATGATCCGCGACGTCGTTGAAGTACGGCCGGACCTCTGTGCTGATGCAAGGGAAGTGCCCCCGGACGAGCTTGCGCACCAGCTCGGCCATCGCTCCCAGTGTCCGCTGAAACCTCGTCAACTCGCACCTCAGGCCAAAAATGCGAGCGACCTCCTTGCGGCCGAGGAAGTCGTCGAGTGAACGGCGCTCCATCGCCAGAACATCGTCCTCGATCATCTCGAAGATCGGGAGGTACTGGTCGACGATGCGGTGCAGGATCGCATGGAGGACGTAGTCGACGCCCTTGCCGAACAGCGTCGGTGATGCCTCAAGCTGCTCCCGGAGATTCCCCAAGGCGCCCGGCGTCCCGTGTCGCACAGTGATAAGATGATTGTGGCCCATGAAGATGGCCGTCTTGCCGTAACGGATACGGTCTCCGTCCAGCTCGGCTGTTTTGGCGACCACGTAAAGCTCGTCGTTGTAGACCTCGAGCTTCGGAGGACATTGCGGGTGCATCGCGTTGTCGATGGCCAAAGGATGTAGGCCGTAGGTTTCCTGGAGCGAGCGCAGCTCCTCCGTGGTCGGCTCACTCAAACCGATCCAGCAGAAGCCTGATCGGCTTTTGTCGGGCGCGACACTCTCGTCGATCGCGACCTCTCGAACGCGCTTCCCCTCGTTGTAATAATAACTGGCAATGACGCTCATATAGTTCTGGCCGGAACGAGCAGCCCGCGCCTTACTGCCGGTCGCGCGAGACCGCGTTCGAGCCAGGCGGCTATGTTCGAGAAATCCTTCAGTCCGAGAAGGTCGCCGGCGTCATATGAGGTAACGAGCGCGTTCACCCAGCCGAGCGTAGCGATGTCGGCGATCGAATATTCGCCGGTGATCCAGTCGCGTCCATCGAGCTGACGATCGACGATCCCAAGCAGTCGCTTGGATTCATCGGCGAAGCGATGCTGGGGGCGTTTATCCTCGAAGTCCTTGCCGCCCCATCGCAGGAAGAAGCCCAACTGACCGAACATGGGCCCGATCGCCGACATCTGAAAGAATACCCAACTCAGCGTCTCGTAGCGCGCAGCCGGAGCGATCGGCATGAACTGGCCGGTCTTATCCGCCAGATAGACCAGAATAGCCCCGGATTCCCAGACGCCGATCGGCGTGCCGCCCGGACCAAGGGGGTCGATGATCGCAGGTATGCGCCCGTTCGGATTAAGCGATACGAAGGCCGGGTCCTTCGACTCGTTCTTCGAGATATCAACGAAATGCGGCTCGTAGGCGAGCCCGGTCTCTTCGAGCATGATCGACACCTTCACGCCGTTCGGCGTCGGTGCGGCGTAAAGCTGCACCCGCTCCGGATGTGCCGCTGGCCATCGTTGCGCGATCGGGAACGAGGAGAAGTCTGGCATACGGCTGCGATCCTCGGGCAGGCTTGGTCCGAATGGGTGCCTGGTCAGTCTCCAACTCGAGGACCGCATCGCATGGCGATGCGGTCACGAAGTGAGCGACCACAGTCGGCGGCGGCGCGTAAGAGTGTCGTCCTATTCAGCTCGTGCAGCGACCGCAGCTTGCGAACCGCCGGCATCCTGGCGCTTCGGAAGCACCCAGTCCTTTCGCTCGAAGTGACAGGTGTAGCCACCCGGACGCTTCTCGAGATAGTCCTGATGCTCCGGCTCGGCCTCCCAGAAATCGCCCACGGGCTTGACCTCGGTGACGACCTTGCCGTTCCACAACCCCGATGCATCCACGTCGGCGATCGTATCTTCGGCGATGCGCTTCTGCTCCTCGTCGACGTAGTAGATGCCTGACCGGTAGGAGAGACCGCGATCGTTGCCCTGACGGTCCTTCGTGGTCGGATCGTGGATCTGGAAAAAGTATTCCAGGATGTTTCGATAGCTCGTCACCTCGGGGTCGAAGATGATTTCGATGCCCTCGGCGTGGGTGCCATGATTGCGATAGGTGGCATTGGGGACGTCGCCGCCGGTATAGCCCACGCGGGTCGAGATGATGCCGGGTTTCTTGCGGATCAGATCCTGCATGCCCCAAAAGCAGCCGCCAGCGAGAACAGCGCGCTGTTGCATGTTAAGCCTCCTCTACCTGGTCGAGATATTCGCCGTAGCCTTCCGCCTCCATCTCATCGCGCGGGATGAAGCGGAGCGCTGCCGAGTTGATGCAGTAGCGCAGGCCGCCGCGGTCGGACGGACCGTCCGGAAACACGTGGCCGAGATGGCTGTCACCGTGCACCGACCGAACTTCCGTCCGGACCATCCCGTGCGAGCTGTCTCGCACCTCGTTGATATGCGCCGGGACGATTGGCTTGGTGAAACTCGGCCAGCCGGAGCGAGATTCGAACTTATCGGTCGACGCGAAAAGCGGCTCGCCCGAGACGACATCGACGTAAATGCCCGGCTCCTTGTTGTCGTTATATTCACCCGTGAACGCCCGCTCGGTGCCGTGTTCCTGGGTAATGCGACGTTGCTCTGGGGTGAGGCGGTCAATAGCCGCCTGTGTCTTCTCGAACTTCATGATTCGATCTCCAATACTAAGTTTAGAGGGCCGGGCGCACTGAGTTCAGCTTGACTGATCTGTCGTCACATCGACTATCGCAGTGGCGACGTCACTTATCCAATACGCTGTGAGCATAGTTTCCATAGCTCTGACGCTTTGTCTGACTCACTGCCATTCGTGTCGGGCCGCGAGTTGCGCTACCTTCCGGATCTCGACCGGAGCCGTCGAACCGGAAACAGTCGCGATCACCACTTCTCGTTCCAAGGTGAAACCTTCGATCGGTCGAGTTACGAGACCAGTGTCTGCCGCCGATCGCTCCGGCAAGATGCATATCGCGCGACCTTCGGCGACGATTCGATGAACCCAGTCTTCTCGCTCGGAACGGAAGCGTGGGCGCATGACCACGTCGCGCCGCGCAAAGTGTTCCACTATCTGGTCACGAAACTCGCATTTGAGTCGATCGACGACCGGATATCTCGACAAGTCCTCACCGCGCACAATATCTGCGTTCGCCAATGGGTGCTCGACCGCGCAGGCGAGTACAAAGCGCTCTCGAAAGAGAGGACGGATATCGAGCTTACGGTCCGGGCGGATTTCCCGCGGCAGGATACAAGCGTGATATTTGCCTGATAACACTTCCGACGTGTCCTCGCTCGACTGGAGCGAGTGCAGCCTGATCTCGATTGAGGGCACCTTATCCAGGGCACCTTCGAAGAAGGTCCCAAACGCTTTGGGACTGACGGTTGGCGCCACGGCGATGTCCAGCACCCGGTGCCGCCCCATCGTCCAGTTCTCGGAATGATCGCGCACGCTTTTCAGGGCGAAGAGCATTCGCCGGAACTCCGCTTCGACATCCTGGCCCAGTCCGGTGAGGCGGCTGTTCTTTCCGTCCCGATAGATCAGCGCACCGCCTAGTTCCTCTTCTAGTCGGCGGATAGCGCGGGTCAGGCTTGGCTGCGATACGCCACTCAGCCGAGCTGCCTCGGTAAAGTTCAGCGTCGCAGCCAAGTTTATGAAATAGCTGACCTGATTGAGTTCCATCACCCTTCGGCCCATGTGTCTGTCACGCACTTCCCCACGGATCAGGCGTCGATCGAGCGTTACGGAGAAGTATGCGCGACGCATATAGTTTGGCGGTAGGGGCTTGTCTATATGCGTGACGCATATAAAAAGGATGCCTGTGGAGACAGGTGCCGATGCCGATGCTGTGCGGCCCAGTGAGACGCGAGGTGGTGACGATCACCCCTCTCGCGGGCTGGCAGAGATCGTCGATCGGTGCCCATAGATGCTGGGAGGTATCGGCGTGCCGGGCACATCGTTCACGTTCCAAAACGAGGAGGGCCGGCCTCTTTCCGCCCTCCTGGAGCCGCCGGAAGGCACCCCCCGAGGATGGGCGATCTTCGCCCATTGCTTCACGTGCGGGAAAGACAGCCGAGCGGCTGTCCATATTTCCCGTGCGCTTTCGCGGGCGGGCATCGGCGTGCTGCGATTCGACTTTGCTGGAACTGGGATAGGCAGCGCCCAAGGCGAGGCAGTCAGTTTCGCCTCGGACGTTACGGATCTCAAATCAGCGGCGAACGCGATGACGGCCGCGGGAATGACCCCTTCCCTCCTTATTGGGCACAGCCTTGGTGGAACCGCCGCTTTGGTGGCTGCCGCCGATCTCCCGGATATCGTCGCCGTGGCGACTATCGGCGCTCCGGCGGAGCTCCAGCATATCCTGAAGGTCTTCAATGCCAGCGATCTCGACACGGTCAGGCGCGACGGAGAAGCATCGGTCGAAATCGCCGGGCGGCCCTTTCTCATTCGTCGCAGCTTCATCGACGCCGTTGCGGAGGTGGATGTGGAGAAGGCGGTGGCGACGCTGCGTCGTCCCTTGCTCGTCCTGCACTCCCCTATCGATCAGGTGGTCGGGATTGAGCATGCGTCGCGCATCTTCGTCGCTGCTCGCCACCCCAAGAGCTTTGTTTCGCTCGACATGGCAGATCATCTCATCGCCGATGCCGCCAACGCAAACTTCGTTTCAGCAATGGTGGCAACCTGGGCAAATCGCTACCTGCCGCCCCTTGTAGCCGATCTTCCCCAGGTTGAGGCAGCGGATGGGGTCGAGGCCATCGAGACGCTGGCAGGCAAGTTTCAGCTTAGGGTCCGCAGCGGCAAGCACACGATCTTCTCGGACGAACCGGCCTCAGTCGGCGGGTTAGGGAGCGGTCTGTCGCCATATGAACTGGTCTCGGCGGGCCTTGCTGCCTGCACGGTAATGACGATGCGCCTCTATGCTAACCGGAAGGGCTTTCCGCTCGAACGAGCGAGCACGAGGGTCGAGCACAAGAAGGTGGCGGACATGGTTCCGCCAGATAGGTTCACGCGCACGATCGTCCTTGAGGGGCCTCTCGATGAGGAACAGCGCGCACGGATTCTTGAGATCGCCGATCGCTGTCCCGTCGATCTGACGCTCATTCGCGGATCCGATGTTCAGACCGATCTCGTTGGTTCGCCCAGCCGCGAAGCCGACCCCCGGTCGGCCGCGTAAGCATGGCATCCGGTGGCGACAATCAGGATCGATCAGTAAGTGAGCGATCCGAAAGCGACAGGGTTGCCGGAGATGGGGCGAGCCGTACGGAGCGAGCGATACTCGCCGGCGGCTGCTTCTGGGGTTTGGAGGATCTGCTGCGTCGCAAGCGGGGGGTCATCTCGACGCGCGTCGGATATATCGGCGGTGAGATGGCGGCGCCGACCTACGATGATCATCATGGGCACGCGGAGGCGGTAGAAGTGGTCTTCGACCCGGCCCTTCTGAGCTATCGAACTTTGCTGGAGCTCTTCTTTCAGATCCACGATCCCACAACCTACGAGCAACAAGGTAGCGACGTCGGTCCGAGCTACCGCTCCGCTATTTTCTATACCGACAAGCGTCAGATGGAAGTTGCCTTGGCGACGATCGAGGAGATCGAAGCGTCAGGTCTATGGCCAGGGCCAGTCTTATCCGAAATCAATCCCGAAGAGCCTTTCTGGGAAGCGGAGCCGGAGCATCAGAAGTACCTCGTTCGCCACCCACGGGGTTATAGCTGCCACTTCGCGCGCCCCAATTGGCGCCTGGATCGACAGCGGTGAGGATGTGGCGATGCCGCCAGTCGCCCGCGCGTCCGGTCGTTTGTGAATGCGCAACCGAGCGATCCTGCGTGTCGACATCATCTGAAAGAGGCTGAGTGGCTATGGGCTCTCCTGCTTCCCCGATCCCTGAGTTCCTTGTTGCCGGTCTGTGGGGTCTGGTATCCGGTAGCGGGTTGCTTCTGGGCGCGATCGTTGCGGACGCTTTCTTCGGCAAGCTCAGCCACCGGATGATTGCAGCCGTCATGGGCTTTGGCGGCGGCGTCCTGTTTGCCGTGATAGCCACCGAACTCGTCGTCCGACCGGACGCGGCGGGGGCGGATATATGGCCAACCGTCGCCTTGCCAGCAGGGGCGGCGGTTTTCAGCAGCATAAACTGGTATCTGGCCCGCCGCGGCGCGAAGAACCGGAAGCGCTGCGGCGAATGCGTCGAGCAACCGAACGAGGCAGAGCATCACGGGAGTGGGTCTGCGATCGCGGTCGGCAGTGTGCTTGACGGAATACCGGAGGCCCTGGTGATCGGGATGTCAGTCGCCGGCGGCGGCGCGATCAGCTTGGCGGTGATCGCGGGCTTCTTTCTAGCTAACGTGCCTCAGGGACTGTCGAGCACCTCGGGGATGAAGCAGGCCGGCCGGTCGCGTCGGTACGTCTACACGATTTGGATCGGGATACCGCTGCTCATAGGGATCGCTGCCGCCGCCGGGAATTTTCTGCTCGGTTCAGCATCGGCGCAGGAGCCGGCGATCCTCCTGTTCGCGGCGGGGGCCGTACTAGCCATGCTGGCGGAGGCCATGATCCCAGAAGCATTCGAGAATGCGCCTCCCTTCATAGGCCTGATCACGGTTCTTGGCTTCCTCGCCGCTTACCTGATCGCGCAACACTAATCCGGCTCATACCCGGATGGATGTGGCCCTCACTCGCGGTCCCGCCCCCGCTCGTGCAGCTCGGCGTCGATAGGACAATCGGTACAGCCTTCGTAGCAGCACAGGCGGCAGATGCGGTAAGAATGCTCGAGGTTCTCCAAACGGTCGCGTAATACGCGCTCGGCAATGTCGGCCAGGAACTTCATTTCGCCCTTGTTGAGGATCGACAACCCTTCCGCGATTACCTCATCTCTAGCGGCTAGGACCGCGGCGCTGGCCGTCTGACCGGCCGATGTCAGATACAGGGAGCGGACCCGCCCGTCGGACGAACTCGCCCGGCTCTCGATCAGCCCTTGAATAGTAAGGCGATCTGCAAGGCGAACCGCCGCCGCGTGCGACAAGCCTACGCCAATCGCGAGCATTCTCACCGAAAGCCCGGGCTTGTGCGCAATCAGCGCCAACGCCGAAGCGGCAGGTCCTTCTTCAGGCGCCCGCGATGAACTAGCGCGAACGATGTCCTCGCCGATCATGAGTGCGAACGCCCCGAACACGTTACGGTCTCGAGGTCCATCCATTCGCGCCGTTATATGTGCGTGGCGCATAGACAGCAAGCTTCGGCGTGGTTTGACACGGACGGCTCGAATGCGAGTAAGTGCTGTATTATCAGCCTCTTACGCCCTGTGGGCAACCGTCTGACTCATCAGAATTTGCGACGTGCTGTCGAATAGCATGATACGCGGCGGCTATGACAGCTAGGTGAACGCTAGATCTCGTGTGGTTTCCCTCCATCTCATCGCCGACGTGACGGTGCAATCGATCGACGCAAGCGACTGGATGGACATCACGACCGCTCCGCGTGCCGGAGCTCGACCGTGCCGCCGTGGGCAATAACGACGGTGTCGATCTCAGAGAGGAAGAGGCCGTGCCCGGCGACGCCCGGAATGCCTGAAATCGCGAGCGCGGTCTGCTGGCTATCCGCAATAGATCCAAGCGCAACGTCCAGAATGTGGTTGCCCTGATCGGTCACGAACGGACGGCCGTCCTCCATTCGCAGAGACACCGGGCCTCCAAGATCAGCGAGGCGCGCCCCGACGAAAGCGGTGGCGAATGGAAAGGCCTCGATCGGTAACGGGAAGCGGCCCAGCTGCGTCACGAACTTGCTGGAATCGACCACGGCTATGACGCGAGCTGACGCGGCAGCAATGACCTTTTCCCGCAGCAAGGCCCCCCCACCGCCCTTGATCGCCTGCAAGCGGTGATCGATCTCGTCAGCGCCGTCGATCGTGAGGTCGATTGAGCTGACACCTTCCATGGATGTCAGCGGTATGGCCAGTTCGCGGGCCAAGACTTCGGTCATTCGCGACGTTGCCACCGCTGTGATGCGGAGACCGCTGGCAATCCGCTCGGCCAGGCATCTAACTGCGTAGTTAGCCGTGCTGCCAGTCCCTAATCCAACAAGCATGCCATCCTGGACTTCATCGACCGCTCGTCTGGCCGCGAGAACCTTTTCTGCTTCAAGGTCAGACACCACTCACGTCTCCCGTCTTGCCCTCGGGTCCTCACTCAGCGGGGTACCTGCTATCCTCGACGGTAGCGAATGAGCTGACGGGCACCCGCCTGCTGCGCTCGATCGCCTCACCATGTTGACCTGCCAGGAACCGACGATTAGGTCTATGCGCCGCGCATATATATTGCGTCGGCTTGAGTCTCAAACCTCTTCCAGACGGTAGCGAGCAGGTGCCCGCTGCCAGCGACCATTTCTCAGCAACTGAAGGAAATGCGCATGACGGTCAGGGTCGCGATCAACGGTTTCGGGCGCATCGGTCGTCTGACGTTGCGCTCGATGGTCGAGCTCGGCCGTCGGGATATCCAGGTGGTGGCGATCAACGACCTCGCGTCAGTCGCTACCCTGGCCCACCTTCTCAAATACGATTCGATTCACGGTCCCTTCCCGGGTGAAATCGATATCGGTACCGACTGGATCGACGTCGGCTCCGGAAAAATCGAAGTCACTACGGAGCGCGACCCTGCGGACTTGCCTCATCAGCGGTGCGGGGTCGACATAGCGCTGGAGTGCTCTGGATTCTTCACCTCGAAGGACAAGGCGAGCGCGCACCTTCGCGCCGGCGCAAAGCGCGTCCTCGTCTCCGCGCCCAGCGAGGGCGCCGACAAGACGATCGTCTTCAAGGTCAATCACGATACGCTGACGAGCGAAGATGTGATCGTTTCGAACGGCTCCTGCACGACAAACGTGCTCGCACCCGTGGCGAAGGTGCTGAACGATCTGTTCGGTATCGAGCGCGGTTACATGACGACTGTTCACGCCTACACCGGGGACCAACCGACGCTCGATGCCGTCCACTCGGACCCATATCGCGGCCGCGCGGCTGCCCTCTCGATGATCCCGACGTCGACGGGCGCGGCGAACGCCATTGGCCGCGTATTGCCGGAGTTGAAGGGCAAGCTGCACGGATCGTCGATCCGGGTTCCCACTCCCAACGTGTCGGTCATCGACCTGGCTGTGTCCGCCATGCGCGACGTCACCGTTGACGAAGTGAACGAAGCCATCCGGCAAGCTGCCGATGGATCAATGCAGGGCGTGCTGGCAGTCACCGCCGAACCGCTGGTATCGATCGATTTGAGCCATCGGACCGAGTCGTCGATCGTCGCACTCCCTCAGACCGATGTTGTCGACCGGCGAATGGTTCGCGTGCTTGCTTGGTATGACAACGAGTGGAGCTTTGCGACCCGCATGGCCGATACAGCACTCGAGATGGGCAAATTGGACAGCTGACTATACGGCGAGACGCCGGCGCTCGGAATATATCCGTCCGAGCGGCTTGTCTGCGCCGGGCTCACGATCGTCAAAGTCTCATCGACAAGAGGTGATCCGGACGACCGGCGCAACAATTCCCGGTTCTAACTCGACATAAGCCGATTGAAGGTGTATGCGTGACGCATATATTCCATCGAGTCATGCTGATGATGGACGAGCCCTCAGATCGACTGATCAACGTTTTCGGCGCGCTTTCTCAGGCCGTGTCCGATCGGGTACGGATTGCTATCGCCGAAGCGTTCACTGCGGGCGGGGAAACTGCGGCCGCGCTGATCGCAATTGGTCACGAGCCGGGGATGTCGATCGATCAGATCAGCCGAATCCTTCGCCTCTCGCACGCCGGAACGGTGCGTGTGGTCGAGCGGCTGGATGATCAAGGCCTTGTGGGAAAGTCACAGTCGCCGTCCGACCGCCGCGTCGCCCATATCACGCTCACACGGCGGGGTCAGGCCGAGCGAACCAAACTTCTCGGTCTGAGAAATGCTGCGGTCTCCGGTTTGTTGGTTCGGGTTCCTGACAACGACCGCGCAGTCTTGGAGCGGATCGCCGACACCATTCTCACTTCGCTGCTCGATGATCCGCAGAGCGCGCTGCCAACGTGCCGCTTCTGCGATCAGGCAAAATGTCTTGGCTGCCCGATGGGCGCGCGGCGCCATTGAGCCACTCGACCCTACTCAACCGACATCATCTTCATTGAGGAGTTCCAGATGCCGTTTCTGAACCGCTACCGCTTTCATGTCGCCGAGCAAGACAGAAAGGACTTGGCGCTGCTGAGATGGGCGCTCGTCTTGGTCTTTCTATGGTTCGGTGCCATGAAGTTCACGATGTACGAAGCTGACGGGATCGCTCCGTTTATCGGGCATAGCCCGCTGATGAGCTGGCTCGGCATGTTCGGAACGCAAGGGCAGAGCTACTTCATCGGGGTCATCGAGCTCTCGACGGCTGCGGCTCTCGCCATCGGCGCGTTTCGGCCGGTCTTCTCGGCGCTGGGTGCGCTGATGTCAGTTGCCACCTACCTGATCACGCTGACATTCTTCGTGACCACACCGGGCGTCGCGGAAGCCAGCGCGGGAGGATTCCCCGCGATTTCGGCGGCGCCGGGTCAGTTCCTGCTGAAGGACGCCGTCCTCCTCGCAGCGTCGCTCGTTCTGTTCTTCAATTCGGTCGAGCGGCGACCGGCGCATCTGGCGTAACGGACGCGTGCTCGCGCTTCAGGAGATATTCCTGCGGCGCGTCAGCGCGTGTACAGCACGCAGGATGACGGTTCGCCGTGCTTGAAGGGGCTAACCTCCTTCGAAGCCTGAGCGGCGCCTGGCAGCTTGATCGAGAGATTAGAGGTGCCGGCGCTCAGCTCCACGGCAAGGCGACCTTCGAGCCTGGACTCGGCGGCATTTTCGCATACCGGGAATGCGGTACGCTTAGATTGCGAGACGGCCGCGAGTTGTCGTCTCACCGGCGCTACACCTATCGGCCCTCCGAAAGAGGCTTCACGGTCGCGTTTGCGGATGGGCCGACGATAGGCAATGACTTCGTGCGCCTGACGTTCGATGCCTCCGACGGCGAACGCCTGGTAGCTGACGACGTCCACCACTGTGGTGACGACCTGTACGAGGTTCGTTACGCTCTTGCGCTGCCGGGCGCATTCGAGATCATCATCGACGTGACGGGTCCGGCCAAGGCCTATAGTTTGATCAGCAGCTATGTTCGGTGAGGATCGATGCGCCCGCCGCGGGTCAGTCGGCGGCGTCCGATCAGACCAAGCAGAATAGTAGCGATCATCGTAAGGACAGCCGCGAAGCCGGCTGGCGACAGCGCGGGTATCGCCGACAGGATCAAACCGTCGTTTCCGCCGGGGATGAGTGCGATCCCGACCCCCATGAGGAGGCCGCCGCCAAAGGTCCGAAAGAGGTCACGGGTGGAAGGGGTTTGAAGGCGCATATTGCCTTGCCACATCGACGCAGCGAATGCGCCGACAACCGATGCTGCAACGGCCGGGAGTGCGACAATTCCGGTGCGCATATCTCCGGCTAGAAGGCTGTGCTGCAACAGGTGCGCGAGTGTCCAGGTTGGTGACAGCGCAAAAAGCGCGCCGCCGGTCGCTCCAAGGATCAGCATTGACAATACCAGTGGCCATCTTCCCCTAGGTAGCGGAGGCTCGGTGGCCGTTAGCTTGATGGATGCCAGCGTCAGGACGATCAAAAAGCTCAACAGGCAAACCGCACCCAGCAGGCTTGGCGTCGAAAGCGGGCTCGGCCACGTAGCGACAGAAGCAAGTCGCGCGTGGTCAATGAGCAGCATGCCGGCCGCTAATCCGAAGGGCAGTGCCAAGAGCCGCATTTCGCCGTCCCCTAAACGAGCCAGCGACCCCAACAGGCACGTGTCGTTGACGAGGGCTCCGATACCGAACGCAACGGCACCTACCATGAGCGGAACATGGATGCTGGCTGCGGTGATCGATAGTCCGTCGATCACCGCAGCCCAAGCGAGCGGCACGGCTATAAGGCCGGCAGCCGCAGATGCTGCGACAAGTCCGATGAGAGTTTTGGGAGGGCGTCGTCTGACTAGCTCGTCAGCGACCGCGACCAGACAGGTGCCCCCCTGATTAGCGGAGAAACCGAAGCCGAAGGATAGCATACTCAGAACGACATCGAGCCACGACAGCATCGTGCTCAACCCCGCAGTTCAGGCGGCGCATTTTGCACCGTGGGAAGCCGGTAAGCGTGATTGCCTGAGGCGCGGACACACCCGTTGCGCGCAGGGCCGTTGCAACGACGCGCATCAGTTCTGCTATTATATGCGTGACGCATAGACATCCGCGTTCCCGAACTGTATGCGTGACGCATATAGATTGAGATCCGCGACATGGCTATTTGTCAGTGCGGGGCATTCACCTGTCCCGGTGAACGAAGGCGGCGCGCCTCTGCCAACCTGCTCGCGAGTGAGCGTGCTGGATGTCAGGCCTTAAGAAGATGGACCGTCGCGACGCAGGAGACGCGCTCGCTTCTGCCTATGAGCAGCGACTGGCTGCTCAGCACAGGAAGGCAGAGGACAGTGGACAGCTTGGCGCGCTCCTCTCCCGTCGGCGGGTTCTAGCGTATGTCCAGAGACGACCTAGCCGATCTGGTGGCCTTCGCCGCAGTGGCTGAAATGGGCAGCTTCACGAAAGCCGCATCGCGGCTTGGCGTTTCGCAATCGGCGCTGACGCGGGCCGTTCAGCAATTGGAAGGCCGGCACAAGGTTATGCTGCTTGAGCGGACCACCCGACGGCTATCTCTCACTCCTGCCGGGGCGGCACTGCTGGACGTCGTTCGACCCGCGCTGCACACCATTCAGACCCAGCTCGCGCTTCTCGAAAGTCAGCGGGAGTTGCCTTCCTCTTGAGACTGCGCTCGCGCTGGCTACGCCCGCGCATCGAAGGGCGCCGCGGCCGCAGGCAATCTATGCTAAATGGCGGGTCGATTATCTGCGTAGGGCCGCGAGTGCGTCAGGTACGATCGTATAGACGGCCTCACGCTGTGCTCCACGGTTTTCATGATCGACGCGATAGCCTTGATAATGGCGCCGCAACAGCCCAGCCCGAACAAGGTCCGAGACTGCACGGCTGACGTTGCAACGGCCAGAGCGGCGGACGCGCTCACGCACCTTCTGCTCGATGAGAAGATCGGCTTTGGTAGCGTCAACAGGGAGCGCGTTCGACTTCTCGAGGTCCTCGCGCACCGCTTGGACCGTGGAGCGTCGGCGTGCGTCTCGCTGCGCCATGGGGACTAGGCCGTCGCAAAGCCAATCCCGCACCGGCATCGCCGCGCCGTCGACGGCAACGCTCGGGCCTGCCCGCCCCTTTTCATCGGCAATCTCGGCGATCAGTTGAAGGAGCATGTAGGCGAACTTGGGTCTCTGCGAGGCGCCGGCGATCGTCGCCAAAAGCGTCGGCGTATCCATGGCGCGTCTTGAAGTGCGCGGCTGGTCAAACAGGTCTGCCTGATGGAACATAGCAGGAATCTACGCGACGCCGAGTCGCGTGTGAATCCCCTTTGTCGCCTTGCTCAGACTTTCTTGCGCGCCTTCGTACGAGTGAGCCGGCGAGCGTTGCCGGTGGCGCTGCGGTGGACGGGGGCAAGCGCCCTCCCCGCCGCCGTCGCGCTCCGTTCGATCATCGTCGCGGTGCGAGACGTCATGATCCCGATCTCGGCCGGCGTAGCAGCACGGCCTTTCAGCGCTATGCCCACCATCATCTGCCAGTTTGCAATCGCCTGCGCTTGGACAGCCTGAAGATCGTCGAACGCGGAAGCCCCTGCCCTTGCGAATGCTGCGACTTTCTCCGGCACCATCCGATTGAGCTCAGCATAGTCGCCATTCAATGGATCGCGAGACGCCGCTAGCATCGCTAGTGATCGGCTTTCGATAACGGTGCGCGACGCATCGGTCACCTCCGCCATCTTCATACCAGCGTTGGCCATCGCCTGCCCCGTACGCCACATGCCGGTCCAGAAGTCGAACGGGGTCAAAGCCATGCTCCGCTAGTGCTGCTCTCTTAACGACTGACACTGTCGGATGGCTTCAAGCTGGCTCCAACAGAGCACAAGACCCGATCGACCAACGCCTTTCTTCAAGCGCGACGATGCTGTGTTCTCACATATGACCGGCCTCACCAATCAGATGGCAGATCGAGCACGACAAGAGGCGCGAGTTGATCAGGTCAGGCTGCATTGGCTTGCGAGTTAGCGGCCGCCTTCGCGACCGCCGCGGTCGCGTAATAGATTGCCGAGCGGACGCTCATCTAACCTGCAATGCGCCACAATCCGGTCATAGCTACGTCGGCCAGCGCGGCAGGTGAGAGAGCGGCCCATGACGATGCTTGCGAGCAATCGCTTCGCACGCTGGCCACCTGGCTCACTTAGCTCCGGGGCGTCGAAGTCGGCGAGGCGCACCTCGATCCACCGGTCCGGCCGTCTCGCAGGTCCGATGCAGAGGCCGTCGCCATCGCCGACATAGCGAACGACACCCGAGAAGACGGCACCGCGAGCGGGCAGAACTCCCTCGCAAGGATCTGCCGATGCGGGTGTCGCCCAAGAAAACGATGTGACGACTGCGCCAAGCACCAAATATGGACGCGGATTCGCGGAGGCCAGTTCGAACCGTCTCGGAGCCGTCACCACGGTATGTCGTCGCCCGTAATTGCATCGGCCGCCTCCGGCTCGGAGGGCTGGCCAGGCCAAAAGCGTACGCCCGCGCCGGCGCGGTGCCTCAGCTCGGCAATGATGGCCACAGCCATGTCCCGATCGCCGTCATAGCTGGCTATCGTCCGCTCGAACGACGTGGCGAGGTCCGCAGGCGATGTTCGAGGATATTCGAGTAGGATCTCGTCGGCCTCTTGGGTCAGCCAACTTGCTGCGTCCGCTAGCACGTCCATGCTGCTGCTCCTTGTTTCTCGGTGGTCACAGGGCGAGCACCGCTTGGCTGGTCCCGCCCCCTACGAGCCGCTCGACGAGAAAGGTCCGCTCTGGCGGCGTCTGCAGCAGGTCGATCTCCGGAACGGTAGCGTCGAGCCACTGCATCCGGTGCCGTCGTTCGATGATCGCGCCATGCCGGTCCTGGTAGCGGGCAACCTCAGCGTTCGCCGCGACTGTGATGACACGGAAGCTGAGCGGCCACCCGCCAATTGCCGGCTCCCAGATGGCGGCAAGATAGAAGAAGTTGCCGCTGTCGAGAGTCGCGCGGTAGCGGTTGTCTCCCACGCGCATGTGGAATTCGCTGGCTGGAATCAGGCAACGGTTGTTCGGGAATGGGCGGCCTTCCGAGCGAACGAACCGCAACGAGGCGCCATCACTGAACCGCGGGTTGGACCCCCAGGCCGCCTCGACCATCTCGATTTCGCTGGCATCATCCGGATTTCGCCTGATGATGGCACGTCTGCCCCCCGGCGGGGCGTCGGTATCAAATGGTATAGGCGACTCCATCCCGCAGGAACATAGTGGGAACGACGGCAGGTCGCAAGAAAGGCTGGGGCGTGTGTGCAATGACTATCGGCTGGAGGTGGACATCGCCTCGATCATGGAAGACTTTGAAGACCTCAAGATCAAGATCAAGACCCCCGAAGGCACGCCCAACGTGGCAGCTCGAGAGGATATCAAGATAAGCGATTCAGCCCCGATAGTACGCGGTGTCGAGGGCGAACGTGGCGTGGGCGAGCTGGTCAGTCGTAGATGGAGCTGGCCAGGGCAAGGCGGCAGGCCCGTCTACAACTACCGCAGCGAAGGTCGCGAATTTGCCTCCGGGCGTTGCTTGATCCTGGCCGATGGCTTCTATGAGTTTACCGAACCGCAGCCAGGTCAGAAGCGCAAGACAAAGTGGCTGTTCACGCTGAAGGGACACGACTGGTTCTGCATCGCGGGCATCTGGCGGGCGGTGCCATCCGGCGAAGCTTGGACCATGCTGACCATGGAGCCGGGTGAAGATGTCGCGCCCTATCATCATCGTCAGATCATCCCGCTGACCCGCGATCAATGGGCTGACTGGCTTGATCCGTCGGTGCCGCCGAAGGATGTGCTGCGGGCGTTACCGAAAGGCAGTTTGCCGGTCACGCGCGTGTTCCCGGCCGCAGAACCGGCGCTGCTCTGACATGCCGGACGTTAACTCGCTCGATCGTTTCGTCGAGGCTCAGACCCTCAACTACAAGACCGCGCTCGCGGAAATCCGGCGTGGGGCCAAGCGCTCGCACTGGATGTGGTATGTCTTCCCACAGTTCACCGGGCTCGGGCGCAGTTCGACCGCGCAGCATTTCGCCGTCCGGTCGCTCGAAGAGGCACGCGCCTATCTCGACCACGCCGTATTGGGTCCACGCTATCTCGAATGCGTCGCCGCCCTGCAGGATCTCGCGACGAGCAATGCCGAGGCTGTATTCGGCGACATCGATGCCACGAAGCTGCGCTCGTCGCTGACCCTGTTCGAGGCAGTTCGTCCCAATGCGCTCATCGCCGCGGCGCTTGACCGCTGGTTTGGCGGCAAGCGCGACCCGATGACGCTACGCCTCATCGGAGATGCGGCGCCGGCGGGGTGAGCCACTGCATCTTCACGTCCGAGAAACGGATAACTCATCATCCGGCTTGACGAACCCCACGAGTAGGCGGAACATAGAAGGAACAAGTGAGTCGATGTTGCCCGATGCTCCTACCTTCGTCGTCCCCCGATCGGCCCGATGCCGATCAACTAGCCGCGCTTCGC
This sequence comes from uncultured Sphingomonas sp., assembly GCF_946477935.1. GTDB lineage: Bacteria > Pseudomonadota > Alphaproteobacteria > Sphingomonadales > Sphingomonadaceae > Sphingomonas. Next base: position 23,904 of record NZ_CAMLAC010000002.1, on the reverse strand, counting down.
GCGCAGCTTGCGCAAGCCCAGAGCCAGCGCGGGCCGGTACTGGCGTTTGGACTGGAGGCGGTCGATAGCAAGGTTGCCGGCGGCGGGCTCGACGGCGCCGGGCTCCATGAGATCGCTGCCGCCACCGCCTCGCTGAACGACGACGCGGCCGCCACGCTATTTGCAGCCGGCATCGCCGCCAGGTTCGCCTCACAACCAGGATTTACGGTGCTGTGGGCACTGAGCCGCTACGACCTTTATGCGCCGGGGCTCGATCAGGTCGGGCTCGGTCCAGAGCGCATTTTCCACGCCGAAGCGGGCAAGGATGCCGAGGTGCTGGCGCTGGCCGAGGATGCGTTGCGATTCGGCTCGCTCGCCTGCGTGGTCGCCGAGGTGAAGTTGGCCGATCAGACCGCGACCCGCCGCCTCCAGCTTGCCGCATCGGATGGCGGGACGCCGATGCTGCTCTACCGCCGGCATCGCTCGTGCGACCGTTGTCCGCTCGGTCAGCCCTCGTCGGCGATGACCCGCTGGCGGATCGGCTGCGTGTCGTCAGCCAGGCTACCTTATCCTGGCGTCGGCCGTCCACGCTGGTCGGTCGAGTTGGTCAGACAGCGCAACGGCAATCCTTTCTCCCTCGAACTTGATGCGTGTGATGACCAGGGTCGCCTCGCTCTACCTGCCCCAGCTCGCCATCGAGCGGCTGCGGCGGTTGGAGCGGCCAGCCAAGCTGCCTGAGGCGCTGCCGGCCCCCACACGCTTGAGGTTCGCACCGCCGATCGACGACGATCCTGGCGCCTGCTCGGTGCCACGCGGCGGCGGCTGGCGGCCGGGCGCGCGCTGGGCGCTCGCCGATCATGGCTCCGCGGCATGGCCACGCGATGGCGCATCGCCGCACGCTTCGGTCGAGCAAGCGATCGCAACGCTGCCGGCGCATCAGCAACCGCCCAGGCGTATGCTTGGCCGCCGCAGCGAACCAGCCGATCATCCGTTCAAGGCGATGCCGCCAGACGAAGGTACGCCGGGGCGCGGACGTGCTGTGCCAGCCCCGCTTGATCGGATATGGGGTCGCCCGACCGTATTGATCGAACGGGTCGGCCAGAAGGACGTGTTGACCGCTGCTTGCCCGGCTGCGCTCGAGCTAGGCCTGCGCCCCGGCATGGCTGCGGCCTATGCCCGCGCCCTCGTCGCCGGTCTCGACGTACGCGACGCTGAGCACGACAAGGATCGCGCTTGGCTCGACCGGCTGGCGCTCCATGCGGTCGGCCATTGGACGCCTTCCGCCAGTGTCGCCGGACCGGATGGCTTGTGGCTCGATCTAACCGGCACCACCCATCTGTTCGGTGGCGAGCCGCACTTCTGCCGCCGCTTACTGCGCTTCCTCCAGCGTGTCGGCTTCACCGCCAGCATTGCGATCGCCGGCACACCGGGCGCAGCGCATGCGCTGGCGCGCTACGGCGGCAAGCCGGCCACTATCGTGCCACCTGGCTCAGAAACGGAGATTCTCGCCGATCTGCCGCTTGCCTCGCTGCGGCTGACGCCAGAGGCGTTGCATGCGGCCGCCAGATTCGGGCTGGAGCGGGTTTCCGACCTCTATTCGATGCCGCGCGGTCCGCTCGCGCGCCGGCTCGGCATGGCGACGGTCACTCGCCTCGACCAGGCCCGCGGGATGGTCGCCGAGCCGATCATTCCGGTGGTGCCCTTCGAAGAGCCGCGCGTGATGCGCCGGCTGCTGGAACCGATCGGTACAGCCGAGGCGATCACCCAGGTGATTGGCGATCTCGTCGACGACATGGTGGCGGTGCTGCAAGCGCGGGGGCTCGGTGTTCGCGCCGCGGTGCTGACCTGCTTGCGCGTCGACGGCGACGAGCAGCGTATCGGTCTTGGAACCGCGCGGGCGACGCGCGACGCGAAGCATCTCACGCGTATGCTGGCGATGCGGGTCGAACGGATCGATCCGGGGCTGGGTATCGAGGCGGTGGCGCTTGCCGCCCCGAGGATCGAGGATCTTGCACCGGTGTCGCTCGGTGCGGTGCTGGTCGGCGACGATCTCCCCGCCGACCTCTCGCCGCTGGTCGACCAGCTTGCCGGACGCGTCGGCGAGGCCGCGTTGTTCCGGGTTGGCGCGGAAGAGAGCGACGTGCCTGAGCGTGCTATCCGACGGACAGACGTGCTCGCGGCACCGGCTGGCTGGCCGACGTGGAAGCGGCCGGTGCGGTTGCTGCGTCGGCCCGAGGCGCTCAGCAACGTCGTGGCGCTGTTGCCGGATCACCCGCCGCGGCGGTTCGCGTGGCGCGGCCGCATCTATCGCGTCGTCGCCGGCGATGGCCCGGAACGCATCCATGGCGAGTGGTGGCGCAACGAGCGCGAGATGTGGGCGGTGCGGGACTATTTCCGGGTGGAGGCCGAGGGTGGCGAGCGCTTCTGGCTGTTTCGCCGCGGGGACGGCGTCGAGGCGCCGACCGGCGACCTCAGCTGGTACATGCACGGGCTGTTCGGATGACGGACGCGCCCGCAACGATCTACGTCGAGCTCCAGGTGACGAGCCACTTCTCGTTCCTGCGTGGCAGCAGCTCGCCCGAGGAACTGTTTTCTGCAGCCGCTCTGCTCGGTCATCATACGCTGGGTCTGGCCGATCGGGGTAGCGTCGCTGGCGTGGTCCGCGGCTGGGATGGGCAAAAGGCTACCGGCGTGCGCATGATGCCCGGCGCCCGGGTTGATCTGACCGACGGCCGAGCGGTGCTGCTTTATCCAACCGACCGCACCGCCTGGTCGCGACTGACGCGCCTCCTGTCGGTCGGCAAGGCGCGTGGCGGCAAGGGCCTCTGCATCCTCGACTGGAGCGACGTCGCGGCGCATGCCGACGGGCTGGTGGCGATCCTCGTGCCGGATATGCCGGACGAGACCACAGCCGCTCGCCTCGATGAGCTGCGTGCCGTGTTCGGATCTCGCGGCTATCTGGCGCTGTCGCTGCGCCGCCGCCCCGATGATGCCGAACGCCTCTACGGGCTGGATGCGATGGCGCGTGCCGCGGGCGTGCGGAGCGTCGCTACCGGAGATGTGCTCTATCACACCGGCGAGGCGCGGCCCTTGCAGGACGTGATGACGGCCATCCGCGAAGGGACGACGATCGATGCGCTCGGGTTCCGGCGCGAGCGCTACATGGACCGGAACCTGAAGTCTCCGGCCGAGATGGAGCGGCGGTTCGCTGACTTCCCGGATGCCGTCCGGGCCAGCGCCGACATTGCGGCGCAGTGCCGATTCGACCTTGGCGAGATCCAGTATCAGTATCCATACGAGCAGGTCATCGCTGGGCGGACGGCGCAGGAGGCGCTGGCGGCGCTGACCGAGGAGGCGGCAGCGCGCATGTTCCCCGGGGGCGTACCGCAGGCATATCGTTCCCAAATCGACCACGAGCTCAGGTTGATCGACCAGCTAGGTTATGCGCCCTACTTCCTGACGGTGCATTCGATCGTCGGCGAGAGCCGCCGCCGCGGCATCTTGTGTCAGGGTCGCGGAAGCGCGGCCAACAGCTGCGTCTGCTTTCTGCTCGGCATCACGTCGATCGACCCCATCAAGCACGAATTGCTGTTCGAACGCTTCGTAAGCGGCGAGCGAAAGGAGCCGCCCGATATCGACGTCGATTTTGAACATGAGCGACGCGAAGAGATCATCCAATGGATTTACGAGACCTACGGACGTCACCGCTCCGCCCTCACCGCCGTGGTAACCCGCTACCGCACTCGCGGCGCAGTCGCTGAGGTCGGCAAGGCGCTGGGCCTGCCACGCGACCTAACGAAAATGCTGACCGGGCTCGTGTGGGGCTGGTCGGTCGACGGGATCAGCGACGAGCAGATCGAAAGCCTCAACCTCAATGCCGGGGATCACCGGCTGAAGCTGACGCTTCAGCTCGCCCGCCAGCTGATCGGGCACCCGCGACACCTGTCGCAGCACCCCGGCGGTTTCGTGCTGACCCAGGACCGGCTCGACGATCTCGTGCCGATCGAGCCTGCACGGATGGAGGATCGCCAGATCATTGAGTGGGACAAGGACGATATCGACGCCCTCAAATTCATGAAAGTCGACGTGCTGGGCTTGGGCATGCTCGGTTGCCTTAACCGCGCGTTCAACCTCTTGGAGCAGGACAAGGGCATCAGGGTCGGCATGGCCGACCTGCAGGACGATGACCCTGATGTCTACGCGATGATCCAGAAGGCCGACACGCTCGGCGTCTTCCAGATCGAGTCCCGCGCGCAGATGAACATGCTGCCACGCATGAAGCCCAAGGAATTCTACGATCTCACCATCGAGGTCGCGATCGTGCGGCCGGGACCGATCCAGGGTGACATGGTCCACCCCTATCTCCGGCGCCGGGAGGGCAAAGAGAAGCCCGAATATCCTAAACCCGAGCTGCGCGCCGTCCTCGAGAAGACTCTCGGCGTGCCGCTCTTTCAAGAGCAGGCCATGAAGGTCGCCATCGTCGGCGCCGGGTTCACTCCCCAAGAGGCCGATCAGCTCCGTCGCGCAATGGCCACCTTCAAGCTCACGGGCGGGGTCAGCCACTTCTATGACAAGTTGGTCAGCGGGATGGTGGCGCGCGGCTATCCGAAGGACTTTGCTGAGAGGACGTTCAAGCAAATCGAGGGATTCGGCTCGTACGGGTTTCCCGAGAGCCATGCCGCCAGCTTCGCCAAGATCGCCTATGCGTCGTGCTGGATGAAGCACCATCATCCCGACGTGTTCTGCGCAGCGCTGCTCAACGCGCAACCAATGGGCTTCTATGCCCCCGCCCAGATCGTCGACGACGCGCGCAAGCATGATGTCGAAGTACGGTCGGTGTCGATCAATCGCAGCCATTGGGACTGTACGCTGGAACCAACCGGCGGCCGCTACATGGCGGTACGGCTCGGGTTCCGGCAAGTTCGCGGGCTCGCGAACGTCCATGGCGCCGCGATCGCAGCGGCACGCGGGCCAGCGCCCTACGAGAGCATTGAGGAGGTGTGGCGCCGCGCCGGTGTGCCGCGCGCCGCGATCGAGCGGTTGGCTGAAGCCGACGCCTTCCACTGCCTCGCTGAAAACCGCCGCCAGGGCCTGTGGAAAGTGAAAGGGCTCGGCGAAGCGCCGCTGCCGCTGTTCGCTGCCGCCGACGCGCGCGAGGAGAAGTTCTCGCCCGAGGGCTTGGAGCCGTCGGTTCCGCTCCGCACGATGACCGATGGGCGCGAGGTGGTCGAGGACTATCGCTCGCTCCAGCTATCGCTGCGCGGCCACCCGATGAGCTTTCTTCGCGGCCAGCTCGATATGATGCGTATTACCCGATGCGCCGATCTCGCCTCGGTACGCGACGGCCCCAACGTGGAGGTCGCCGGCGTGATCCTCGTCCGCCAGCGTCCAGGCTCCGCCAAAGGAGTGCTGTTCATCACGATCGAAGACGAGACCGGCATCGCCAACGGCATCCTGTGGCCCGACCGGTTCGAGATTTATCGCCGCCAGGTCATGTCCGCCTCGATGATAGCCATGCGCGGCAGGGTCCAGAAGGAGGGTGAGGTCATCCACATCATCTGCGACCGCGTCACGGACCATGACGACATGCTGCGATCGATCGGGAAGATGGATTTCACTGTTGCGCCGGGACGCGGTGATGGTGCGAAGAACGGCGCCGGTCCCGATCCGCGTGACCCGACCTGGCCACCGCGTGGGCGAACGCTGGCCTATCCGCCCTTCAACGCCGTTCCCGACGAAGAAGAGTTGCTGCGCATCCGCAGCCATGATTTTCACTGACCCTGCCAAATCCCGCACGCGAGGCTATCAGCGTCCACAAGGCTGTCATCAATGACACTTTACCATCCACCCTCCGGGTAAAGTGTCATGGATGACATCGCCCAGTTCTTATTCGCGCGGCGATCTGTGCCTCACGAATGAGCCGATCGCGTGAGGCGCCGTCGATCCAGATGTTCTCGTACCCACGACTGGCCCATGCGCGGCAAGCGACTTGGGTGTGGCGTTGCAATGTGCGAAGCCTCACGCGCTCGCCGCTTCCATGCAACCGTGATCCGTGATGCCGCTCCCCTTGGGCCGCGCATTTGATCGGGCCCGCGATTCTAGTCTGTCGCTGAGCGAACCGGAAACTCGAAAGCTGCAATGCGGAGCAGTCACAGGACTCGACTACTTGCCAAAGTCCGATCAGACGTTCTTTATTGCACGATGAGGTAAAGGAGTCGGCAAGACCCAGGAGGCTGGTCATGGCGCGTTTTTCATTAGCGTTGCTCACGACAGCATTGGCCGCAAGCGGCGTCGTGATGCCGCAGGAAAGCAAGGCATGGGGCGAATTCGGTCATTTGACCGTCTGTGATCTCGCGTATCGCAATTTCACGCCGGCAACCCGACAGGCAGTCAAGGACCTGTTCGCCGGTGGCGTGACTATCACAGCGCACGGCGAAACGCGGACCTACACCTCGCTCAATGTCGGCTGCCTGGAGGAAGACGAGCGGCCGCGTAGAAATCCGAAAGACCATTTTATAAATGTTGCGCGCTCGCTGCCTGCGATCGCCAACGACATTTGCCCTTTGAGCGAAACGACCGGGCAACCGCTCAAATGCATCCTATCTGGGATCAGGCGCGACATCGCCATTCTCGGGGACGCATCACGATCGAAGCAAGACCGAGTCGTAGCGCTGCTTGCGCTGGGCCATTGGGTCGGAGACATCCATCAGCCGCTGCATATTTCCTATGAGGACGATGTCGGCGGCAACTCGATAAGCGTTTCGTTCTCTGGCAAATGCGGTGTCGGCTCGACCGGCAATCCCTATAGACCTGGCAGCTTTCACGCTGTCTGAGATAATTGCCTGCTCGAGAACGGCATTTTTCAGCGCGTGCGCGAACGCACAGATTACCGGCCCAATTGGAGCCGGCGCACGATCACCTATCGCGCTGTCGACACGCTCGACGCGAACACGAGCATCGCCGAGAAGCAACAGTTCGTCGCGACCGCGCCATGGCAATGGGCCGCCGAGTCTTACGAGATAGCAAGGCGACCAGCTGTGCAATATTGCGTGATGGCTGCCGGATCGTGCCGATATTCTGCTGAGTTCGCAGCCCTGCCAGACGGCGGACAGCCGAAGAAGGTGCGTGTCGATGCCGCCTATCTAAACGCGTTCAAGGACGTGGCGGGGGAACGCGTGCGCCGTGCGGGTATCCGGCTTGCGCATCTTGTAAACGATGCGCTCGATCCCGCCTACACGAAGCCAGTCGACTGATTGTCTGAATGACGGCGGTTGAAACGACCGCGACGAACTATGGCAAGTTTCATCGAGAGGGGGTGCTCGTGGATCAAGTCTTCGTTTTGATGTCGGACTGGAACAGTCCGAAGGACCCAGTACCCTACTACGGCGCACCGCCGGGCCAATGTCTCGACTTCAACAATCGTCGCGCCAAACCCCGCGTGCTCCTCGTCGCCGTGGAGGAGCTAGTACTGCCGGACTGCGAATACGGCATGGGCTACGATGTCGTCCGTTGCGAGGTCCACGGGCAGGATCAGCGGCTGTGGCGCGGAGATATCTCATGAAAGCGATATTCCTGATCGCTCCGCTCGTGCTCGCCGCGTGTGCGAGTCCGGAAGAACGTCGCTGGGCGAAGGGCCACACCCCAGTGCTTGATCCGTTGCCTGCCCGGCCTGCTGGCTCTGAGTTTGAGTGGAACAAGCCCTCGGTGGCGCTCTATAGCTTTCCGACAGCGACGCCGCCAAGCTCACCGGCTTCGCTGAAGGACTTGTCCGATCATGGTCAGGCCGCGCTCATCGCGGCAATGACCGCCTCCGGCGCAAAGACAGATGAAATTCGCGACGCATTGGCTCGCCCGCTCGCGCAGAAGGCCGCGCAGCCGGAAGGGACAGCGGCAGTCGAAGGCAGTTACAAACAAACTTTAGTCGCGACCGTGAGCCGCGGCTGGGATGCAGGACCGGCCGATCGGCTCGTCCGCACGTGGATCGAGGTCATGCCGCGCAATTTCGTGTTCGATGGTTACACGGTCATCGCGACTGACAACCAGCTCCTCAACATCGCGCAGATCACTGACACTGCGAGCGCGAGCCTTCAGGCCCAGCTCGGCCGCACAACGTCCGATACGAACGCATCCACCACGGCCGCGCCCCCTGTGACCGATGTTCTGACCGATGTGCTAGGAACCAGCGCGGGCGTCAGCGGCAACTTGAGCAACACGCGGGTCGCCAACGCGACGATCAATCAGCAGTATTTGAAGCTCGGTGCCGACATCCTGCCGACTGAGCTGCGCATTCTGCGCGAAAGCGAGCGCAATCTGGACATATCCGGGAACACGCTGATCGCCCTCACCATGCGCATTGATCCACGCCGCTGGCGCCGCGACCTTGGGGCAGCGAGCGATCCGCTTGAGGAGCGGACACAGCGGGTCACCAAGTTGAGGCTCGCCAACGAGGCGGGCGCGCTGCAGGCGCCCGGCGAGATCACGCTCGAAGTGACGCTGCAGAAGTCGCCGCCATCGTGTCCGCTGATCGCCGACGTCTATCTATATTACGAGCTGCGCAAGGTCACGGCGAACGCGGGCACCTATATCGAGGGCAAGCAGAAGGCAGATTATCAACGCGGCGTTTACAGCAAGAAGCGGGTCGAACTGGTTCCGGCGACAAGTGTTCGCCGTCCGAGTTGGCGCCTCTACGCTCCAAGCAACAACGAGCTGACGCTGCTCGACGTGTTCGGCCAGAATTTGCCGCTCGACTTCCTCAGCTATGAGCAGGCCCGCAACTTCGCCGAGTGGCTCAACCGCAGCCGCTCGTTAATCAAGGGCTCGGGGCTGCCGCTCGGCAAAGCCGGGCTGATGCTATATTCGGGTGACGATGCGGTACCGTTTCCGAAGGGGCCGTATCAGGCGCGAGCGTATGAGCCGCGACCGAAAACCGACATATGTCGTTGGATCGAGCACCAGCCGCCAGCAACCGAGCCTGAGGGCTGACCGCGACAGCGTCCTGGCAAGTGCGCCACCATGTTCGGTTACTGCGGGCGGGGTTAGCTGCCGCGTCTCATGACTGAACCGATCTTTGTCATTTAGGTCGCCGCCCGCGGCTCTGTGATCTGGCTCTCGTCGGAATGAGCCATATCACGAAGATGGCCGACTGCTGCGATCGCCGTCGCGACCGTCGGACGAGCGGAGCTGGGGATCCGGATCGTTTTGTACCCTGCGCCCGCCGTCGTCGCGTCTCGTACCCGATCCTTGACGGCATTATGCGATCGATCATCCAGTTCGACCAAAGCGACGACATTCCAAACGGTCGGATCGACGACGACAAAGTCGACGATCTTCTGTGAGAATGCGTTGCGATCTGCGGGATTGAATCGGCTCCCCGGCCGACGAGGAGCTGCCAGCAGTGCGCCCATCGAGACCTGAGCATGGATGCGATACATGGGTAGAACATGCTCGAGCGCCACAAGCATCGCCTGCTCACGGGCGGTGAGGAACCGTTTCGCTATCGGGGCCAGCGATCCATCGGCGCCCTTGATAAGCGCGAAGAGCATGACGATGCAGGCCAGGAGGATGACGGCGGCGAACGGCGCGCGACCGAGCTGATCGATCAATTCAGGCATAGCTTTATCTCCTTTCCGCAGGCGCGCCTCAGAACCATCCGTCTTTGCGCCCCTCGTTGCTGTCGCGCAGGCTTCGGCCATCCACGGCGGAGCGGCGGATCTCGAGTTCGACGCCGTCACCCTTCCGCCGGGTCCGAAAGTCGGCATTGCTCAACCCGTTGCGCCGGGCATAATCCTCGGCTGCCTTCTCACTGCCGAACTTGCCGCCTTCATCGAACTCCCATCCCATCGGTCGTCTCCTTCATCTGCCGACACCGCGCCGGCTGTTCGCTTCACAAATCGAGCCCGAGGCTGCGCTCCGGCAGCGGCGGCAGCAGGTCGCCCTTGTCGGCTTTAAGGTCTGCAGGGGCCTTGAGTTCGCCGCTCTTCGATGCGGCTGCGGGCGCAGCGGCCGGCGTGAGGGGTCCGTCCGGGAGGGGCGGCAAGTCGGCGAGGAGGTCGGGCTCGCCGGCCAGATTGATGCCGTCGATCGGGCCGGGATCGAACTTCACCGGCGCGGCGGGCCCCTTCCTTCCGTCGATGTCGATGCGCCCGAGCGTCTCGAGCGCCGAGGTCTTGTTGCCCGGATTGAGGTCGAGCTGGCGCTCCAGCTTCCCCTTGTCATCCACCACCATGACGAGCTCGTCGCGCACGCGGGTGACACCGACATTGAAGAGCCGCTGGTTGGACAGGTTGCGCTCGTGGCTGTCCATCACCGTGATAGCTTTGTCGGTCGTGATGCCTTGCGCCATGTGCATGTTGAGCGCGTAGGCGAGATCGAGCCGCGACAGCATCGGATCGCCGAGATCGAGCGTGAGCGTCTGCTTGCCCGCGGTTTCGACCGTCACCCCCGCGCTGTCCACCGACACCACACGCGCGAGCGCGGCGTTATGGAGGTCGCGGGGCTTGTCGTTGGCGGTCCAGCGGATGCGGTCGCCCTCGTGGACGTGGAGGTCCTTTTTCTGGGTAAGTTCGAGCCGATCCCGCTTTTCGGTGGGCGACAGGCTTTGGGGATCGAAGCGGATATGCCGCCGCCCATCGCTGAGCTCGATCTTGCCGCTCGGCAGCACGCGCGTGACATCGTAGCGCCCCTGCTTGAGACCGATGTCCTGCGCGCCCCCGCGGCCGACGTCGAGCGTCTGGCCGACCTGATAGGTCGAGGCGTAGCGCAGCTCCTCGCGCGTGAGGTTGACGCGCTCGAAGACCGTGAGATGGATACCCTGCCCTCGCACCGTTCCTTCGGCCGCAAGGCCGTCCTGGATACGTTGATTGATGATCGCGCGCGATGCGCGGCCCGACGCGAACACGGCTGTGGCATCGCGGTCCTCGGCCGATAGTGCGAGCCACATGCCCGCCGCCGTCTCGGGTGGACTCGCGCTCTCATGGACATTGTCGCCCAGCACCTTCATCGCCTCGCCCGCCCGGCCGACATTGGCGAGCGCGGCGACCGTCCGCAGCGTGTCGGTGCGCTGACGGATGTTCTCGTCCATCCGCGCCATCGTCCCTCCGGCCGCCTGGATCATCGCAAACGATTTGCCGGCGTCGATCGAGGAGAGCTGCTGGCGATCGCCGACCAGCACCAGCTTGTCGACGCCGAGCGCCCCGGTGATCCGGTGCAGCATCAGCAGGTCGCTGCTCGAGACCATCGAGGTCTCGTCGACCACCAGCAAGGCGCCTGCCAGCCGGGCCTGCGCTTCCTCGAATCGGTTCGTATCGCGCTCGGTGACAAACCGTTCGTTCGCGAGGACGAAGGACGCGATCGTCTGGCTCTTGATGCCGGCACCCTCGGCCAAGTCCGCGACCATCTTGTTCTGAAAGGCGAGGCCGAGCACTGTGCGGCCCTCGGCTTCTGCGATCCGGGCCACGGCCTGCAGCATCGTCGACTTGCCGGCACCGGCGACACCCTGAATGGTGACGGTGCGGTCGGGCGACGACAGGATCAGGGTCGCGGCAGCAAGCTGGCCGGCGTTGAGCGGCCGATCGGCGACACTCTGCAGGCGCTCGGGCGCCGCACTCGCCGCTACGACCGGATCTGCCGTGCCGGCCCCTGCCTCAACGCTTTTCAGGATCGCTTCTTCGGTGCGCAGCGCTTCCTGCGTGGTTACCATCTGGACGCCCCTGTCGCCGGCTCTCGCGACCCCGGGGAGGAGCTGGCGGGTCTCGAGGAGCTGGCCGATCCGGTGCTCGACCGTGTCGATCGTGACGCCTTGCAAGCCGAGGTCCAACGCGGTCCTTGCGAGCAGATGGACGTTGAACGCCGCCTCGCGCTCCGCCAGGATCCGGACTGCCGACGCGACCGCGAGCTGCGAGCGCGCAATCGCCGGTGACTGGGTAGCGCGAGCGAGCCCGCTGTCGACGAGAGGATCGCGTGGGCGCAGGAACCCGCCGAGCGACGTGCGAGCGCTCGCGATCGCATCGCTTACCGCGCGATATCCGCGCTCGATCGGCCCCGCCCCGAGACGCTGACCGGCGCGGGCTGTGGCTGCGGCGATTAGGCTATTGCCGTCGAAGCCGAGCCCCGACGCCTTGTCGATCCAGCCTTTAACGAGCCCGTCGCGGTCCTCGACGTTAAGCTTGGGATCGCGGGTCGTGGTAGTGACGCCGTCGCGACCCTTGGCTGAGACGATCCCGAGCGCGGCAGCCTTTTCAAGGATCGCCTCGCGCCGCTGGCTGAAGGCATCGATCACCGCTTTCGGCACGCCCGATATCTCGAAGGTGCCGTGCTTGCCCTTCAACTCGACCTGATAACCCAGCTTCTCAAGCCCGGCCCGCAGATAGGCGTGGTAGATGGCGCCGATCGTCGCGTTGTGGCTCCAGATCTTGTCGGCATGAAGTGCCTGCCATTTGCCGTCCGGCATCTGCGTCAGGTTGGCGACCACGGCATGGACGTGGGCCTGCGGATCGAGCGCGCGGCTGGTGTCGTGCTGGAAGAGCGCATAGACAAGATTGCCGGTCTGGACCGGCACCTTGCGCCCTTCGACATCCTTGCGCCCCTCGGCGAGATTCCTCTCGACCCACGCCATGGTTTTCTGGACGGCCGCCATGTTGGCGGCGAGCACGCGCTTGTCGCCGGCGACATAGGCCATGACCGAAACGGACTTCGGCGCCGAGAAGGTGAGATCAAGCCCGTGACGGCGATTCTCGACCTGCGCCACGCCCTCGCCGCTCGGCAGTATCCCGCTCAGGACCGCCTCGAATGATTCCCGCGAGACCTCGCCTTCCAGGCCGAGCGTCTCGGCCCCTTTCCCGCCCCAGCTATTGACCTCCGAGGCTCCGTCAGCGGTGTAGTAATCGTCCTGGAAGTCGTCCTTCGCGAAATAGCTCGCGGCACCCGATGCGGAGCGGACCGAGGCGATCGAGTGCATCGATCAAATGCCCATGTCGAGATCGCTGTCGTCGCGGCCGACAGCGATACCGTGGCGCAATTCAACGAGCGTCTGGTTCTCGACCTGGCTATTCTGTGGCGGCGCGGCGCGGCCGTCGCGGCGCTCGTCCGACGAGCGGTTCGCAGGCTGATGTCCCTCGGACTTCTCGCGTGCCGCCTGGGCCTTGTGGGCAGCGTGGCTGGCGGGAGTCGATTGTTCGTTCTTGTCGTCGGCACGCTGCGCCGCCCGGTCGGCTTCTATGACATGCTCCGCGGCAGGCATCTGCAGGATCCTCGCCGCCATCTCCTTGGCGAGATTTGTTGTATCGACCACCTCGTCGACGATCTGGACGGCGCCGTCGCGACCGCCCGCCTCACCCCCCTCGTCCGCGAATGCCTCCTCGCCGCGGCGAGAGCGGACAGGCTGCATCGAGGGTCTGGCGACGAACCCCGGGGCGACCTGGGGATAGTCCTTCCACTCGAGCAGGATGCGCGCGGCCGGGAAGCCGTCCGGGAACTTCACGAAGCCATGCATCGAAGGGAGGTTGGTGATGTCGTCGGCGATGACGAGCGGCTCGACCTGTTTCCTGGGTGTCAGCGTCGAGGCGTCGCGATTGTTGTTGTAGCCGTAGCTATAGGCCTCATCCATCTGGCGGACTTCGCGGTTGCCGATGTAGCGCGCGCACTGCTCGGCGGTGTCGAGGTCAGCGGTCGCGAGAATGAGCTTCGAGCGCGCCAGCGACGCGAGATTGCGGGCGCCCTGCTCGCCATAGACCTCGACCAGCTTCTCGAAGCTGTGAATGCCCAGGATCATAGCGCCGCCGAACGCGCGGGCGGTCTGCAGGCCGTTCTCGATGGCGGGTAGTTTGTGGAGCGCGCCGAGCTCGTCGAACATGAACCACATGCGCAGCGAGCGGGTGCGCGGCATGGTCATCAGGCGATTGATGCACAGGTCCATCCAGAGCGTCAGCAGCGCCCGGTTCATCGGCAGATCGACGTAATTGGAGGTGATGAAGAGGATCGCGCCGGGCTGCTTTTCGCCCGTGATCCAGTCGCGGATCGAGAACTGCTCGCCCTCGTCGGGGAGGAAGCGCAGGACCTGCGCATTGGTATTGAACACGGCGCGGATCGACTCCGCCATGCGGGCGGCTTCCGGGGCGGTCAGTGGATCCGCGATCGTGTTGGCGAGGAAGCGGTGGACCCGCTTGAGATCCGCGGTCATCAGGTTCTCGGACAGCGCCAGATTGGTGGTCTGACCCCGTTCCTGAAGCCGGATGCACATCTCGATGAACAGTGTGCGGGCGGCCAGCGCCCAGAAGGGTTCGGAGGACCCGCCGTCGGAGGGAATCAACGCGGCCGCGGCGGCGGTGAATTCGCTGTGCGTAAGGCAGTCGTTGAAGATCGACCAGGCCGGGCAGCGCTGGTCCATCGGGTTCAGGATCGTGTCGCGGGCAGGGTCGAAAAAGGCTTCGACATAGGCCCCGGTCAGGTCGAAGATGACGGCATTGTCCCGGCGCTCGCGCATTTGGGCGACGAGGCTGCGAAGCTCCGTGGTTTTGCCCGATCCCGTCGTCCCGATCAGCATCGTGTGGGATTGCTCCATGCGGTGCGGGTAAGGCACGCCGGCGAGCGAATAGGGGTGGTGGATGCCGCCCGCCTTCCGCTCCTGGAACGTCAGCCTCAGCACGGCCTTCGGCGAGAGCGCGGGAAAGAATTTGCGCGCATCGTCTTCGAAGCTGGCGAGGTTGTGCCGGGCGATTTCGGACTGAAGCACGGCGTTTTCGACGAGCATGGCGCCACGTTCGTGTCGCTCCTGAAGGATCGTCTTGCCACGCCGGCGCGAGAGATCGATGAACCAGATCGCTAACGGCACCACCACGAAAAGCGAGACCAGCAGAGATCCGACCAGGGCCCGCATCGTCGTCGCCCAAGCCTGCTGAACCTCGGGAATGAACGGCACTGCCGGCATGATCGTGCGCATGATCTCGCCGTTGGGCAGCGTGACGTTGACGCGCTTGTTCGGGTTGAGCTCGATCCAGTTCCAGAGCGTCGCGTAGAGCTTCATGCAGACGAGCTGGAAACCATGCTCGTCGAGGCGGAATGACAGGATCGCGAACCAGGCGAGGAGGAAGGCAAAGAACCATGCGATGACGGGCAGCCGCGCACCCGAAAACCACATGAGCATTTCGTGGGTCAGGAGCTGGGAGCCGCGGGTGAAATTGCCGGAGTTGCGCTGCACGCGACCACGCGCGGAGTGGTGGGTGAGCGGGATGTTCTGCCCGTTCGAGCGGATGTCCTCACGCGCCATGATATTGCACCAGGCGCTTGTCGGTTTCGGCCACCAGACGGTCGCGCAATTCGGGGTATTGCTCGCGGATGATGACATCGAGTGCGAGCTGCTGAAACTCGCTGATGCGGGCCAGGCGCCGCTGGCTGGCGGTCAGCAAATCGGAGGAGGAAAGGAAGACGTCGAGCGCCGACCGGATGATGTCGGCGACGGTCAGCTTCTGATCGGCCGCGATCGCGCTGAGGCGATCCCATTGGGAGCGCTCCAGGCGAATATTGTAGTGCCGGTAATTGGTAGCCAAGACCAACCTCCTAGCAGGGAGGCTGGTGGGGACTGAAGAATGGCGACGCTTATACCTCGGCGGCAGGGAAGCGACAAGCTGGTCTTATTATACGCCTGCGCCGTAGTCTGGCGTAGTACCAGAGAATGGCGGAAATCTGCGCCTTTCACGCTCCACCGTTAACGTACTACGGCGTACTCCCCTTCTCTTCCGCGCTAAGCCGTTGTGCAGCAACGAAAACCCTGCACCTTCAGGTGCGTAGGGTGTGCATATCCTATGGGGCCGATCCTTGGTCCCGGTCTCGATCCAGTGAGGTCGGGAAGTGCCCGCTACCGGTTCCGGCGGGGCATGGGTCCGCCGCCAGGCGGAAGTGCTGGTGGGGCAGCATGGCACCTCGGGAAGACCTGCCAATCATGCGGGTCGGCGAAGACTACGGCCCCGTTTCCGGGCGTCGCAGGTACAATGGCGGCCGAAGGCGCCATTGAGCAGGCGAGGATCGTGACCCGCACGGGCGGAGACAAGGCGTCGGCCTTGGCTCCGTGAGGTTAGGTCGCTTGCCGGCCTGCAGGGTCGGCAGGGGACCTTAGCGAATAGAGCCGTGTTCGGGCGGCAGCCCGACCCGCCCAAGCTTCCTGAAACGCCTTTCGAGCCGCGACCGTCCTCGATATAGCGGACCGGTTCATAGCCCGATTAGCCTTCACAAGAGGCAACTATGGCAAAGACCTTGGAACAGGAGCGTTTGGCGCTCGAGGAAGATGAGCGCCGGCTGGATGAGCGGCGACGAAGGCTGGAGGAACGCGAACGCGAGCAGGCGATCGCGACGGTCGAGAAGTCGGGCCTGCTCAAGCTCGAGGCCAAGCGACTGGCGGACCTCGCCGATCGCATCAAGCGACTTGGTATCGAGGAAGTCGAGAAGCGATTGGCGGCCTGAATCCGCACCTGCCGCGGCATCGCCGCGGCGCGGTCATGGGGGGTTCGATGCCCCCCATGACTGCTCATCTCCAGGCAAAAAAAGGGAGAGGCCGCAGCCCCTCCCCGACCCTCAGAATTCGTCGGACATGCGTCCCGGAACCGTGTGGACGACCCGGTCGATGAGCGTCATCGGCAGCGCATCATAGTCGCCCTCGTCGATGGCGACGTAGCGTCCGTCCCCCTCCTCAATGACGTGCTGGTCGAAGAAGCTGTGAAGTGCTCGGCGCTCTGCGAATGCGAGGGCGGCGAGGTAGTTTGCGGCGTCGGCGTGGGCGGCGGTCGAGATGGTCTGCATGGAAGCCTCCTGTCGTCTTGAATGACAGGGGAATGGCCGTCGTTGAGGGAGCCGCCGGGTCAGGGACGCCGGCAACGCCGGCGCCGCGCAGCGGCGGTGGGGGTCACGATTTTCTTCGGCGGCCACTGTCGCCGAAGGCTGGGAACCGGCCTCGATCCGCCGAAGAAAATGGTGGGGCCCCGCCGTCCTTGACGCGGCGGCTCCCTCAACGACATCCTTGGAAGTCTGTGAGAGATTTTACCCTCTTATTGGGGGCGACCGCGGGGGTGGATGGATGAAGGACGTTGGCCATCTGCCCGGGCGCCGCCGGTTTGGATGGTATGTCCCGAAGCCCGGCGGGGCGATGGACCTCAAGATCGATGCCCGGCCGATCGACGCGACAATCTGGTCCGAATTCCGGCAGTACACGCGCGTCGTGGAACTGCTGCGACCGTACATGGTCGACTATCTTGCATTGTCGGAAGATTACGCGGCTTTCGAACGCACGGAGGTCGAGATCGGTGAGGCTTTGTCGCGACAATTGGCGACCGCGATGATCACGATCCCCGCAGGTGTGGATGCCAATGCCGAGGCGCAGCGCCGGATCGGCAATTTTCTGGGCGCAGCCAGCGCATTTCGTGATCGGTCGAAGACCAGGCTGCTGGGCCAGTTCGGCAAGCAGGGCGTCGAGCCTGCGGCGTTTGAGGCAGCGACAAACCACTGGTTCGACACGAGCTTCGCGTATCGCTGCCTGTGTCAGCTGCGCAATTTCGCGCAGCACCACGAACTGCCGATTTCCTTCGTGCCGATCAATGCGGATCGCATGGCGGATGGGGTAATGGCGGCCCGCATTGGCCTTCAGCTTTACCCTGCGACCCTTGCGGCCAGCAGCAGGGTCAACAAGAAGGTCCGCACCGAACTGCTGACCCTCGGCTCCGGCCCGCTCGACCTAACCGCACTGGCTGTTGACTACCGGAAAGCTCATGACGGGCTAATGGCCCTAGTGCTCGGATTCTACACTCCAGCGCTTAAACAAATGGCCCACTATGCCGCCGCTGTTTTTCAGCGGTTCGAGATCCCAGAGGGCGCGGTTCCCGTGATCTGGGAGGGAGACGACCCGGCAGGTGGGCCAGGTACCCAGCGGCGGGCGATAATGATGGGTTTCGACGAGATGCTGCGCGCATTCGCACTGCGGGAAAAGCTTAACCAGACTACGTCAAAGAGCGAGAACTAGTTCTCCGAGGTCGCCGTGGCCGGTGGCCTCGGCAGGCCGTCGCCTGAGCCTTCGATCCACAAATTTATGGTTCGATGTCCAGCCACATGTTAGTCCGCTCGGGCGCTGCGAAACGGGCGGCGCCGGGACTGGTAATCCCGTCGAGAACGGCAACTCGGGGTGAGTGATCACGCCGGGGTGCCTGCGCATATGTCCAGGTGCCTCGGCACTAAAAGCGTAGGCGCATGTCTCGACGTGTTACCAGCCCCGGCTCCCGCGCCTAGCGCGCGGGAGTTGTTGGCTGGGCGCTCCGCCGACTGCCGCTGGGATCACCTTCGCGCTCGGGATCGGGACATGGATGCGAACCCATCAGAGCAGGTCGTCGCGCGCGCGCTGGCGCTGGCGCTGCTACGTCAGACGCTGGTCTATCTCGGGACCGCGGGAGAGGTCGCGGCTGCCAGCCATACGCAGCGGGCGATCGACGCTTTGCTTCGCCAGCCGGTGAGCGAGAGCGACCGAGCACCGCCGCACAATTGAGGGCCGGCTGCGACCGGGATCTCGGGTCCGGCAAGCAAAAAAATGGGCGCGCCGCCGGAGCGACGCGCCCTGCGCTGTGGCGTAGATTGGACGGAGGCTATGCCCATTCCAACCGCGGCGCATCATCGGGATCGGCGGTGGCCAGAAGCCGATCAAGTCGATCGAGATAGGTACTGGTGCCTTCCGCCATGGCGCGGCGGCGAACGGCCGGATGTGAGAGGCGGGCGAGCACTGCATGCACCGGAATTTCGCCGACGCTGTCCGGTCGGAGGCCGAGGCTTTCGAGCAGCGCGAAAGCGTTGTTCGATGCGAGATCGAGTTCGTGACCGAGGTCGGATGTGAGTGCGATGCCCATGGCTAGCGTGCTGGCCTGGTCGACAGGATAGACGCTGATGCGGCGGCGCCGGAACTGGGCTTCCTCGACCACGGTGATGACCGCCTCGTCATAGTCGAACAGCCTGGCGATCGTGGCCAGCGCCACCGGGCAGACCCTCGCTTCGAGATGATTGGGGAGGAAGCCGCGTTCGTCCGGATCGGGGTCAGCGAGGACGATGCCATAGCGTTCGCCCTGTTCGCGAAGAAACGTGCGAAACGCGGCGAGTTGACAGGTGGTAATGGCGGCGGTCGGGCCGTCGCGATCGTCGGCGGCAGTGGCGATGCGGAACGTGACGGACATCTTGACCTCCCTGCTGATCTGCAACCGCCCCTCCCCCTCCCCTCTGCCGCCCCCGGCGGGGCTTCAGAGCGTGCGCGCGCGCGCTCAATCGCGCAGCGCGAAGGGGCTCGACGCCCCTGAGCGCCGCCCGACGACGCAAGAAAGGAAGAGAGGCCCCAGCGGTCGCCGGAGCCTCTCGGACAAGCGCATCACGCGGCGCGCTGGCTGCGCTGCTGGGCGAGGCGGACGATGTGCAGCGGGACACCTGCCTGCCGCAGCTTCTGGGCGAGGTTCTGCTGAATGCCCGAGCCCTCGCAGATGACCGCTTCGACCGGCTTGAGGTTGAGGATGCGGTCGTTGCGCACGAACGCCGCCCGGTTGCCCTGGCTGCGATCGAGCCGGAACTGGATCACCTTCACGCCGCGCGAGGCGGCCCATGCGTGCGCCGCGGCATCGCACCCCTTGGCCTGTGCGGTCGTCGCGAGGATCATCTCGGGGATGCGCGCCTTGATGCTGTCGAGGCCCTTCCAGAGCAGGTCGCCGTCTTCCCAAACCTGACCGCCGGAGAAGGCCACCACGGGTCCCTCAGGCGCGAACTGTTCGCGGCGTTCCCGGGCGCGTGAGGCGAGATAGTCGCGGGCATCGATCATCGAGGCGTTGAGCGCGCTCGACACCCGGCTTCCCCGGACCGGCGAGAAGGGCTTGCCGGTCTCGACGCGATAGACTTCGGCGGCATGGTCGCGCATGCACTCCATCGCCTCCCGGCACCCCTGCAGCGTCTGGCAGAGGAGCTGCGTGTCCTCCAGTTCGGTCGCGTAGATCTCGGAGGGGTCGTAGGCGCGGGCGAGGTCGCCGAGCTTCTTGGCCGCGTCATCCTCCCGGCCTTCGATCCGCTTCGCCACCACGTGGAAGCTGTTCGCGAAACCCCAGGCGAGATCGGTCGCGAAGGCCTCCATGCGCGTGTCGCGCAGCACATCGAACATCGTCTGCATCATCATCTCGACGGCGGCTCGGACCTGCTCGGGATCGGGCATGTCCAGCGCTTCCGGCGCCTCGACAATGCTGAGCTTCGCCATTTCGTTATGCTCGATGAAGGCGCCTTCGTAGGTCTGCGTCAGGTCCTCGTTTTCGCGTGCGGCGGCAATGTGGCTGGCGAGGTCGGCGAAGTTGGTGAAACTGGTCTGCATGATAGCCTCCTTGGAAACTCATCCATTCGATGAGGCTTTTCAATCGACGTGCGGTGGTCGTGCCGGTCAGGGACGTTAACCGGGAAGCCGGCGCCAGCCGGACCCCGGTTAACGCCGCGAAGCGGGGAGCGGGGGAGCCGATTTTCTCGTGCCCGGAGCGAAGCGGAGGGTTCGTGAAAATTGGGGGGACCGCTCATCCTTGACGGGCTCGGATCCCCGCACGTCACAACTAGGAATTCAGAGAGAGAGATTTTTTCCTTGACCTCTCCCCACGCACCCGCAAGGTGATCGTCACCCGGAGGGCGGAGACCCGACGGAGACGGGGCTCCGGGAGCCGCAGGCGAGTAGAGCGCCGGTCCCGCCCGCAGGGTGGGATGCGTCGAGCCCTGGTGATGGTGAATGTCGGTTCTCGAAATGTTGGTCGCACCGGGCGTGTCGATCTGACAGGATTGCCTTCATGAGGACCAACCCTTTTGGCCTGCCCGAGAGCGCCACCGACCGATTCCTTCGCGAGGAACGCGAACGCGCTGCCCTGTACCGCAATGCGCTCGGCGGCAGCGCAGTCGCCGACGCGATGAAACACGCGAAGACCGCCAGCGAGATGCTGCGCGGATTTGATTTCGACGCGCCTTATCGCGGAATCCTCGACACGCTTGAGCGGGATCGCAAACAACGCGAGAGCCTCAAGCATCTGACCAGCAATGCCTGGGCGCTGTCGGTGACCGAAACGGCGCGCCGGCTCGCCGGACAGGACAGGTCGTTGCTTGACCAGCAGCGGCATCTGGCCTCGTCGGTGCTCGATACGGTGCGTGCGTTCGGAGCGAGCCAGTCGCTGGTTGCATCGGCGATCGCTTCCGCCAGTGTTGGCGAGACCTACAGGCGTGTGATCGCCGAGGCGCTACCGCGGTTCACGACCTTCAGCGCGATCGCCGAGCGAATGCTCGTGATCGATACGCTAACCCTGCGCGCCAGCGACGAGGAGCGGGAAACCGCGACCGCGTTCGCGGCGCGCACCGTGATCGAGATGCAGCAGGTGGCTGCGGCGATCGTCACTGCGGAAACGGATGAAGAGACAGCCCGGCTGCAGGGCTCGTTGTTCGATCTCGTCCAGAGCTTCTTCCAGGGTCTTGGTCCCAACACGTTGCCGGAGTTGCAACGCATGGGCCTGGTCGGTTTCATCAGCTTCATTCTGACTATTTTGGGCGCCTATGCGCTGATACCGCAGCAGCAGACGATGAGCCCTGATGAGAAGGCCGCCTTCAGCTCGTTGCACGAGAAGATCGATCGGGCGCAGGCAGAGCATCACAGGTACCACGAAGCCGCAGCCCAGTCCGAAGCGGCCCTCCTGGCGAAGCATCAGCGCGGCTATCTGGCGCGGGCTGCGACATTGCGAGATGCGCCGTCGCGCAGCGGAGCCGTCGTGTGGAAGGCGCCGCAGGATACCGAGATTGCGGTGGAAGAGAGAAAGGGCCGTTGGCACAAGGTCCTGTTCCGAGACCCGCTCTCCGGCCAGCTTGCACGAGCCTGGGTTTATGCGACCGCGGTGACCCCGCTCGCAGCGCCGCTCCCCGCAGAAGGAGAATAGGGCGGGTCTGCTCGTGCCGTGAACCATGCTATGGCCTGACGACGACGGGTAGCAGTGCGACATGAGTCCCGCGCCTGCCCGTAAAGCACCGGCATCAACGACGCGGGGCGCGAGATGGATGAAGCATTGATCAAGGAAGCCGCCTTGGCACTAGCGGCCCGGCTCAAGAATTTGCTCGACGCGAGCATGGCGAACGAGATCATATTGACGCGAGAAGAGGCGCTGCTGGCGCAGGGATTTGCACAGAGCGTAGCGGATCTGCTCGTCGTTCCGCCGCGTCACGGCTGAAGGTCTCTAGCTCGGGTCCGCTGTGGTGACGAGGCGGCGCCAAGGCGCCGCCCGCCGCGTCTCAGAAGAAGTCGATCTTGTCGGCCCAGATCTCGCATCCGTAGCGAGTGACACCATCGCGGTCGTCCCAGCTCGAATAATGGAGGCTTCCGGTGATCGCGACGACGTCGCCCTTCTTGCGTGATGCACCCGATCGCGCGAGCCCGTTAAAGCAGGTCACCCTGTGGAACTCGGTATCCTTGGCGGTATAGCCGGTCACCTCGTCGACATAGGTCTTGCCGTCCTTGAGCTTCAAGCGATCCGTCGCGACGATGAGGGTGGTGACGGTGCCGCGTGTCTCGGGGTCTTTGGCGACGCGGCCGGCGATGTTGACGTTGTTCATGGGGATACTCCTCTCTGGGACCAGCAGCCTTTCCGCCGGTGACACCGAAAAGCGGCGTGCGGAGGCGCTCCACACCGGCGCGCACAGCGTGCCGGGGAACCCCTGGAGGGAGCTGGTGCGGGCAGCCGCGTAGCGGCAACACGGGTGAGCGGATGGGGTTGTGGGGGGCGTCCGTCTTGCCGCAGGTGTCAGGAACCGGCGACGAAAGGCGCTAATCCGAGGGATGAACGCTATCCGCAACGGCGATGCTGGCCGGTTGGGCGACCGACCGAGCCTGCGGCGCTCGTTGGAGAAGGCGCTGCGCCTCGCGGCGCGGCAGTTCAGGACGTGCGTTTCACCTGGGCGATCTTGCCGGCGTCATAGGCGGCGAGCCAGCGCGTGCGGATGGTCTCGTACAGGCTCGCCGGCAGCAGACCGTAGGCGATGTCGCCCTCCGGATCCCCGGGCGTTGGTCGCAGGTCGGGGCCGGGCCACTGGAAGTGATTGAGCTCGGTCAGGATCACCCATGATCGCTCATCATCGAGCCCAAGGCGTGCCTTCGTCGCCGCCGGAATCTCCACCGCGAGTTTCGGGTCAGCCGGAGGACTGTGCGTCACCGGCAGGACGGTAACCATTTTGGCGCCCGCCTTGGTAATTGCCGTCAGCAGGATGGCGCAGGGACGATCCTTGCTGCCCTCTTCGTGGCCGGCCTTGGCTTCGTGACTCCAGAGATAGGCGTAGCGGATAACGAGACCTGGAACCGGTTCAGGAATTGCCACGCGTCAGGACCCGACCTCGTTATCGAAGGCGGCGGCCTCGGCCGGCGCCCGCGCGGCGCGCACGCCCTCCACGATATCGCCAGGTACGTCATCAAGCGTGTAGACCTGACGATCCCGGCTCTTGAGCCGCTGATATTCGGCATGCGACAGCAGCACGAGGCTCTCGTGACCATGATGCGTAATTGTAAGCGGGCTTTCGAGGGCCTGGCGACTAAAGCGGCCGAATGACTTCGAAACCTCGACGGAACTGGCGGTCTGGGGCACAGCGATTCTCCTATCCGGAATGTACGGAGTTTCCGGACAGATTTCAAGATCGCTCGGTCAGCGGGAACAAGAACAGGGCCCGCTTCGCCCGGGAAAGCGAAGCGAGCCCAGTAAGACACCGCGCGCCCGGTGGACGCGCGGCGGGGAGCGGTCAGTCGGCCATCTCGGGCTGACGGCGGCGACGGCCACCAGATGCGGGCTCGCCAGCGGGTGCGGACTCGCCGCCGAACGCACGATCGGCCGAAGACTCGCCCAGCCCGTCGCTGCCCGCCGGCGCCGCAGGCTCGCC
>NZ_CAMLAC010000001.1 GCF_946477935.1 uncultured Sphingomonas sp. | reverse complement strand
GGGGCCGAGGATCTCGTGCTCGATCTCTATCAACAGCTCCCGCCCGCGAGGATCAGGCGCTTTCAGCATGAAGCCACTGATGTTCGAGACCTTCGTCTGCTCGATGGCGATGATGTCGTTCGTGGCGCTCGCGGGCCCCATCGCGCGCGTGCTTGGCCTCGAGCCATGGCAGGTCGGCGGGGCGATGACCGCGTCGGGCATCGCCTGGATGATCATGGCGCGGTTCTGGGGCGGCCTTAGCGATCGGCGCGGCGCTCGTCGCTTGACGGCTTGATTGGATCGGGGGCGCCGCGATCAAGCGTTACCGCTCGGTTAGAGAATGGGATGACCAAATTATCGCTGCAACTTTGCCATCGCTTCCACTTCGATGGTTGTAAGCTCGTCGATTGTCAGGTCGAGCGCAGAGCGCTGCGTCTTCAAGTCGACCAACCTTTCCCGGATGCGGGCAATCAATCGCTCCATTTGCTCCTTATGCTCGGGATCGGCATCGTAGAGATCGAGAAACTCCTTGATTTCCTTGATGGAGAAGCCAAGGCGTTTGCCGCGCAAAATCAGCTGTATGCGTCCGATCTCACGCCTGGAATATGCCCGGGTACTGCCTACCCGTTGAGGGGCGATAAGCCCCTCCTTTTCGTAGAAGCGTAGCGTGCGAAGTGTCAGTCCGAGTTCCTGAGCGACATCCTGGATGCCGTACACTTGTAAATTCGCATCCTTTGCGCGGGTTCTCCCCTTGTGCGTGGGGTTGTCGCGATCCGCGTCCTTAAGCGTTTCATCGTCCTCGGCGAGGTGGAGCGAGTTCCCCATGCCATCCACTCCCTGTCCTCCAATCACGGCTACCCTACCACTCAAGCGCATAAGCCTCGTAGCTTGACAGGGGATAGAGGCTCAGGCGAGCTTTTTGTTCTCCTCCTCGATCAAATCCTTCTTCGAAAGTTTGCCGATCAACGTCTTGGGCAGGCTGTCCCGGAATGCGAAGGCCTTGGGCATCTCGATCTTGCTGAGGCGATCCTGCAAAAAGACCTTGAGTTCATCGACGGTCAGGTTCGATCCCTCGTGCAGCGCGATGAACAACTTGGGAGATTGACCTCTGTAGGCGTCAGGAATCGCGATTGCGATCGCCTCCTTTACCGCCGGGTGCTGGTAGGCCGCATCCTCGATGATCCGGGGATATACATTATATCCGCCACAGAAGATGATGTCCTTGATGCGGTCGACGAGGAAGAGATAGCCATCCTCATCAAAATAGCCGATATCGCCGGTTCGTAGCGCGCCATCGACGAAGACAGCACTGGTTTCTGCAGGGCGCTGCCAATAGCCCTTCATCACCTGAGGGCCGCGGGCGCACACTTCTCCGCGTTCTCCCTGGGGAAGAACCCGCGAGGGATTCTCCGGATCTCGGATCTCGATGATGGTGCCGGGGAAACTTGGGCCGCAGCTATTGTCCTTCACCGTCCCAAACAACGGGTTGCAGGCGATGATCGGGGCGGTTTCGGAGAGCCCATATCCTTCCACGACCCTGGCACGCGTGCGTGCCTCGAACTCCTCGCGTACCTCGAGCGGGAGCGGTGCGCCGCCGGATATACAGGCGCGCACGGCCGAGAGATCGGGTATCTCGTCGTCCGGAAGCGCGTTCAGGGCAACATAGATCGTAGGCACGCCGAAGAACTGTGTCGGCGGCTTGCGCTTCATCGTGTTGAGAACCTGCTTCATCTCAAACCGTGGCAGCAGGACGATTTCGGCGCCGATTTCGACTGAGAAGTTGAGCACCGTCGTGAGTGCGAAGACGTGAAACATGGGCAGGACGCCGAGAGTTCTCTCCTGCTGCGGGCGAAGTCCTCCCACATGCACCACCATCTGGGCGCTGTTCGCCGTGAGGTTGGCGTGGGTCAGCATTGCGCCTTTGGGCACGCCGGTTGTGCCTCCGGTATATTGAAGGACCGCGACATCATCAGGGTGACGTTCTACCGCGTCAGGTTCGGC
The DNA here is from genome assembly GCF_946477935.1 of uncultured Sphingomonas sp. Lineage (GTDB taxonomy): Bacteria > Pseudomonadota > Alphaproteobacteria > Sphingomonadales > Sphingomonadaceae > Sphingomonas. The sequence goes on along the minus strand of NZ_CAMLAC010000001.1, from coordinate 77,867 downwards.
ATCATGGGCGAGAAGCGCCTTGAGCCGGACATGAAGGCCTTCGTCGAGTATCCGCGCGTGGTCTTTTCGCTTGAATAGCGCAAAGCCCAGGCCTTGCAGCCAGGGCAGCATATCCCTCATGCCGCACAACACGATCTTGTCCAGCCCGGCACGTGGCGCGACGGCTTGCACTTTCTCGTGGATTATCCGGACGTCCGGTACCGCCATCATGCGCGTTCCCGAGTCCCGGATCTGATGCTCCAGTTCGCGCTCCGTGTAGAGCGGGTTGAAGTTGACCACGATCGCACCCACGCGCAGCGCCGCGAAGTACAATATCGCGAAATAGGGGCAGTTCGGCAGGCACAGGCCGAACCGATCGCCCTTGCGCAGCCCCTGATCCTGCAATCCACGTGCTGCACGGCGAACGAGTTGCCCCACTTGCGCATAAGTCCAGGTTCGCCCGAGAAAGTCGATGGCGACGCGTTCGGGATAAAGGTTCAACGCATTGTCGAGGAGGTCGGTCAGGAGCCGTGGCGGAATTGCCGGTTCCGGTATCGACGGGAAGGCGCTGATGGCGGGCTGGGGCATGGCGATCTCCAGCATCAGAAGTGGAAACGTCCGCCGAGCGACAGCACGACGGCGTGCGCGTCCTCGAGCTTGCCGTCCATCAGGATCGGCGTCTGCACGGCCGTGCTGGCATAGGCCGCTGTCGTGCGATCAATAGTCGTATCCTTGAACGTAATATACGCTGCGCCCGCATCGAGCGTGAACCGGGAAGACACGGCATAGCTTGTGCCGGCAGCGAAATTCCAACGGTTGCTGTCAGGCACTCGAGCGTCCCGATTGCCGTTGCGCGTCGGGGTCTGGGCGTGTTGAACGCCGGCACGAACGGTCCAGGCTGGTGTGACCGCGTAATCGATGCCGCCTGCGAAGCTCCAAGTGTCCCGGTAATTTTCCGGGATTGAAACGTTGAGCGGCGCGCCGAGCCGGATAGCGTCGAATTTCGACCAACCCATGCGGGTCACCTGACCGTTGAGGGTGACCTTGGGCGACACCGCCACGCGCGCTCCGAAGATCGCCTGCCAGGGGGTCTCGAACGTGGCGTTTGCATTCACTACGCTGTTTTGCCCGGCGAGCGGACCAAGAAGACCGGTCGTCGTCACCGAACCGTCGAGATTATGCTTCACGCTCGACTTGTAGCTGGCGCCCAGTTGCATGGGGCCGGCGCGATATTGCAGCCCGGCCGACCAGCCAAGATCCCAACCATTGCCTTTCAGCTCCTGGTGGCCGTCGGCGAGAAGAGGCGATAGGTTCGGCAGATAGTTGGACAATGATGCGTCGGCATATTCGATATTAAGCGCGGCGCCGATGCTGAGATTTGGCGTAACGAGGTAGGCGATCGATGGCTGGATGTCGTATGTTCGCAGCTTGGTCTTGTCGGCGCTATACCGTGCCCAGCTGTCGGCATCATAATTGGTTGTGAAGCTATAAGGGGAGGCGACGGTCAGCCCCAAAGCGAGCCGTGATGTCAGGCCGACGGCTATCGCGCCGGAGGGTAGTACGCCATTATTGATCGGATCACGAGAGCGTTGGCTCCCGCCTACAGCCGCAGCCGACTGCCCGGGACGGACAATGAGCGTGTTGACATTGTCAACCGACCCTTTGGGAAGGATTACGCTTACGGCCTGGTGGGCATCGACTCCTTCCATGCCTGCGATCGCAGCCGGATTCCACCAGAGGGACTGTACGCCCTGGTCGGCGACCTCGCCCGAAAAGGCTCGTCCGGCACCTCTGGACGATTGTTCCTGAAGGTAAAAGGCCTGCGCGCTCGCGGCTTGCGGCGCGAGCAATCCAGCCGCCACGGCCGATGTTGCGATCCCAACTTTCCAATTTTTGCCTGCCACGCCCATCTCCCCTTTCGTGATTGTCAAATTCCTCGTGCTTATCGGAGGCGCGTCCATGTCTGCGTCTTGCACAGGGGCCAGACGATGCAGCCCTTGAGGCGCAAATGATCCCGATCGGCTAACGTGACCGTCGCGCTGTATGTACCGCCATCCTCAGCGTTGTAGATGGAACCACCCGACCAACTGCCCGACTTCCACGTAAAACCCTGCAGAATCTGCAATCCACGAAGCTTACGACCGCGCAACGCAGCGGTCTTGTTCTTTTCGTCACGTAGTTCGGGGTTGGCTTTGATCCCGTCGGAACTGATCAAGGCACCGCAGATCGATTGCCCGCAGCGGGTGATTTCCACGACGCCATGACGGCTCTCGGTTTGCCAGCGACCGACAACGGTGTCGGCGGGCAATGCAGTGCTCGAAGCCAGTAGTGTCAGAATGATCGACATTGTTCCTCTCCGCGCGCCTTCAGGCGACCGTCTGTTTCACGTCTGGAGCCAATATGCGGCAAATCAGCGTCCCATAACCATCTCGATGACGTATAGGTAAGTCAATAGCTCAATGCGTCATCAAAATGCCTATTAGGTTGTGTGCGAATTGGAGGGGTCAGGCGCTGCTGGCCCCGTCGTCAGGGTTCGGGCGTGTTCGTGTGTGACGCCGTCAAGCTATTGATCTGTGCGTGCCTTCAAGCAAGGAAAGATTGCGATAATTGCCCAGTTCCTGAATGCGCTGGATGGAACGCGACACTTCGCCGTCAGCCGCCCCGTTCGCGGCAACGACCAGGCGCCCGTAGCCGCCGGCGTGAATGCGAAAGTCGCTCCAAATCCGGACGCTATCCCCGATGATGCAGGAGACGAGATGGCCCGGATGGAAGTCGGCCCGATCGACAACCGGCTCGGCGTAGCGATCGTTCGCCACAACGACGATGTGGGTTGCGCGGATGACCAGGCCCGGCAGCGTTTCCATCCACTGCAAGGTATCACTGAAGGGGCCGACGTCGGGAGCAGACCAGAACTGCGCGTCCGCGCTGACCGAGGTTGACGTTAGCGTCGTGGTGACCGCTTCACTGTGCCTTTCCCAGGCCAGCCGCCCGTTGGCGGACCACTCCGTTTCCAGGTGGCGCAGGTTGCGATCGAGTCCAGAGGCACATCGCTGCTCCAGGATCAGCCATTCCTTCTCCCGGTCATTCTCATCGACCAGGCGAACCGTCTGAAATGCCATGGCGGGCAATTCGAGTGCAGGAAAACGGCGCAGATGCATTTCGCCGACGATCTGACGCCGGAGGGGATGCTCAGAAAATCGCATGTGTGCGCCTTCGAAAACAGGTGCAGTGGCGCTTGGGGAGAGGCGCAGCCGTCGATAAGACGGGCGCGAGCATCATCGCCGGGATGAGAGTGCGCGGTTTTTCACTGGCGAGCATCCGTACGTTCCTCGGCCAAGACCTCCGATATCAAGCCTCCCGGGAACCGGTGCATGACGATTCCCTCGACGGCGTGAGAAGAGTGCCAAAGATTTTAGTTGACGTAAACGTCATTTCACGCACCATTAGGTAATCAGATGTCCGATTCCCTGGAGAGGCTATCATCGATGCGTAATGTAGTTGTTGCGGGCTATGCCCGGTCCCCCTTTCACCTGGCAGGCAAGGGCGCGCTGGCGCGCGTCCGCCCTGACGATCTGGCCGCTCAGGTCATTCGCGGACTTATTCAGCAGACCGGCGTGAAGGCCGAAGATATCGAGGATATCGTGCTGGGCTGCGCTTTTCCTGAAGGCGAGCAGGGCTTCAACATCGCGCGCCTTATCGGTCTTCTCGCCGACCTGCCGCTCTCTGTCGGCGGCATGACCGTTAATCGCTTCTGCGGATCGTCGATGAGCTCGGTCCACATCGCTGCGGGCCAGATTCAGCTTGGCGCCGGCGAGGCCTTCATCTGCGCGGGCGTGGAGTCGATGAGCCGCGTGCCGATGATGGGGTTCAATCCGCTGCCGAACCCCGAGCTCGCGAAGAAGAGCGCCGCCTATATGGGCATGGGCGACACGGCGGAGAATGTCGCGACCAAATATCAGATCACCCGTGCCCAGCAGGAAGCCTTTGCGGTCGCCAGTCAGGACAAGGCGGCCGCGGCTATCGCGGCCGGCAAGCTCGAGGCCGAGATCGTGCCGATCACGACCAAGGCGGGCGTGGTCGACAAGGATGGCACGCCGCGTGCCGGCACGACGACGGAAACCCTCGCCGGGCTGAAGCCGGCCTTCAGCCAGGACGGCACGGTAACGGCGGGAACGTCCTCGCCGCTGACCGATGGCGCAAGCGCAATCCTGGTCACGAGCGAGGATTATGCGCGCGCGCATGGACTGCCGATCCTTGCCCGCATCAAGTCGGTTGCTGTCTCTGGCTGCCAGCCGGAGATCATGGGCATCGGACCGGTCGAGGCCTCGCGCAAGGCGCTGCAGCGGGCGGGGCTCAGTGTGGACCAGCTTGACGTTGTCGAGCTCAACGAAGCCTTTGCGAGCCAGTCACTGGCCTGCATCAGCGACCTGGGGCTTGACCAGTCGAAGGTCAATCTGGACGGCGGCGCCATCGCGATAGGCCACCCTCTGGGGGCGACCGGTGCGCGGATCGTGGGCAAGGCCGCGGCTCTGCTGAAGCGCGAAGGCGGCAGCTATGCGCTTGCCACCCAGTGCATCGGCGGCGGTCAGGGCATCGCCACCGTGCTGGAGGCGGCGGAATGAGCGAGCAGGCCATCAAGCCAGTCGGCGCCCCGCCGGAAACCATCAAAAAGGTCTGCGTGATCGGCGCAGGCGTCATGGGCGCCGGCATCGCAGCGCAGGTCGCCAATGCCGGCGTGCCGGTGCTGCTGCTCGATATCGTGCCCAAGGAGGGCGGCGATCGTGACGCCGTGGCGAAGGGTGCGGTCGCGAAGATGCTGAAGACCGATCCGGCGCCCTTCATGTCGAAGGCTGCGGCGAAGCTCGTTGAAACGGGCAATATCGACGACCATCTCGAGCGGGTGGCCGAATGCGACTGGATCGTCGAGGCGATCGTCGAACGGCTCGACATCAAGCAGGCGCTCTACGCCAAGCTCGAGCAGCTCAAGCGTCCGGGCACGGCGGTATCGTCCAATACCTCGACGATTCCGCTTGGCCATCTGGTCGAGGGGCGGGACGATCAGTTCAAACAGGACTTCCTGATCACCCATTTCTTCAATCCGCCGCGCTACATGCGGCTCATCGAAATCGTGACCGGCCCCGACACTGATACGGCTGTGGCGAGGCGCGTCTCGGATTTCGTCGATCGAAAGCTCGGCAAGCGCATCGTGCCGGCGCGGGACACGCCGGGCTTCATCGCCAATCGCATCGGTACCTACTGGCTGGCCGTCGCGATCAATGCCGCGATGGACCAGGGGCTGACGGTGGAGGAAGCCGACCAGATCGGCGGAAAGCCGATGGGCGTGCCCAAGACCGGCATTTTCGGCCTTGTCGATCTCGTTGGCGTCGACCTCATGCCGCTGCTCACGAAGAGCCTGTCCTCGACGCTGCCGGCAGGTGACGCCTATTTCGACACGGTGAGGCCGATGCCGCTCGTCGACAGGATGATCGCGGAAGGCTTTACCGGGCGGAAGGGCAAGGGCGGTTTCTACGCGTTCGACAAGGCGACGAAGACCAAGAAAGCGCTCGATCTCGCGACCGGCGAATATCGCGTATCGGTGAAGCCGGCTTCCTTGCCGGGCCGGGCCGAGAAGGACCTGGCAGCATTGGTTGCTGCGCCCGGCAAGGTCGGCGCCTATGCCTGGGAAATTCTCGGCAAGGTTCTTTCCTATGCCGCGAGTCTGGTCGGTGAAGCTGCGGACAACATCGTCGGCATCGATGACGCGATGAAGCTCGGCTACAACTGGAAGTTCGGGCCGTTCGAACTGATCGATCGCCTCGGGCCGGGCAAGCTCGCCGAACGGCTGGCCGCCGAGGGGCGGGATGTTCCCGCGATCCTCAAGGTAGCCGGAGATCGGCCTTTCTACCGGGTGCAGGACGGCCGTCGGCAATATCTCGATGCCGCCGGCGACTATCATGATGTCGTGCGGCCCGAGGGCGTGCTGCTGCTGGAAGACATCAAGCTCCATAGCCAGCCGATCCTCAAAAATGGTTCGGCGGCACTCTGGGATGTCGGCGACGGCGTTGCCTGCCTTGAGTTCACCGGCAAGATGAACGCGCTCGACGGCGATGTGATGAAGCTGATCGGTCAGGCGATCCCGGTCGTGCAGGACAAGTTCAAGGCGCTCGTCGTCTATAATGAGGGCAGCAATTTCTCCGCCGGCGCCAATCTCGGTCTTGCTCTGTTCGCACTGAACATCGCGGCATGGGGCGAGATCGAAAAGCTCGTCGCGGGCGGGCAGCAGGCCTACAAGGCGCTCAAATATGCGCTGTTCCCGGTCGTGAGCGCTCCGGCCGGCATGGCATTGGGCGGCGGTTGCGAGATCCTGCTCAACAGTGATGCCGTGCAGGCCCATGCCGAAAGCTATGTGGGTCTGGTCGAGTGCGGCGTGGGTCTGATCCCTGGCTGGGGCGGATGCGGTGAAATGATCGATCGCTGGCGCTCCAGTCCCGGCATGCCCAAGGGGCCGATGCCGGCCGTAGCCAAGGTCTTCGAGACGGTATCGACAGCCACTGTGGCAAAGTCGGCCGCCGAGGCGAAGGAGCATGGCTTCCTGCGTCCCTCGGACGGCATTACGATGAACCGGGACCGTCTGCTGGCGGACGCCAAGGCGAAGGCACTGGAACTGGCCGACGGTTACAAACCGCCTGTGGCTCCGGAATTCCGCTTGCCTGGCGCGGGAGGCAAGTCCGCTCTTTCGATGGCTGTCGAAGGCTTCCAGGCCCGTGGCCTCGCCACATCTTACGATGGTGTCGTATCCGGCGCGCTCGCCGACGTCCTGACGGGCGGCGAGAAGGATCTCATCGACATCGTGACCGAAGAGGATCTGCTGGCGCTCGAGCGCAAGGCCTTCATGCAACTGGTGCGCGACCCGCGGACCCAGGCGCGCGTCGAGCAGATGCTCGTCACCGGCAAGCCGCTGCGTAACTGATTGGCGGCCGGCGGCCGGATGGCCGACCGGTCAGGAGATATAAATATGCAAGTCTATGACGCCCCGTTGCGCGACATGCGCTTCGTGCTCAACGAACTCCATGCCGATGACGGCTTCGGGGATATTCCCGCGCTGTCGGAGTTCACACCGGATCTCACCGATGCGATCCTCGAGGAGGCGGCGCGCTTCTGTCGCGACGTCCTGTTGCCGATCAACCGGTCGGGCGACGAGGAGGGGTGTCATCTGGAAAACGGCGTCGTGCGGACGCCGGCGGGGTTCCCCGAAGCCTATAAGCAGTTCGCCGAAGGTGGCTGGACCGCGCTCGCATCCGATCCGGAATGGGGTGGGCAGGGGCTGCCGGAAGCGGTCAACAAGCTGGTCGAGGAGATGATCTGCTCGTCCAACCTCTCCTTCGGCCTCTACCCGGGCCTCACCCATGGTGCCACCACTGCGATCGAGGGCCATGGCAGTGACGCGCTCAAGCAGGCCTACCTGCCCAAGATGGTGAGCGGCCAGTGGTCCGGCACGATGTGCCTGACCGAGCCTCATTGCGGTACCGATCTCGGGCTCCTGCGCAGCCGGGCGGTCCCGCAGGGCGATGGCAGCTACAAGGTCACCGGCTCCAAGATCTTCATCTCCGCCGGTGAGCATGACCTGACCGAGAATATCATCCATCTCGTGCTCGCCCGCCTGCCCGACGCCCCCAAGGGCGTGAAGGGCATCAGCTTGTTTCTCGTCCCCAAATATCTGCCCAGGGAGGACGGTACTCCCGGTCAATCGAACGGCGTCGCCTGCGCCGCGATCGAGCACAAGATGGGTCTCAAGGCGTCGGCGACGTGCCAGATGAACTTCGATGATTCGATCGGCTGGATCGTCGGTGAGCCTGGCAAGGGCATGGCCGCCATGTTCACGATGATGAACACGGAGCGTGTCTCCGTCGGCATCCAGGGCCTGGGTGTGGGCGAGGCGGCGTATCAGGCGGCGGCCTGGTATGCGAAAGATCGTATTCAGGGTCGGGCGCTCTCGGGACCCAAATATCCCGATCAGGCAGCCGATCCGATCATCGTTCACCCCGATGTTCGCCGCATGTTGATGACGATGCGGGCTTATAATGAGGGATGCCGGGCGCTCTCGGCCTGGGTCTCGCGCGCCCTGGACGCGGAAAAACATTCTCCCGAACCCGAAGTGCGCCAGCGTGCGAGTGACTTCATTGCGCTCATGACCCCCGTCGTCAAAGCGCTCTTCACCGACCTTGCGTTCGACAGCGCGAACCTTGCGGTCCAATGCTATGGTGGCCACGGCTACATCCGCGAAAGCGGCGTCGAGCAATATGCCCGCGATGCCCGGATCACCATGATCTATGAGGGGACGAACGGCGTTCAGGCGCTCGATCTCGTCGGCCGCAAGCTCAGCGCCCATATGGGCCGCTATCTGCGCAGCTTCTTCCATCCGGTGTCGGCTTTCATCGAGGAAAACAACGTCGACGGACCGATGAAGCCGATGATCGAGGCGCTCGCCAAGGCGTTCGGGGCGCTGCAGCTTTCGACGGCCACGGTCGCGCAGCGGGCGCTCAAGGATCCCGAAGAGGCGGGCGCGGCGTCGGCGGACTATCTGCGTCTGATGGGCCTGGTGGCCATGGGCTATTGCTTTGCCAAGGCGACCAAGATCGCAGGCTTGCAGCTCTTCTTCGGCAGCGAGGACAAGCGCTTCTACGATGCCAAGATCAAGACGGCGACGTTCTTCTTCGAGCGTATCCTGCCTCAGGCGACCGCCAGCTTCCTGGCGATCAAGGCGGGCAAGAAGTCGCTGATGGCGCTGGAAGACGATGTGTTTTGACGCTTCCGGCAAGCCTCGAAAAGCGGCTGGCCATTCCAGCCATCGTTGCGCCGATGTTCCTTGTGTCGGGACCGGACCTTGTCGTCAGTTGCTGCGAGGCGGGACTGCTTGGTACTTTCCCGGCGCTCAACCAGCGCACCAGTCAAGGTTTCGGTGAATGGCTGGATGAAATCGAGGAGCGGCTGGCTCCCATGCCGGGAGCGGCGCCCTTCGGCGTCAACCTCATCGTCCATAAGAGCAATCCGAGGCTCGACGCCGATCTGGAACTGATCGTTCGGCACCATGTGCCATTGGTCATCACCTCGCTCGGCGCCATCGCGGATCTTGTCCAGGTGGTTCAGGGCTATGGCGGGCTGGTCTTTCACGACGTGACGAACGTGCGTCATGCGGAAAAGGCGCTCGAAGCTGGCGTCGACGGTCTGATCGCGGTCGCTGCCGGCGCGGGGGGACATGCCGGCACGATGAGCCCGTTCGCACTGGTTGACGAGATACGGCGCTTCTTCCAGGGGCCGCTGGCGCTTTCCGGCGCCATCACGCGCGGCCACCAGATCGCGGCCGCGCAGATGATGGGGGCCGATCTTGCCTATATCGGATCCCACTTCATCGCGTCGGAAGAGAGTCTCGCCTCGCCGGCACAGAAAGACATGGTGATCGGGGCCGGACCAGCGGATATCGTCTATACGGACCGGGTCACCGGCGTCGGGGCCAATTTTCTCCGGCCCTCGCTGGAAGCCGCGACTCTCCCTGAGCCACATGGCGCGCTTTCGGTTTCGGAGGAGGCCAAGGCCTGGAAGACGATCTGGTCGGCAGGCCACGGTGTCGGCGCTACCACTGCCGTCCAACCGGCCCGATCCATCTGTGAGAGACTCATTGCCGAATATCAGGCGGCATTACAATCAGAGTAGGATTGATCCATGAAGGTGCTTGTGCCCGTCAAGCGGGTTATCGATTATAATGTGAAACCGCGCGTGAAGGCGGATGGGACGGGCGTCGATTTGGCGAACGTGAAGATGTCGATGAACCCGTTCGACGAGATCGCCGTCGAAGAGGCTATCCGCCTCAAGGAAAAGGGAGTCGCGACCGAAATCGTGGTGGTGTCGATCGGCGTCGCCAAGGCGCAGGAAACGCTGCGCACCGCGCTCGCCATGGGGGCCGACCGCGCGATCCTCGTCCAGACTGACGATGAGGTCGAGCCGCTCGCCGTCGCCAAGATCCTGAAGGCCATCGCCACCGAGGAGGCTCCAGGCCTGGTGATCCTCGGCAAGCAGGCCATCGACGATGATGCCAATCAGACCGGCCAGATGCTGGCAGCCCTTCTCGGTTGGGGGCAGGGCACATTCGCCAGCAAGGTCGAAGTATCGGGCGAGACTGTCGCGGTGACCCGTGAGGTGGATGGCGGTCTGGAGACCGTAAGCCTCAAACTGCCGGCGATCGTGACGACCGATCTGCGTCTCAACGAACCGCGCTATGCGAGCCTGCCCAATATCATGAAGGCCAAATCCAAGCCGCTGGCGACGAAGACGCCGGCCGATCTCGGTGTTGAGATCGCCTCGCGCCTCAAGACGCTCAAGGTGACCGAACCCCCCAAGCGCTCGGCGGGCATCAAGGTGGCCGACGTCGATGAATTGGTCGCCAGGCTCAAGGAAATGGCGATTTGATAAACTTTCAAACGCGCCGAACTTGCCGAACCTCTCCCATGCAAGTGACGGCGCACCCCGCTTCATCCTGTGCGCACAGAGATGAAGCGGGGGCGGATTTCTCGGAGAATAAGTTATGAATACGCTCGTCTGGGTTGAACATGACAATGCGTCGGTCAAGGATGCGACGCTATCGGCCGTCACCGCCGCTGCCAAACTTGGTGAGGTCCATCTGCTGGTTGCCGGTGCGGGCATCGGCGGCGTGGCCGAGGCTGCTGCGAAGGTCGCGGGTGTCGCCAAAGTCGTAACGTTCGACGATGCGGCGTTCAAACACGCTTTGCCCGAGAATGTCGCGCCGGCCGTCGCGGACCTGATGCGCGGCTATGACGCGTTCGTGGCGCCTTCCACTTCGAATGGCAAGAACATCGCGCCGCGCGTGGCGGCCTTGCTTGATGTGATGCAGGTCAGCGACATCCTGTCGGTGGAAAGCGCTGACACGTTCACGCGTCCCATCTACGCGGGAAATGCGATCGCGACGGTCCAGTCGTCTGATGCAAAGAAGGTTATCACGGTGCGTGGCACAGCCTTCGAGAAGGCGGCCCGCGAGGGTGGCTCGGCCAGTATCGAGGCTGCGACGGGCACGGATGCGGGACTTTCCAGCTTCGTGGGTGCCGAGATCGCCCAGTCCGAGCGCCCGGAACTCACCTCGGCCAAAATCATCGTCTCGGGCGGGCGAGCGCTGGGCTCGGCCGGGCAGTTTCATGGCGTGATCGATCCGCTGGCCGACAAGCTGGGCGCGGGTGTGGGCGCAAGCCGCGCAGCGGTCGATGCTGGCTATGCGCCCAACGATTTTCAGGTCGGCCAGACCGGCAAGATCGTGGCGCCGAAAGTCTATGTCGCCGTCGGCATATCGGGTGCGATTCAGCACCTTGCTGGCATGAAGGATAGCAAGACCATCATCGCGATCAACAAGGATGAGGACGCGCCCATCTTCCAGGTCGCCGATATCGGCCTGGTCGGCGACCTCTTCAAGATCGTTCCTGAACTGACCGAAAAGCTTTGAGGTAAGCGATGACCGGTCTGGAAGAGATCGAACAGTTCATGGCGGCCGGCACCCGGCCGCCCATGATGGACCTGTTCGACATCGATCTGCTTGAGGCGGAGGAGGGGAAGGTCGTCTTTGTCGCGACGCCCACCTCGCAGACCTACAATTTCATGGGCATCGCCCATGGTGGCTATGCCGCGACGCTGCTGGATTCGGCCTGCGGCATCGCGGCGAACTCCGCGGCCCAAGTGCCCATCAACTGCGTCACGCTCGAACTCAAGGTCGCCTATCATGCGCCCTTGACCGACAGGGTCGGGATGGTCCGTGCAATCGGCCAGGTGGTGTCGATGGGCAAGAGGGTGGCGCATACCGAGGCGCGTCTGATCGACATGGCCGGCAAACTCTATGCCTCCGCGACATCGACCTTGCTGCTCGTCGATCGGGCGGCCTGAACAGGAAAGAAGATATGGAAGTCGTTATCCCGCACAGCCTTGGTAAAATCGAAGCGAAGAGCAGGATCGAGGCCGGCCTGCCCAAGCTGGCAGCGCATATCCCGGGAGGCGGTTCGCTCAGTTCCGAGTGGGTATCGGACTACGCACTACACTTGGTCATCGGGGCGATGGGGCAGAATATCCCGGTGCAACTCGACATTGAGGATAGCGAGATTCGCGGCGACGTCAGCGTACCGCTGTTCCTCAAAATGATGTCAGGACAGATTTCGGATTTTGTGAAAACGAGCGCCGAGAAAATGCTCAGCAAGGCATGATGAATTTACTGGCCGCAGGACAATATCGTTGCTCTGCGATGATTGAGTTTACGAGAATCTGCCCTGTTTCCTAGCCGATAGTGTCCGCGCGAGGGCTTTGTGATGGAAGAAATCGCTCCCCGAGTTTTGAGCTGCCCCCTTCTGAGTGGTCCATCGACTATGACAGTCTGGATCGAGGTGAGCCTCACCCCGTCTTTGGTCCGGTCTTTATGAGAAAACCGGTTCTCTTTTCCTCAGGGCAGGCATGCCTGCCCTGAGGAAAAAGCGCGCTCCATCGGGGTCTGGTTGCCGAGGGAGCTATGCGGACGGTGCTCGTTGTAATCACGCCGCCACGCCTCACATTTTACTCGTGCGTCGTCCAAGCTCAAGAACCAGTATGCGTTGAGGCATTCGGCCCGCACCCGGCCGTTGAACGCCTCCGCAAACGCATTGTCGGTCGGCTTCCCAGGCCTGCTGAAGTCCAGCACCACATCATGCTGGTAAGCCCACAGGTCGAGATCCTTCGAGATGAATTCCGGGCCATTATCCAGACGAATACGCTTGGGACGACCGTGTACCACGGCAATGCGCTCGAGCGTCTCGACCACGTCAGAGCCGCGGTAGCTCGTCCGTACGTCGAGCGCTGGCGACACACGGGTGAAGTTGTCGACGATCGAGAGCACCCGGATCTTGCGACCGTCGAACAGCTGGTCCGACAGGAAATCCATCGACCAGCACTCGTTGGGTGCCGTCGCCGGCGTCCGGTCATCGCGCAGCTTCGCCTTCACCTTGCGCTTGGGCGTCTTGTTGCGCAGCTGCAGCCCGAGCTCGCGATACAGCCGATGAGTGCGCTTGTGGTTGATCTCCCAACCCTCCCGTCGGAGCAGCACATGGATGCGTCGGTACCCATAGCGAACACGGGTCGCAGCCAACTCCTTGATCCGCATCTTGAGGCCGGCCTGATCGAGGCGGCGCGACTGATAGCGCTGGGTCGATCGATTGATCGGAAACGCGCTGCAGGCTCGCCGTTCGCTGACCTGGTAGCTCGCCTGCAAATAGCCGACGATCTCCCGGGCTCGACCAGGCCCTACATTTTTCGGCGGATGACGTCCTGCAGCATTTCCTTATCAAGGCTGAGGTTCGCCACCAGCCGCTTCAGCCGGACGTTCTCCTCCTCCAGCACCTTCAGGCGCTTCATCTCCGACGGCATCAGCCCTCCGTATTTGCTACGCCATCGGTAGTAGGTCTGGATCGATATGCCGGCCTTTCGGCATACCTCCTCCACGGTCGTTCCATCCTCGGCCTGCTTCAGGATGAACGCTATCTGCTGCTCGCTGAACCTCGACTTCTTCATGGGCGGATTCCCTCGTCCAGTACCTGCCAAACCTAACCGGGAATTTCTCACAAAGAATGGACCAATCTGAAGGGCTCAGGTCAAATAGGGCCGATAAAGCTGTCACCTTCCCGAGCAAATTGCTGGCGAGAACTCGAAAGCCGACCGGTGACGCCGTGATGGGAGGTGTTGGAGTAGGCGCAGGCGACGGTGTGGGCACAGGTGCGGGGGTGGGAGTGGGCGGAGATGGCGGAGTGACCAAGTGAGGCCTCGCGTTCGTTGGAGGTGCTTCGCCTTACGGCTGGTACATTCAACGCTCGCCCCGGAATGACTGTTCATCCGACGGGTAGCGCCGCAGCCAAAGCGCCGAGTTTCAACAACTTAGGAGCAGCGAGTCGAGTCGCCATCGACTCGCTAAAGGAAGCCTTCTCCCGCATGCTCTCGGAAGCGTTCGTGGTCGCGGACATACTCAGCGACCATCTCCAAGGAGCTGTGGCGGCTATGCTCCTTCATCTTGAACAGGTTGGCATTCTGCCGGCCTGCCTCGGTCAGGAAGCCGGCGCGCAGACTGTGACCTGAGAACAGTTCGGGCGGGTAGCCGGCGGCGATTGCGGCGGCCTTCACTACCAGCGCGACGCCCTGGGCGCTCATCGCTTTTTCGGTGAGGCGGCCCTGCGGCGTCAGCTTGCGGAAGACAGGCCCCTCGCTGACTCCGGCTTTCTCCAGCCACGCGCGATAGTGGCGCACCGGTTCCAGCCTTCGTCCGTCGGGGATGGCGACGGTATGGCCCTTGCCCTCTTGATCAGTTTTCGACGACCCGATCCGCACCAGCAATCCGCGGCTGTCTTCGGTGACGCGGCCGACCGTGATCGCCACCAGCTCCGAGCGCCGGAACGCGCCTGCCATCCCGATCGCGAGCAGCGCGCGGTCGCGATAGGCGCGCAGGTCCTCGCCGGTGACGCTGCGGAGCATGTCGCGCAGCACGTCGCCATCGGCCGCGCGCTTCTTGGCGGGCAACTCGTCCTTCTTGTCCTTGCGGATCGCGCGCATCGCCTTTTGAAGCCGGGCGGCATCGGGCTGGGTGGTGGGTGGCTCCATGTCGGCCGCGCGATGCGCGAACACGATCGCGGCGAGGCGCCGCCCGATCGTCGCCTTGCCGAGCGGGCGCGGCTCCTGGCGGGGCATGATCCGCCCGCGTTTGGTGCGCTGCGGCTCGCGCGGCGCGAAGCCGGTTTCAGCGAGCAGCGTCAGGAACGCGGCAACGGTCGTCGGTGTCGCGGGGAGCGGCCGGTAGCCCGCCTCGCCGCACCACGCGCAGAAGAGCCGCCAGTCGGACTTGTACGCGCGCAGTGTCGCGTCGGCCGAGGCGCGGCCGACATAGGCGTCGACGCGTTCGCGATCGTCGGGGGCAAGATCGGGGAGATAGGGCTCGAGGGACGTGACCTGATCCAGCACCACCACCGCGCCAGCCACGATCGCATCAAGCTCTCTCCCGTTGTTCGCGGCATCGTCCGTGGTTTCGTTACGCATGTCGGCTCGATCGGCTCCGTCCAGCTTTTCGGGTGCCGAACTGGCTACCGGAGCGCTGTAGGTTTTCCTGAAATGGTGGACGGCATCTGCCCAGCGGCACGCACCCAAAACAGCGGATTTGTACCTAAATTGGTGGACGTCAGCGTCTTCGCCTTAGGATCGAACTCCCATCTGCCTCAGTCGGCGCTCATGGGATCAGATGTAGTGCCGGAACGGCAGCGGCGGTGCGGTAACGGTATGTGGCGACGCCATCAGGATCTCACCTACCCGATCGGCGAACTTGAGCGTCACGGGCAGGGCGCTCGCGAAATCGCAGGCGTTATAGTTGACCTTGGTGAGCGCAAGGATGTCACCGAGCACCTCTACGATGTCCCCTTCGCCATGCGTCACGTCGACGGTGAGCGGCTTGGGGGTCTCGAACCCTTGATACCCTGCCAGCCGAGGCACGAACCCCCGCGCCCAAAGGTAACCTGACCAGTCACCCACGGTGAGGGCCGTGCCGCGGAGGACGGGTGTCGACGCAGAGGGACGGAACAGCCGAACATCATCGAGCTGCTTGATCCTGACTCCTACCAGCTGTGTTTCGGTGGGCACTGCGCTGCAAAAGCCGTCCCACTCATCGTTGGAAAAGCGGTGACGCCCATGAATGAACAGCTGGTTCGGTGGCTTGCCGTGCTTGAGCTTATAGCCCTCGACCACGGAGGTCATCAAATTCGCCGCCGCGCTCCTCGAGAGGTGATATTCCTTGCGCTCGTCGGAGTACCAGGGGCCGAGGGCGCCGCGAAAGACGAGGCCGTCGCCTGAGTTGAGGAACATCTGCGCGGCGCAACAGGCCTCGCCCGTTGCCGCAGGCGTGTCGTCGTTCTTAAACACCAGTCCGACGTAGCAAACGCCAGGACGGACATGAGCCAACGCCCACGGCTTGGCGTCCATCTTGAAGTAGAGCGTGGTGCAGAAGTTCCAGGCAACCGTGGCCTCGTCCTGGAGGCCGCGCCGGCGGTCGTTGGCAATGTTGAGGTTGCGGTCGACCAACGTGCTCTCGAGAATCAGCTGCAGGACGACGCCGTCCTGCAGCAACTCGGCTTTCAGCTGATGGTGGAAATTGCTTGAGAACAGGTAGGTCTCGGCATCCCGCACCGTGTCGGGGAACAGGTCGCCGCCCATCTGGAAGAAGCGTTTGGCGTCCTTGAAGCTCGTGATGTCGGAGGGGGTGCGCTCGTCCTTGGGCGGTGGTGCGACCTGGGGGCGTCCATAGCGATAGACGACGTCCGGAACGACAACGAGCCAGACGTCGGGACGGCGCTCCTCGGCGCGGATGTGCGCGCGGATCGCGTCGGCGAACAGCAGCACCGTGGAACGAACCGCGTCGGCGCGATTGTTCTTTTTGATGCAATGATCGATGTCGCCGCTCTTGACCGCTAGCTCGACCATGCCGCGGGTCGGCAGCGCGATGCCGAAGCAGGCCTCGAAGCCTGGCCATGCGGGTGCCCATAGGACGGGCTTGCCCTTTGCATCGACCTTACCGGGAATATGCAGGCTGATCCGCTCTAACCAGCGGCGGGATAGGCCGACGCCGCTCTCCGTCCCGATGACGCCCAAGCGGACCTGGGAGCGGCCATCTGGACCTTCGAGCGGCCCGAAGAGGAAGAGCCCATCTTTTGGCGCTTCCATCTGCTGCCCGTGACCGAACTCGAGCAAAGGCTCGGCGATGCGGTGCGTGAGGATGCTCATGCGTCGGCCTCCTCCGGTATCCCATCCCGGTCGAAGGCCGTTTCGAAGTCCTCTGACAGAGTTATCTGGCCTCCCTCGTCTTCCTCGGCTCGGCGGTCTTCTTCCGCGGCGAAGCTGACCGGAAAGTCGAAGCTCATTGGTAGGCTAGCGACCGCGAGGCGCTCACCGGACGCGGCAATATCTAAGGTCGCATCACCTTCGGCAAGCCAGCCCATTGCGGCAAGCAGCATGTCGCGCCATTTGTCGTTGAACCAAGACCGCGTGAGGCGCAACCGGATGCGCTGCAGCTGTTCACCCGGGAGCGGGGTTCGGCCATTGGTCGTCACCGCAACATTGGCATGGACCCGGAAGAGAGCATCCGGCCAGAGCTTGGGTTGAGCGACAAGGCACAGATGCCAGCGCCGGTCCTTGAACTTGCCGCTCAGGACACGGTCGACCCGATGGCCGTCGCTCAGCGTCAGCTTCACCCTTCCGTCGATGAGTCCGTCGGGGAAGAAGCGGCCTCGGGCGCCCGAGGCGAAATCGACAGGAAGTAGCCCGAGACGATGCATGGCCAGGTCCCAATGCTGACGCATCAGGTTGACGGCGATCCGCCGCGCGTTGGAACGCTCACCGAAGTGGCGGCTATATGTACCGTCGATCACGCCGTTGAAGGGCAGGCTAGCGCGTGCCTTCAACGGCGGCGCGCCATTATCGAGACGCTCGATCGCATCGGGTCCGCAGAAGGCGATAGCGCCTCCCTCGTGAAGGACGTGGGGAACCTTGGTGAACTGGCTCCACGCTTCCAGCTGCGCAGTCGTTCCCTTCGCCTCCAGGATCCAGACGTCAGGCCTCGCCCGGAGTTCGAACCAGTTGCTGTAAAGCGTCTCGGAATTTAGCGTGACCAGCTTTCGACCGTCCTCTTGGGCAGCGACGATCATCGCAAGCTGCTCGGCGTCCGGATGCTCGACCTTCGGTACACGTGAGGTGTCGAGCGTCTCGAACAAGGGCTGAAGGCAGGCTGCCCAGTTAGGGAACGCATTGTGTGCGTTCTGGCGGAGGATCTCTGTGGGGAAATCGCCGAAGTCCACGGCGGCGATCCGGATTGGGACCATAAACTCCGGGTCGTTTAGCTTGCGACGCATGACGTCGCCGAGGGCGAGTTCCTTCTTTACGCCTTGCTTGCCGATGTGCTCGGACACGACGACGATCTGCTTGATCGCCTCGTGCCGCAGCACGTGCTCGATCTTGTCCCAGAAATCGTCGCCGCCCCGAAGCGCGCGAACGTCGACCCAGACCTTGTATCCGGCCGTGGTTAGGCGCCCGGCAAGCCACCGGGCGAAGCGATTGTCCTCAGGATTGGCGTGCGTGATCAGAATTGTGTCGCGCACCGGTGTCGGAGCGGTAGTCATGGGAGTCCCCGCCAGCAGAGTGCCGAACCTAAAAGCACGAATGTGCGACTACTCTGCCAAGGGGCGCACGTTGGTGATGGTGATGCCTACATCGGCGCTCGCAAGTGGCTCGTCCGTTGTAAGCATCTCAGCTTGCAGGTCGATCGCCAAGGCAAGGCATGCCCGATCGCCGAGGGACAGACCGAGCGCCTTCGTCGCTGGCCGAAGGTCGCCTACTATGAGCGCCTGGGCAGGAGTGAGCGGCCGGACATCGAGATGCAGCCCGCCAAGTGCCTCACGTACCTCGTCGAGCGGCAATCCTCGGTCCCGTAGCTTGGAAACGACCTCCGCGAGGTTGGCTGTTCCGATGATGCTGCGGGTCAGGACGTCGATTATCCGATCCGCCCCGGGTTCATCGTTTAGAAGGCAGAGCAGGGCGGAGGCGTCGAGTACGACTTTGCTACTCACGCTCCGCCTCACGCCGACGCTCCGCGATCAGCTCGTCAGCCAAGCCGACGCCTTCGGGCACATACTTGCGCAGGATCGCGCGAGCACGCTCAAGTGCCTTAGGTACGGAACGTACCCGCAGCTCGCCATCGTCCACATCGACGAGGACGGTGTCACCCGTGGTGATCCCGAGCTCACGGCGCATTGCCGCCGGGATCACGAGCTTACCACCGTCCACGATCTTGACCCTCTGTGCTTCCATCTGCACCAAACCCGCTGATACAACCCGTCCAAGACCTTGTACCGGAGAGCAAAGTCGGACGCCAGCGTGAAGGCAGGGATTAATGCACGGCCGATCACCGAAATAGCGTTCATCGATAATGGGGCAGCTACTTAGACCCGGTCCGCTTAGCTAGGCTACGTAGGACCGGTAGTTGCCGTTCTGAGCCGATTGCTGCATGACTGGCTCACAAGGGTATACCCAAGAACGCCGGGCAGGAGTGATGAGTAGGTGGCAGGCAGCGGAGTGAAGGTAGCGCGCGTCTACCTGCGGGTTAGCACGGACGATCAGGACCTGACGCGGCAGGAGAACATCGTGGCCGGCGCCAAGGCGGCCGGCTTCTACGTCGCGGCGGTGTACCGGGAGAAGGCGTCGGGCGCGCGGCCGGACCGACCGGAGCTCCTGCGCATGGTGGCGGACCTGCAGCCGGGCGAGGTGGTGGTGGCCGAGAAGATCGATCGGATCAGCCGCCTGCCGCTGCCGGAGGCGGAGCTGCTGGTGGAGACGATCCGAGGCAGGGGGGCGCGCCTCGCAGTGCCGGGGATCGTGGACCTGTCCGACCTGGTGGCAGACAGCGCGGGCGTGGCGCGCATCGTGCTGGAGGCGGTGCAGGACATGCTGCTGCGGGTGGCGCTGCAGACGGCGCGCGACGACTACGACACGCGGCGCGAGCGGCAGCGCGAGGGCATCGAAGTTGCGAAGAGGGCGGGGCGTTACACCGGCCGCAAGCCGGATATCGCCCACCATCGACGCATCGTAAGTTTGAGGGAGGCGGGCATGAGCATCGCGAAAACTGCGGAGCTCGCCGGATGCAGCATCGCTCATGTCAAGCGCGTGACCGCACTCCACCGCTCGAGGGCGATTAAGCCCGAGCAGGGCGGCTGAGTTTTGTACGTGTTCCACCTGCCGATCATGCTGGTTTAGATTGCATCGCTCATCGGGCATCGCGCTAGGCTGCGGAGCGTGATGCCGGCCGTCACCGCGGGACATCTCCGCATAGCCAAGCCCATCCTCCGGTTCTGACACAGAATTTCGACACCTGTACGGCGTTGAGAACGCTGCCGGAGGTGGCCGGTGTCACAACCGGACGGGCCTGTTGAAAAATGCCGGACATGCTGGGTTGCTCCTTCGTTTCATGGCTGCCGAAAGGAGCGTCGCTATGATGGGACCAGCCTGTCGCGGTAAGCGGGACGGGGCGTCCCGCCGCACCATAGAAGCCATGTTGCCCACAGACCACCTGCTGCGTCGCGTCGATCGATGTCTCGACATCGGCGAGTTGAGACAGGCACTGGCCGGTCACTACAGCGCAAGGGGACGGCCATCGATCGATCCCGAACTCCTCATCCGCATGGCCTTGGTCGGCCGCATTTACGCGATCACGTCCGAACGGCGCCTGTGTGAGGAGCTGCGCTACAATCTGGCCTATCGCTGGTTCTGCCGTCTCGCGCCGGGAGACAAGGTTCCGCACCACTCGACGTTCAGCAAGAACCGGCACGGTCGTTTCCGCGATGCCGACGTGTTCCGGATCCTGTTCGAAAGCACGGTCCGACGCTGCATCAGTGAAGGACTGATTGGCGGAAAAGACGCCGCGATCGATGCATCGTTCATAGCGGCTGATGCGAGCTGGCAGCGCAAGACCGTTCCTGGCTACCTGCCGTATGTCGCCAACGCGTCGCGCGCGGTTAGGGAGTGGGTGCACGACACAAGAGATGCCGTCTTTGAAATGGCGCGCTCGAAAAGCTGCCAAGGCGTCTCTCGAACGGATCCTGCCGCGGCTTGGTCGGCGCGAACGGTGCGTGGCCGGTTCGGCTACGCCCTGAATGCGCTGGTCGACACCCCGAGTGGCGTCGCTCTCGATGTGAAGGCGACACCGGCTCGGTTCGCGGAGGAAGTTGATGCGGGGCGCGTCATGCTCGAGCGATCGGCCGATCGCTTTGATTATCGTCCCAAGCGGGTTGCGGCCGACAAAGCCTATGGCAGCGCCAACTTCCTCGGCTTCGTAAGGGATCACGGCGCAATCCCGCACATTCCGGTAATCGACCGTACGCAACAGACCAAGGGCAAGCTGCCGCGGACGGCCTTCAGCTATGATCGTGACATTGACAGCTTTACCTGTCCGACCGGAAAGCCGCTCCGACATCATGCCTTCCATCTGCCCACCGGCGTACACCGTTATGCAGCCGATGCGCGTGACTGCGAGGCGTGCGTGCTTCGGAAGAAATGCACGACGGCGCGGCGTCGTACCCTGGTTCGGCTGGACGATGAGGACGTCCGCGATCTTGCCAGAGCCGAAGTGGAAACCGGGCTCTACAAGCGGTCTATGCGGTTGCGGCGCGGGGTTGAACGGTTCTTCGCTGACGCCAAGGGTAAGCGTGGCATGAGGCGGCTTCACCTGCGCGGTATCCGCGGAGCGGAAGAGGAGTTCCTGATCGGCGCGGCGGTGATGAACCTGATGATCCTTGCGCGATCGAACCGACTGAACGGCAAGCCGCGTCGGGGGGTGTGCGTCCCCGCGGCCCTGACTCCGGCTGAAATCTCGGCCCGGTCGATTGAACACGACGTGATCGCCTCCCCTGCTCGACGATATGCCTGATCGCTGAGGCGCGGCGTGATTCATCACGCGGCTTGCAGCCGTTCTTTGCGATACGGCACACCGTCGAGCAGCGCCTGGCCCGGCGCCTTGGGCGTGCCGTCGCCATTCACGTACATATAGAGTGTCGTGGTCGTCATCCCGAGACGGCGCGCGACATCGGCTGCGATCGCGTTGCGGTCGGACATGGCGGCCATTGCCATCGCCAGCGTGGCCTTATCCATCTTGCGAGGCCGACCGCCCATCCGGCCCCGTGCACGTGCAGCAGCAAGCCCCGCCTGCGTGCGTTCAGCAATAAGCTCACGTTCGAACTCGGCGAAAGCCGCGAAGATGCCGAAGGCAAGCCGGCCGTTAGCTGTCGTGGTGTCGATCTGCGCGCCGGCGCCCGCCAGCACCTTCAGCCCGATGCCGCGTTCGCGTAGCGCCTCGGCCGTGACTACCAGATGGCGGAGGTCGCGCCCAAGACGATCCAGCTTCCAGAGGACCAGTGTGTTGCCGGGCTGCAGTGCCTTCAGGCACGCGGTCAGGCCAGGTCGCGAGTCATGCCGCCCCGACGCGAGGTCTTCATAAATTCGCGAGGGATCGACGCCAGCAGCGAGCAACGCATCGCGCTGGGGTGCCAGCGTCTGCGACCCGTCAGCCTTGGACACCCTCACATATCCGATGAGCATCGTTACCCTGCCAGAAAAGTCATCCGGTACCCTGCAATGTGCCGGTGGTTTCCGCAACGGGTTTTCCGATCTTCGGAATGCGCTGAGGAGGCAAAATCCTCGACCGCCAGAAAACCGGTCGTTTTTCTGGCGGTTCGGGCTCTTCATTTTCCATGCCCGATGATCACATTTGAGAAAGAGCAATCGGGAACACATTTGGGTAAACCAAGCCGAGGACGATGGCGGCGCCGGTAGTGGCTTATTGCCTTGCCCCCGAACTTTCTCAATCGGGGAAGCCAAAGGTGGAGGGAAATATTGCCAGCACTTGGCGGTTCCGCGCGTTCATTTGCAATGGAGGATGCCATGACCATGAAGAATAAGGACGTGCCGACTACCGAGGAAACGGCGGAGATGGCCGAACTGGAAGAAATCATCCGCGAAAAAGACAAAAAAGCAAAGCTCACCAAGCCGGCAGGATCAGAAAATCAGAGCAACGATTGACATCAATTCCACTAGCGCGCCACGTAGATCGATGTGGCGATAGCGGCAAACAATAGGATCAAGATAACCAGCATCTAGGCAACTGCGGCTATTGATTGACTCCGCTATCATCGGAGGACTCTTCATGGATCAAGCCCGTAGGGCAATGCTCCAATGCTCCAGATGCTTGTAGACGATCACCTTGCCGCCGAGCAGGTCGCCATGCCCCTCGCAGAAGCGCTCCAGCTCGCCGCGCTGGCCGATCAGCTCGACGCACATCGTCAGGTGCGGATCGGAGATCTCGGAGCCGTTTTCCCGGATCGGGCCGTGATTGCTGTAGCCGTAGTGGGTGTGATGGGCGACGGCGTTCATGATGCCGTCGCGCCTCGCCTGTGCGATCAGCTCCCGATAGAGCGGTTTGCGCGACCAGAAGCTGGACGACCCAGCAGCCTTGTCGGACGGCTTCATGTAGATGCGGATCATTCCGATTTCGCTGTGCATGACCTTGTGGGGCATCAGTTATGCTCCTTGACGGTGTTGGAAGGGCACCGGCTACGACGGGAGGCGCGGGTGTCGCGCAGCGTCACCATACCGGTATGAGCGCGGCCGGGACGCTTGGGCACGGCAATTCGCTGCGACAGATAGATGCCGTTATGGCCCGAGCTGATGTAGGCGACGAAGCAGGCCACCGCGATCGGCACGGCAGGGGTGGCACCGAACAGCTCGATCCCCATGATTGTACAGGCCAGCGGCGTGTTGGCGGCACCGGCGAATACAGCGACGAAGCCGAGCGCTGCGAACAGGTCGAGCGGCGCACCGAGCAGCCAGCCGAGCGTGTTGCCGAGCGCAGCACCAATGAAGAACAGCGGCGTCACCTCGCCACCCTTGAAGCCCGCGCTCAGCGTCACGACGGTGAACAACATCTTGAGCGCCCAGCTCCATCGATCGACCGGGCCGTTGAAGAAGCCGGCGATCGTCGGGTCGCCTGGGATGGCGGACCATACACCAAGGCCGAGATAGCCGCGGGTGCCAACTATCCCGACCAGCGTGATGACCAAAACGCCGCCCACGGCGGCACGAGCAGGCCCGTAAGGTATGTGACGCTTGAGGAAGCCGCCGAATGCATGGTTCGCTTCAGCGAAGACGAGGCCGGTCAGCCCGAAAGCGACGCCTGCGATCGTCGCCTTGAGGAGCATTAGCGGCTCGACCAGCAGCGCGCCCGTGGCAGGGCCGGCATAGGCGATGTGGTAAAGTGTGTGATGAATGCCCCAGGCGTGACACGTCCAGTCCCCAGCTAGCGCGGCAAGCAGGCACGGTATGATCCCGCCATATTCGACGCGGCCGAGCGCCAGCACTTCGAGGGCGAACACAGCGCCTGCTAAGGGGGTGCCGAACACCGCGCCGAAGCCTGCCGCCACGCCGGTCATCAACAGGATGCGAATGCCCGATGTGTCGAGACGGAACATGCTGGCGATGGCACTGGCAAGGCTACCGCCGAGCTGCACGGCGGTTCCCTCGCGTCCCGCCGAGCCGCCGAACAGATGCGTCGCGATGGTGCCGAGGAAGACCAGCGGCGCCATACGGAGCGGCACGCCGCCCCCGGGCTCATGTATCTGCTCGACGATCAGATTGTTACCGGCTTCGACCGAGCGTCCGGTATGATGATAGAGAAGCGCAATGGCTGCCCCGCCCACGGGCAGGAAATACAGCAGCCAGGGATGGTCGAAGCGGGCCTGTGTGGCGGCATCAAGGCTCCACAGGAAGGCCGCACACAACGTTCCGACCAGCGCCGCCATCGGCAGCAGGATCAGCGTCCAGCGAACCACCGACATGGTATGGTCGCGCCGGTCGCGAAAGAACGCCGCTACGTTGAACTCATGGTACAGATTACGAAACGTCGCGCGCACGATTCCTCCTTCGCTGCCTTGCGGCGCCTGGTAGGAATCATCGGCCCTTGCGAGGGCGGTTCGGCCAGATGGCCCGGCGGAAATCCATCACCGTGCCTGCGCATATGCTGTCCGACGGCGACGTGGTCAACCAACGGCAGGGTCACGATAAGACCATTGTTTTGGTGAGGATAAATAATTGGCTCCGCCCATGGAATAAACCCGGACGAGCATCGTCTACGCTTTCGAGACTGATGCGCCGGAGGGGCTTATGCATAGACGAGATTGGATGCTGGGCCTGGTGGCTTCGGCCCTGCTCACCGGCGCAGTCGCGGCCGCTCCCGCCGATGGCTACGCCAGCATGGCGTCTGCCGCGATGGACCGGATGATGGCGGGCATGATGGTCAAGCCGTCCGGCGATGTCGACCGCGACTTCGTCACGATGATGCTCCCGCATCATCAGGGCGCCATCGATATGGCGGTGGCGGAACTGCGCTACGGCCATAACGAGCAGCTCAAGCGCATCGCGCAAGAAATCATCATTGATCAGCAGCAGGAGATCGCCGCCATGAAGCTGGCGATCGGTCAGCCGCTACCCCCTTCGACGCCAGCCCCGACGCAGGGCGGCGACCACCACAGTCATATGGAGCACTGACATGATCCGGACCATACTGCGCTCGGCCGCCTTGCTGATGAGCGCCGCACCGGGCATCGCCATGGCCCAGCAGGCGCCGTGGAATGCCAAGGACGTACCCGTCAGCCACCGCGACCGGGTCTATGCGTCTGAACAATTCTCCAACACCGTGTCGGTGACCGACCCGGCCGACAACCGGCTGCTCGGCGTCATCAAGCTCGGCGATCCCCAGCCGATGAACTTTTCCCCGCTCTACAAGGGACAGGTGCTGGTCCACGGCCTCGGCTTCTCGCCGGACGGGAAGACCTTGGCGGTCGTGTCGATCGGATCGAACGCCGTGTCGTGGATCGACACCGCCACCAACACCGTCAAGCACACGACCTATGTCGGACGCAGTCCGCACGAGGCGTTCTTCACGCCGGACGGCAAGGAGGTGTGGGTCACGGTACGTGGCGAAGACTATATCACCGTGCTCGACCCTACGACGTACAAGGAGACGGGTCGCATCAAGACGCCCGGTGGTCCGGGTATGACGATCTTCTCGCCCGATGGCCGGTACGGCTATGTCTGTTCGTCGTTCAATCCGGTGTTGGCCGTGTTCGATGTCGCGACCCACGCGCAAGTCGGACAGGTGGCACAGCCGAGCCCCTTCTGTCCCAACATCGCCGCGACGCCGGACGGCAAGCAGGTGTGGTTTACGCTAAAGGACATCGGCAAGACGGTCGCATTCGATGCCAGGCCACCCTTCACAATCCTCAAGGTGCTGGATACCGGGCCGATCACCAATCACGTCAACTTCGCCCGCACGGCCAAGGGGCAGTTCGCCTATGTGACGGTCGGCGGGGAGAATACGGTCAGGGTGTTTCGCACATCCGACTTCGCGCCCGTCGCCACCATCCCGGTCGGCAAGATGCCGCACGGTGTCTGGCCGTCGGGCGACGGTCGGCGCATCTATGTCGGGCTGGAGAATGCCGATAAGCTGGCCGCGATCGACACCGCTGGCAACACGGTCGTCGCCACCGTGCCGGTCGGACAGGCACCGCAGGCGATCGCCTATGTGCCGAACGCTGTTCCGACAGGCCCCGGTACCGACAATCTCCAGCCGCTCGGCACGGCCGGCAAAGCGTTGCATCTGACTATGGGGCCGATCGGCGGCAGGGGTACGGCAAGCAGCATTACCCTCTTCGACCAAGGCATCATTCAGGTCGTGCAGAGTGCCGTTACCGGTTTGCAGCCCAAGAAGCCCTACATGCTCGTGCTGACGGCCAACGCGGATGGTAGCGGCGCTGTAGAGCCGCTTGCGAACTTCATGAGCAACCCGGCAGGTGCGGCGATCGTGAACGCGTCGGGTCCGATCCGGCAGATCGTTCAAGGCAGCACCGCGACGCCCCGCCGTTTTCTGGCGGTCGCTGAGGTGGTGAACGGCGCGCCGGGACGCATCGTGCAGGTACAGCGCGACTGACATGGACCCGCTTACCGCCGCGATCGAGCCCCTGATCCCCGGTCTGCGCCGCTATGCCCGGTCGTGGTTGCGCGATCGGGCAATGGCAGATGACGTGGTGCAGGATTGTCTCGAGCGCGCGGTCGGGCGCTGGCGACAACGACGCGGGGCGGAGGTGCGCCCATGGGTCTATACGATCCTGCACAATCTGTTGGTCGACCATCAGCGGCAGCATAGCCGGCGAGGTACGGCGGTTCCGCTCCACCTCGTGGACGACGCCACGCTCGGCCGTCCGGCCGATCAGGACACAGGCCTGCACCACCGCGACCTGCTGCGCGCCCTTGATGCGTTGCCCGAGGAGCAGCGAACGGTGCTGCTCCTCGTATCGGTCGAGGGCCTGCCCTATGCGGAGGTCGCTGCCGTTGTCGGCGTGCCGCTGGGCACGGTGATGTCGCGCATATTCCGGGCGCGCGACCGACTGGCGACCCTCCTCCGGGAGGGTGAACGGCCGCGATTGAGGAGTGTGCAATGACCAGCCCGATCGGCGAGGACGATCTGGCCGCGTGGATCGATGGCAGGCTGTCGCCCGAGCGGCAGCGCCTGGTCGACGCCTATCTTGAAGGCCAGCCGGACCTGCATGCCCGTTTGCGGGAACAGGCGGAGCAGGCGCGAGCCCTTGCATCCCTGTTTGCCCCGATCGCGGATGAACCGATCCCGGCGACGATGCGCGTCGCAGCCATCAGGGGGCGGCAACGTCAGCCGCGATGGCAATTCGCCATCGCCGCGTCACTTCTGCTGGCGGTCGGGTTTGGCGGTGGTTGGTCGAGCGCGAAGTGGAGCGGTGAACCCCGCGCGGGCATCGCGGCGCTGGCCAACGAGGCGAGTGACAATTTCCGTGTCTATGCCGCCGACCGGATACGACCGGCGGAGATCGGCCCCGACCAGCGCGCCATGCTGATCCGATGGACCTCCGCCCGACTGGGTGAGCGCGTCACCATCCCGGACCTCAGCACAGCCGGTTACCGCTATGGGGGGGGGCGATTGGTCGCGACGCCTCACGGCCCTGCGGCACTGCTCCTCTACGACGGACCGCAAGCGTCGAAACTCGCGGTGCTGACGAGGCCTATGCAGATCGACAAGACTGCGAGCATGACCAGCACGTCCAGCGGGACCATGGGCCGGGTCACATGGGCGGTCGACGGGATCGGCTATAGTGTGGTGGGCGAGCGGCCTGCGGCCGAGCTGCATCCGATTGCCGATGAAGTCCGGCGGCAGGCCGATGCGGCGCTGGTGTCCTGATAGCGCCCTTGCTGCTCCTCAGCACCGACAGGCACCGGGCAGGCCAGCGCGATTAGGGCTTGCGCTCGGCATCCTTCCTGTCGGCCTCGGCCGGCGTCAGGCGAGCCCGCTCGCGGATGCGGCGTTCCAGCGGCGCGCCGACAAACAGGACGAGCATTGCAAGGCTCACCCCGCCGATGATGAGCGGCCACACCGCCAATCCCGCTGCCGCGCCGATCGTGGCCGTCACCCAGATGCACGCGGCGGTCGCCAAACCATGCACTTCCTGACCCTGGCCGACCCGCAGCACCGCACCGGCACCGATGAAGCCGACGCCGGACAGAATGCCCTGCATCGCCCGCCCTGCGGCGTCGGCGTTTACATTCGGCAGGCCACTATGCACGATCGCCTGCACGGCGATGCAACTCGCCAGACCGACCAGACCTAGCGTCCGCAACCCCATAATCTGCCGGTTCTCGCGCGAGCGTTCCCAACCAAGCACCATCCCGGCCGCGGTCGCCACGACCAGCCGGCCGATCACGTCGATCCAGAAGCCGATGTCCGATGCCGCTGACGCTTCGATCATTCGACCAGCACGTGAACGTGGTGCCAGGCGGTGCACAGGTAGCCGGCGAAGTTCCACATCGTGTCCGGTCGTTCGGGCTGTCCCTGCCCGGTCTCGTCGAAGGCGCGGGCGACAAAGTGCTGGCGTCCCTTGGCGAGTGTGGCGTCAAGGGTCCAGCGCCGCCAGCCCCAGCGCGTCTCCGGATCATCGGCGAAGGTCGCCTGTTGCCAGTCGCGACCGCCGTTCACCGACACTTCGACCCGAGAAATTCGGCGGTCATAGGCAATGGCATAGCCCTCAATCCGCACCGCCCCGGCGGGCAACCTCTCGCCCGCACCGGGCGAGCAGATCGCGGCGTTAAGCGGCATGGCATTGATCGTCAGACCTTGGCTCCAGTCGACGGTGTCGCTCGTCACATCGGCGGGAAACAGCTTGTAGTCGTGCGCCTGGATCGGTGCGTCGGAAGGCGCGTCGCGCACCTCGATCCGTGTCAGCCATTTGGCGCTGCGCACGCCTGCATAGCCCGGCACCACCATGCGGAGCGGGGCGCCGTGTTCGGGCGTCAGCGGCTCGCCGTTCATCGCCCAGGCAATGAGGACGTCGGGTTGCCGCGCCTTGTCCATGGCGATCGAGACCCCGAACAAGGCTTCCTTGCCCTCCATGTCCACCTCGTCGGCGCCGGTGAACGCCACGAACAGGTTGGACGCATCAGGCGCGCCCACCGCATCGAGAACATCGGCCAGGCGTACGCCGGTCCACTCAGCATTGCCGATCGCGCCGACATCCCAAGGATCGCCCGACGTCTTGCCGACCTGCTGGAGGTCCGTGCGCCGGTTACCCGCGCATTGGAGCACGGCTGTCACCGAGTGCGTGGAAAACGTAGCTTTAAGTTCTTCCACCGAGAAGGAGCGGCTCGCCATGCCCGTCCCGCTCACCTCGATCCGATGATTGGCGGGCAGATCCGGCACTGGCCCGTGGCTGCGCACGTAGAACAGCGCCTGCGGCGTCAGGAACCGCTCGATCAACGCACCGGGCGTCGGCTCGGCGTTGTAGGGATCGGAACTGCGCTTGATCATATCTGTCATGGACGATTAAACGTCGCGGGCCCGCGTAACGCTTCAAGTCTTCGAGACCATCGCAGACGAAAGGCTGCCGATCATTCCGATATCCAGATTAGAATGACCATATCAAACGGTTGGTCGTATCGATCAGGCTGCGCGATACAAGCTGCATGACCCTGGAGCAGCTCAGAATCTTCGTCGGTGTCGCGGAGCGCGAACACGTCACCAAGGCAGCAGAGGTGCTGAACGTCACGCAGTCCGCTGCCTCCGGCGCGGTTGCGGCCCTCGAAGCGCGCTACGGCGTTCCGCTGTTCCACCGCGTCGGGCGTGGCATCCAGCTGACCGAGGCGGGCCGCGGCTTTCTGGAGGAAGCGCGCGCGGTGCTGGGGCGGGCAGCGCATGCCGAGATGATGCTGGCGGACTATGCCGGGCTTGCGCGTGGTTCGTTGCGGATCGTCGCCAGCCAAACGATCGCGAGCTATTGGTTGCCGGCAAAGCTCGCCGCCTTCCACGAACGCCACCCGCAGATTGCGGTCGAGCTGGCGATCGACAACACCGAGGGCGCGGCAGCGCAGGTGCTGAGCGGCGCGGCGGAACTCGGCTTCGTCGAGGGCGAGGTGGACGAACCGGCGCTCGCCCACTGGAAGGTCGGGCGTGACCCGATGGTACTGGTCGGCCGCGAGGAAGCCGAACGCATCGACGAGGCCTGGCTGCGCACTGCACGCTGGATCGTCCGTGAGCAGGGATCGGGTACGCGCTCGACCTTCGAGGACGTGCTGCGAACGCGCGGGTTTGATCCGGCCCAGCTGACGATAGCGATGACGCTGCCGTCCAACGAGGCGGTGCGCACCGCCGTTGAGGCCGGTGCCGGCGTTGCCGTCTTGTCGCGATTGGTCGTCGCGCGCGCGCTCAAGGCCGGCGATCTGGTCGAGCTGCCGCTCGGGCTGCCCGACCGCGCCTTTCACGCGCTGCGCCACAAGGAACGCTATCGCACCCGCGCGGCCGACGCGCTGACGGATCTTATCAAGGAGCAGGTCGCATGACTGCCGACACGCACTCCGTTCTCAGCGGCCTCAAGCCGCTCAGCCGGCTCGATCATCCCCGCGAGATGATCCGTCAGTTCACGCCCAACTGGTTCGCCGCGACGATGGGCACGGGCATTCTTGCCCTCGCGCTGCCGCAGGTGCCCGGCATCGGGCCTTCGCTTAAACCCGTCGGCGAGGTGTTGTGGTTCTTCAATATCGCACTTTTCGCGCTGTTCGCCGGCCTTTATGGTGCGCGCTGGGCGATGTTCGGGCACGAGGCGCGGCGCATCTTCGGGCATAACACCGTGTCGATGTTCATCGGCACCATCCCGATGGGCCTCGCGACGATCATCAACGGCTGCCTCGCCTTCGGCATCGCACGGTTCGGGAATGGCATCGTACCGGTCGCACACGTCCTGTGGTGGATCGACGTCGCCATGTCGCTCGCCTGTGGCGTCCTGATCCCGTACATGATGTTCACCCGTCACGAGCACAGCCTGGACGGCATGACCGCGGTATGGCTGCTGCCGGTCGTCGCTGCCGAAGTGGCGGGCGCCAGCGGCGGGCTGCTCGCGCCGCATCTGACCGATCCTCACGCGCAGCTAGTCACGCTTGCGACCTCCTATGTGCTGTGGGCCTATTCGGTGCCGGTCGCGTTCGGCATCCTCGCCATCCTCATCCTGCGCATGGCGCTCCACAAGCTGCCGCATGAGAGCATGGCGGCGTCCTCCTGGCTGGCGCTGGGACCGATCGGCACGGGTGCTCTGGGCATGCTGGTGCTCGGGGCGGACGCGCCGGCGATCCTCGCCGCACACGGGCTGGCCGGAGTCGGTACCGTTGCGCAAGGGATCGGCGTTGTCGCCGGGCTCTGCCTGTGGGGCTTCGGCCTGTGGTGGCTGGCGCTCGCGACGCTTATCACCATCCGCTACTGGCGCGCCGGCGTACCGTTTAACCTTGGCTGGTGGGGCTATACCTTCCCGCTCGGCGTCTACACCGTCGCCACCTTCCGTCTCGGCACGACGCTGAACCTTGGGTTTTTCGGTATCGTCGGCACGGTGTTGACGATAGCGCTCGCGGCCATGTGGCTGCTGGTCGGCGCCAAGACGCTCGCCGGAGCATGGCGTGGCAACCTGTTCGTCTCGCCCTGCATCGCTACCCCGAACTGATCCGCTGTGGTGATCGGATCAGTTGATCCGATCACTTGCGCATCGACCCGTCTATCCGCCAGCCTGGCTGGCCACAGGAGAGCCTTGTCATGGACAATTTTGACGCCGCGCTGGCGAGTGAAACCAGTCGTCGCCGCTTTCTCAGGCGTACGGCGCTCGGCACCGCCGGCCTTGCCGCAGCACCTGCGCTGGCGCAGCAGCTCGTCGACCTGAAGCTGCCCGGCGGCAATGCCGAGCGGCCGATGACCAGCGCCTTTCCCGGCAAGGGCAGCATGATCCTCCAGCGTGTCCATCCGCCCTTGCTGGAAACGCCGATGGACGTGTTCGACAAGTCGGTGTTCACGCCCAACGACCAGTTCTTCGTCCGCTGGCACTGGGCCGACATCCCGACCTCGATCGATGTCGAGACTTTCCGCCTCAACGTCTTCGGCCACGTCAACCGACCGCTGTCGATCAGCCTCGCCCAGCTGCTGCGCCTGCCGCGGGTCGAGATGGCGGCGGTCAACCAATGCTCGGGAAACAGCCGTGGGCTGTTCCAGCCACGTGTTGCCGGCGCGCAATGGGGCAACGGCGCGATGGGCAATGCCAAATGGCTCGGTGTGCGCCTGCGCGACGTGCTCGACCTCGCCGGGGTCAAGACAGGCGCGGTGCAGGTGCGCTTCGGTGCGCTCGATCAACCGGTCGTGGCGGGCGCCCCTGACTTTGAGAAGGCGCTCGACATCGACCATGCCCGCGACGGCGAAGTGATGATCGCCTTCGGCATGAACGGCGAGCAGCTGCCGCTCCTCAATGGCTTTCCCTGCCGGCTGATCGTGCCGGGCTGGTACTCGACCTATTGGGTCAAGATGCTGAACTCGATCGAGGTACTGCCCGGCCCCGACGACCAGTATTGGATGGCCAAGGCCTACAAGATCCCCGCGACGCCGGGCGCGAATGTCGCGCCCGGCGCCAGAGACTTCCCGACTGTCCCCATCAACCGCATGATCCCGCGCAGCTGGATGACCAGCCTGCCCGATGGCCAGACGATAGCCTATGAGGCATCGATCCCGGTCGGCGGCATCGCGATGGGCGGCGACTGCGGCGTCGCCAAGGTCGATGTGTCGTCGGACGGAGGCCGCACCTGGTACAGGACGACGCTCGGAGCGGACGAGGGCAGGTACAGCTTCCGTCGGTGGGATGGTCGCGTGCCGCTGCGACGCGGTGCCAACCCGATCATGGTGCGCTGCTGGAACACCAACGGTGTCGCCCAGCCGATGAAGCCGATCTGGAACCCGGGCGGGTTCATGCGCGGCAATATCGAGACCACCACCATCATCGCGGCCTGAGGAGCGAGTAGCATGAAGACCCCGTCTCCCGGCATCATGGCTGCTGGCCTGATCGGCCTGACCGGCATTATCCTCGTCTCGATCGGGGCGCCGAGCAGCCGCAAGGCGCCTGCCCCGATCTCCGAGACATCCGAGCCGGCACCGCCCACCAGCGTCTCAGCCCGCGGCTTTTCGCTCGCCTCGACCAGCGTCGACCTGCCGGTCGATGACGCTACCTACCCCGATGGTCCGCACGCCGACGTCATCAACGCCAACTGCACTTCGTGCCACTCGGCCAGCATGGCGCTAACTCAGCCTGCGCTATCGGTGGATCAGTGGAAGGCGACCGTCACCAAGATGCGTGAGGTGTACAAGGCGCCGGTGGCCGAAAAGGACGTCGACGCGATCGTTGCTTATCTCATCGCTATGCCGAGCCAGAAAGCGGCACCCGCAACCGGCAAGGCACAGGATCCCGACCCCAAGGTGGCTCCTGATGTCTCAGGTGGAACCGGATAAGCAAACCTCTCGCATAACCTAAAAAGGCGATTTCGACAGACGATCGGCAGCCTTCAGTAGGACTTTTTCAACAGCCACGGACGGTTTTGACACCGACTTGCTGTTTACTGGCCTATAGGCTAGGGGGGTATCCTATGTCACATTTGTCTCAAACCAATGTCGATCTGGTCGCCCGCGTTCGTCGCATCGCCGGACAAGTCGGCGCGGTCGAGCGAGCACTTCAATCGGACTCGTCGTGTTCCGACGTGCTCCATCTGGTTGCCGCCGTGCGCGGGGCGGTGAATGGCCTCATGGACGAGATTATCGCCGAACACCTCGAAGCGCATGTGTCGCGGCCCGGCCTCGATGATGCCGAGCGGGCGGCAGGTGCCGAAGAACTGCTGGCGGTGATCCGCCGCTACGCCAAATAGGACGCTTTTCATGGCGGCTTTGCCCGAAATCGACGCCTTCACGCACGACCATGTATTCCTGGGCGCGGCGCACGACGACAATGCCCGCCGGACCCTGTGGGTCGTGGCGCTTACCGCCGGGATGATGGTGGTGGAGATCATCGCCGGTTATCTGACCGGCTCGATGGCGCTGCTCGCCGATGGCTTTCACATGGCGACACACGCGGGCGCGCTCGGGGTCGCCGCGGCCGCTTACGCCTATGCCAAGCGCCATGCCTCCAGCCGGGCCTATAGCTTCGGCACGGGCAAGGTCGGCGACCTGGCCGGGTTCGCGTCGGCGATGGTGCTGGGCCTGATCGCGCTCGGGATCGGTGTCGAGTCCATCCTTCGCCTGTTTCAGCCGATCACGGTCGCATTCGGGGAAGCGACGCTCATCGCGGTGGTCGGTCTGGGCGTGAACATCGCCTGCGCCTTCCTGCTCTCGGGCGGGCACCATCACGGGCACGACCATCATCACGGGCATGACCACCATCACGGGCACGGGCATGCGCACGGCGCGCATGGCGGTGACAACAACATGCGCTCCGCCTATGTCCATGTCCTGGCCGACGCGCTCACCTCGGTTCTCGCCATCGCCGCGCTGCTGGCGGGCCGCTATCTCGGCTGGGTGTGGATGGATCCGGTGATGGGCATCGTCGGTGCGATCGTCATCGCGCGCTGGTCATGGACGCTGATGCGCGACACGGCGTCCGTGTTGCTCGATGCGACCGATCATCATGTAGAGGAGGAAGTGCGCGAGTTGGTCGAGGCGCCAGGCGACGCGCGTATCACCGATCTTCATGTCTGGCGCGTCGGTCCGGAAGCCCACGCCGCGATCGTCAGCGTCGTAGGCGGGCAGGGCGTGACCGGCGACGATATCCGCGCCCGCCTCGCACCGGTTCATGAAATCGCGCACCTGACCGTCGAGTGCCGCTAGCCCTCGAAGGCGGTCAGGATCGGGCATGGTCCCTCCGCTCCTGACCCGCATTCATGTGCGAGCCGGCGAAGCGAGGCGCGCACCCGCTCAAGCTCCTCGATCTTCGCATCCAGTTCGGCAATGCGCTCGCCCGCGAGCTGGCGCGCGCGGGCGCGATCGTCGGTCGCATCCAGCGCCAGAAGCTCACCGATCTGCTCGAGCGTGAAACCGGCTGCCTGCGCCGAGCGGATGAAGCGAAGGCGGCGGGCGTCATCGGTGCCGTAGCGCCGGATGCCGCCTCCGGCGCCAGCCCCGGTCGGCCGGTCTGGCTCGTCCAGCAAACCGCGACGCTGATAGTAGCGCACCGTTTCGACGCCGACGCCGCCCTCGCGCGCGAGCGCCGCGATCGTCATGCCGGTCATGCCTTGACTCCGTACTATGGTACGGACCCTATATAGGCGGGGCGAGGATATTGGAGAAGCGGCATGGCGAGCGCCCCCGCCAAACAGGCGACGATCTACCGGATGGTGATGCCGGAACATACCTGCCCTTTCGGGCTGAAGGCGAAGGATCTTCTGCGCCGGGAAGGCTATGCGGTCGATGACCATTGGCTGATGACGCGGGAAGAAACCGACGCTTTCAAGGCGAAGCACGGCGTCAAGACGACCCCGCAGATCTTTATCGCCGGGGAGCGGGTCGGCGGCTATGACGATCTGCGCCGCTTCTTCGGCAAGATGGTCCGCGACCCCAAGGCCGTCACCTATCGCCCGGTGATTGCCGTGTTCGCGATGACGGCGCTGATGGCGCTCGCCGCCAGCTATGCGGTACTCGGCACGCCCTTCACGGTGCGGGCGGGTGAATGGTTCATCGCGTTCTCGATGTGCGCTCTGGCGATGCTCAAGCTCCAGAACGTCGAGAGCTTCTCGAGCATGTTCCTCAACTACGATCTGCTCGCGAAGCGCTGGGTGCCCTATTCCTATGTCTATCCCTACGCGGAAGGAGCGGCGGGCGTCCTGATGGCAGCCGGCGCGTTGACCTGGCTGTCGGTGCCCGTCGCGCTCGTTATCGGTACGATCGGCGCGGTGTCGGTGTTCAAGGCCGTCTACATCGACAAGCGTGAGCTGAAATGCGCGTGCGTGGGCGGGGACAGCAACGTGCCGCTCGGCTTCATCTCGCTCACCGAAAACCTGATGATGGTCGCGATGGCGCTGTGGATGATCGCTGCGCCGCCCGTGCTGGCGATGGCGCACTGACGCGAAGGTCGGCACGCGTCGTCAATGCGGGCTGATCGCCGTAACTTCTGCCGTCATACCCTTCGCCTTGGCGGTGAATGCGACCCGCTGCCCCGACCGCAGTCCCTTGAGCAGGGTCGGGGGGGATGCCCGGAAGGTCATCGTCATTGCGGGCCAGCCGATCGTCGGGATCGGGCCGTGCTTGATGGTTACGGTTCCACCTTTCGCGTCGACGGCAGTGATCGTCCCCGATCCGCTGCCGGATTTTACAGCCGATGCAGCCGGCCT
Source organism: uncultured Sphingomonas sp. (assembly GCF_946477935.1). Classification (GTDB taxonomy): domain Bacteria; phylum Pseudomonadota; class Alphaproteobacteria; order Sphingomonadales; family Sphingomonadaceae; genus Sphingomonas. Next base: position 41,504 of record NZ_CAMLAC010000001.1, on the reverse strand, counting down.
GCTGCCTTGAGCAAGAGCGCTCGCTGCGATCGGCGTGACTAGTAGCATGAATGCGGCGCGCATGGAGAAAGTGGCTTTCATCAGATCTTCCTTTCGGGGCGGGTTGAAGCTCGCCGCCGCAAGAGCAAGTAGGCGGCTGGCAGGATGAACATGGAGAGGAAAGGGGCGGTCAGCATTCCACCGATCATCGGCGCGGCGATCCGGCTCATCACCTCCGATCCGGCGCCATGCCCGATCAGCACGGGGAACAGCCCGGCGACGATGACAGCGACGGTCATCGCCTTGGGACGTACCCGCAACAGCGCGCCCTCCCTGATCGCTTCCGATACTTGCTCGCCCGACGGTGACGGCCCGCGCTCGGCCAATGCGTGTTTCAGGTAGATCAGCATGACGACGCCGAACTCCGCCGACACGCCGGCGAGCGCGATGAACCCGACACCTGTGGCGACCGATTGCGCATAGCCGAGCAGCCATAATGTCCAGATGCCGCCGGTCAGCGCGAAGGGCAGTGTGCCCATGATAAGCGCCGCCTCGTCGAGGCGACCGAAGGTAAGGTAGAGGAGAAGGAAGATGATCGCGAGTGTCGCCGGCACGACGAGCATCAACCGAGCCTCGGCACGCTGCAGATACTCGAATTGTCCGGAATAGGCGATCGAGACGCCGGGGCTGAGCCGAACATCTTTGCCAACAGCACGGCGCAGATCGGCGACCGTGGAGGCCAGGTCGCGCCCGCGCACGTCGACATAGACCCATGTCGAGAGTCGACCATTTTCCGTCTTGAGCATCGGTGGACCTTCCGCGATCGACACGGATGCGACGGTGCCGAGTGTGATCTGCTGACCCGATGCGGTGACGATTGGGAGAGTTCGCAGTCCCTCCAGACTGTCACGCAGCTCGCGGGGGTAGCGGACGCTGATCGGGTAGCGGGCAAGGCCCTCCACCGTCTGGCCGATCGTCTCGCCGCCGATCGCGCCGGACACAATCTCCTGCACATCGGCGATGTTGAGACCGTAGCGCCCCGCGGTCACCCGATCGATATCGACATCGACATAGCGGCCTCCGGTCAACCGTTCTGCCAATGCCGAGCTGACGCCCGGCACGGTCCTGGCGACACGTTCGATGCTGCCGGCGATGCGGTCCAGCTCGGAGAGGTTGGACCCCGACACTTTCACCCCGATGGGACTCTTGATGCCGGTCGCGAGCATATCGATCCGATTGCGGATCGGAGGCACCCATACGTTCGTGAGGCCGGGCACGCGCACTGTGCGGTCCAGCTCCTCCACCAGCTTTGCCGGCGTCATCCCCGCGCGCCATTGATCGCGCGGCTTGAATTGGATGGTCGTCTCGAACATCTCGAGCGGTGCCGGGTCGGTCGCGGTCTCGGCGCGCCCGGCTTTGCCGAACACGGTTTTGACCTCGGGAACGGTTTTTATCAGCCGGTCTGTGCGCTGGAGCAGGGCCGAGGCGCTCGCGGCCGAAAGGCCGGGAAGCGCGGACGGCATGTAGAGCAGATCGCCCTCATCCATCGTCGGGATGAACTCGCCACCCAATCGGGTCAGCGGCCATGCCGTCGTCGCCAGTACCAGGGCGGCGATGCCGATCGCCGCCCAAGGCCGCGCCAACACGCGGTCGAGCGCCGGGCGATAGGCACGGGTGAGCACGCGGTTGATAATGTTGTCGTTCTCGGCCGGAATGCGTCCCCGGATCAGCCATCCCATCAGGACCGGCACGAGCGTTACCGACAGGATCGCCGCTGCCGCCATCGCATAGCTCTTGGTGAAGGCGAGCGGGGCGAACAGCCGTCCCTCCTGCGCTTCGAGCGTGAACACCGGCACGAACGACAGCGTGATGATGACGAGGCTGAAGAACAGCGCCGGCCCGACCTCGGCCGCGGCCTCGGTGATGACGCGCCAGCGTTCCTCGCCCGCCAGCGCCACGCCCGGATGGTCGTGTTCCCATCGCTCGATCCGCTTGTGCGCGTTCTCGATCATCACGATCGCGGCATCGACCATCGCGCCGATCGCGATGGCGATACCGCCCAAAGACATGATGTTGGCGTTCACCCCCTGCACACGCATGACGAGCAAGGCCGCGAGCACCCCCAGAGGCAAGGTGACGATCGCGACCAGCGCAGACCGGACATGCCACAGAAACAACCCGCAGATGATCGCGACGACGACGAACTCCTCGATCAGCTTGCCCGTCAAATTCTCCACCGCGCGGTCGATCAATTGCGAGCGGTCATAGGTGGTGACGATCTCGACGCCGGGGGGAAGGCTCGCTTTCAGTTCCGCGAGCTTGGCCTTGACGGCTTCGATCGTCTGCCGTGCATTCTTGCCCTGACGCAGGATGACGACTCCGCCCGCGACCTCGCCTTCGCCGTTCAGCTCGGCGATGCCGCGGCGCATCTCGGGGCCGATCTGGATCGACGCGACGTCGCCCAAGGTAACGGGGACGCCGGCACCGGCGACCTTGAGCGGGATCGCGCGGAAATCGTCGACGGTGCGCAAGTAACCTGGCGCGCGCACCATATATTCGGCTTCGCCCAGCTCGAGGACGGACCCGCCGGCCTCCTGATTGGCGCGGCGAATGGCATCGACGGCCTGAGTGTGCGTGACACCGAATGCGGCGAGCCGCGTCGGGTCGAGCAGCACCTGATATTGCTTCACCATTCCGCCGATGCTCGCCACCTCCGCAACGCCGGGCAGCGTTTTCAGTTCATAACGTAGGAACCAGTCCTGCAAGGATCGGAGCTGCGACAGGTCACGGCGGCCGGTGCGGTCCAACAGCGTGTATTCATAGACCCAGCCGACCCCCGTCGCATCAGGACCCAGCGCGGCCTGCGCGCCTTGGGGAAGCCGTCCCTGCACCTGGCTCAGATACTCCAGCACGCGTGAGCGCGCCCAATAGAGGTCGGTCCCATCCTCGAAGAGGACATAGACGTAGCTGTCGCCGAAGAACGAATAGCCGCGCACGGTTTTCGCGCCAGGCACGGACAGCATCGTCGTGGTGAGCGGATACGTCACCTGGTTCTCGACGATCTGCGGGGCTTGGCCCGGCCAGCTCGTGCGGATGATGACCTGCGTGTCGGACAGGTCGGGGAGCGCATCGACGGGGGTGGCACGCATTGCGAACACCCCGGCCATGGCGAGCGCGATGGCCGCCAGGACGACGAGGAAGCGGTTCGCGACCGACCAGCGGATGATCGCGGCAATCATCGCCCAGCCTCGCGCGTCATGCGGCGCAGCGTTGGACCATCGGCGGGTTGATCAAAGCCGAACCGCACCCGCTCACCCTTGCGATACCCACGCACCAACGCGGGATCGGCGACGCGGAACGTCATTGTCATGGCCGGCCAGCCGATCGCCGGAACGGGCTGATGGGACAGGGTGACGGAACTGCGATCGATCGCCTCGATGCTGCCGACCGTCTCGTAGATCGACGCGGTGGGTTTCACGGCCGGCTTTGTTGCGGGTGACGCTTCGACACCAATCGGACGCGCATCGAGGCCAGCGAGGCTCGCTTCGGAGTCGATCAGGAACTGGCCCGACGCGACAACCTTCTCACCCTCGGTCAGGCCGGCGACTATCTCGGTTTTGCCGCCGCCTTCTGCGCCAGTGCGAACCTCGGCGGGTCGAAAGCGTCCACCCGGCCCTGCCAACATGACGAGTGTGCGCCGGCCGGTCCGGATCACGGCCTCACTCGGAACAAGGAGTGCATCGCGGCTCCCCTGGTCGAGCGCCACGCTGGCGAACATACCGGGGCGCAACCGGCCGGCACGGTTGGGGAGCTCGACGCGGATTGTGAGCGTGCGGCTCGCTGCCTCGGCCTGGGGCAGGATCGCAGCGATGCGGCCCCTGAAGCTTTCGCCCGGGAAAGCCGCCAGCGTGGCGATGACGGGCGTGCCGATCCGCAGGTTTCCTGCGAGGGCCTCAGGGACAGCCGCGTTCAGCCACACGGTGGCGAGGCCGTTCACCTCCGCCAGTGTCTGTCCTTGCGCGACCGTCATCCCCTGTCGGACGCCGAGCGTCTTGATGACGCCCCCCACGGGCGTGCTGATCGTCGTCACACCTTGCGGTCGGCCGCGCCACTCCGCCGATGCAATCGATCCGGCGGGCATCCCGAGAAGCAACAGGCGCTCTCGTGCCGCCCGCGTGAGCCCGGCATCCCCGGTGCGGCGCACGGCGAGATACTCCGCCTGCGCGCCCGCCCATTCGGGCACAAGGATATCGGCGAGCGGGGCGCCTGCCGGCACGACATCGCCTGGCGCGCGCGCATAGACGCGCTGAACGAAGCCGCCGCTGCGTGCCTGCACGACCGCAACGTTGCGGTCATTGAACTCGATGCTGCCGGTTGCCGAGGCCGAGTTTGACAACGATCCGCGTTCGACCGTGACGATCCGCGCGCCGAGCCGCTGGAGGCTGGCCGGATCGATCGCTACGCCCGGTGCGGCGCTACCGCCTGCGCCCTCGTCGGCATAGCGGGGGATCAGTTTCATCCCCATCGACGAGAGACCCGGGCCGTCGTGCCGCTCCCCCGGGATCATCGGATCATACCAGTAGAGGATCTTCTTCTGCGGGGCTGGGGATGCCGTTTGATCGGCAGCCGAGGACGTGCCAAGTTTCGCGAGCCCGAAGCCCACGCCCCCTGCGACCAGCACCAGCGCGCTTACCGCGGTGACAAGGCGGGCGCGGGTAATGGTAGTGTCGCTCATCGATCGGCGCTCCCGAAGGTAATGGTGAGGCGGACAGAGTCTGCGGCGACGAGCGCCTCACGGTCGAGCACGGTCAGCTCGGCGTCGGCGAGCGCGGTCTTGGCTTCGATGGCATCCGCAAGACTCGCGCGACCGGCAGAGTAGCTCGCTATCTCCAGATCGGCTCGCTTCCGAGCGAGCGGAAGGAGCACGTCGCGCGCGCGCTGCCATTGGCTGTGATGCATTTGGTGGTCCGCCAGCGCGGCCTCCAGATCGGCTGCCAATGTGCGCCGGGTTTCTTCGCGCGCGGCCTCGGCCTGCGCCTGTGCGGATTTGCGGGCTTCGATGCGCGGGTTCTGACGCGATCGAGCGAACAGCGGCAGGCTCATCGAAACTCCCGCCGACACCATGTCGCCATACCGGGGGTCACGGCGTTGATAAGCTACCTCTACCCCCCAATCGGGTCGCTTCTCCGCTCGCGCCGCATCCACGTCGGCCTGGGCGCGCTGAATACCGGCCTCGGCGAGAACCATGTCGGAGTGAAGGCTGAGCGCGTCCCGCAGCCGCGCCGGAGCCAGATCGATCGCGGGCATATCGCCGGCAATCTCGGGCGCCGATACGCCGGTCCAGCGAGCCAGCATCGCGCGGGCGCGCGCAACGGCGGCCATCAACTCGTCGCGGCGGTCGTCGAGTGCCGCGATCTCCTGATCGGTCGTCAGTGTCTGACCAGGGCGGACCGAACCGGTCGTCACGGCGGCCCGCGCAGCGGAAGGGAGAGATCGAAGGAATAGCAGAACGGTGTCGAGGGCAGCTAGTCGACGCTCGGCATAAGCAAGGTCGATCCATGCCTGCCCCGCTCCCAATCGCACCTCCCGGAGCTTGGTCGCTTGCGATGCTTCTGCCGTTGCGATCACGGCGCGTGCCTGCGCTTGCGCGGCATGACGCTTGGCAAGGTTGGGTAGGTCCTGTTGGAAACCGACACGCCCCATCGTCATGTCGTCTCTGGATAGGGAGAAGGCGGGTGGCCCAGAGACAGGATAATTCTCGATTCCGATCGACACACGGGGGTCCGGAAGGCTTCCCGCCGCACGTGCATCGGCTTGGGCGGCGCTGACCCCCGCGCGACCGGCAACCGCTCCCGGGGCGTTGGCAACCGCATCGCGCAGCGCTTGGTCATAGGTAAGTGTCTGCGCGTGCGCGGCGCTCGTCGTGAGCGCGGCGACCGCGAGCATCATGGATGCGCGCATCCCTCTAGTCCCTTCATGTCATAATGATGGCCGGGCTCCAAATGGTTGATCGGAGCCCGGCACCTGTTCAGGCTCGCCAGCTTAAGTTGACTGGCCGCCCTTCATTGACATGCAGGCGTCGCGACCGCGTTCCATCATCGGGCACACGCAGGCGCTCGACTGGGGAACGTCCGTAACCCATACGCGACGTGGGGCTTGAAGCGGCGCCCGCGGGCCCGGCTGGTAATTGGAACGCCACTCCCAATGACCATTGCTTTTATTTTCAGATGTGGCCGCCGTCGCTGCCGACGCGGCGAGGCTAGCGGCAAATACCGCCAAGATGAACGTTTTCATGTCACTTTCCAATTTGATCGAGATTTAAAATCGGCAGAGCCGCAACCGGCGAACGGCTGCAGCCTGACACGGCTTGACTCGATCAAACGGTAGGCGGTTCGGGCTCGGGAGCGACGTTGAGGCCGGCAAGTGCCCGGCTGGCAGGCCAGATAACGATTTGAGATGCGATCGAGCGCTTCAGCACTCTTGCCGGCTCCTCAAACGTCATGGGAACAACGCATCCCATTTGGGCGATACACGCCAGCGTCAGTCCTTTGCATGGGTGTTCCGATGACGGATCCGGGGTCGCCATACCCGCGCAATCCATGCGGGATGGGGTGACATGGCTCATCGCCATCTTGGGTGAGAGCGATGGGCCGGCCGCATACGCAATTCCTTGGCCCAAAAGGCCAAGCAACGCTCCAACAAGAAGCAAGAGAGAAAGACGAGCTTTCAACACCCGGATACTATCCCAATTGTCAACGCCGAGGTCAATACGGGTGGTTTGCCGGGTGCCGTAGTGCCGGCATGAAGCGCCGGGGAAGATTTGCCGCTCACAAGACAACCTGTCGTTTAGGCGCCGTGGCTAGCAAAGACACGCCGGCCAGCGGCACCGAACGCAATGACGTCATAGGGCTGGGTTCTCATGCCGGGAACCTCCATGCCCGGTGAGCCCATCGGCATTCCGGCCACGGCCAAGCCGCGCACGCCTTTAGGATGCTGGGCCAGCGCGCGCTTCATGTCTGCGATCGGGACATGTCCCTCAAACGCGATGCCGTCGATGATCGCGGTATGGCAGGACGCGAGGTCAGCGGGCAGGCCGATCTTACGCTGCAGCACCTCACGGCGATCATCGTCGATGATCTGGACCTTGCGGCCGAACTGCTGACGCACCTGCGCCGCCCATTTCTCGCAACAGCCGCAACCCGGATCGCGGTGCATGGCGATGTCGGCCGCGGCCGATGCGACCGCTGGGATGGTCATTAGCAAGGCGGCGACGGCGCCACGAACACCATTCTTCATCATCAGCTCCTAAAAGGAAATCCCCGCCCTGCCGGGGGGTAGGGGGATCGACAGGGCGGGGCAGCGCTCCCTTATTGCGGGCGCTTGCCGTGCTTGCTGAGCCACGCCTGCAGCTCGGCAATATCCTTTTCCTGTTTCGTGATCGTCATCTGCGCCATGCGCTTGGTCTCGGCGTCGCGCGCGTCACGCACCGCAACGCGCGACATGGCGATGGCGCCTCGGTGATGCTCGATCATCTTGCGCGTCCACATTTCGGCCGCGTCGCCCTGCTTGGCCGCCATCATCTTCTGATGCATGTCCATCTCGGCCTGGCCGTAGGGATTGCCGGCCATCATGCCCGCCATGTCGTCGTGGTTCATGCCGGCCATCTGACCGTGGTTCATGCCCTGCATTCCGCCGCTCTGCTGCGCGAGGGCGGGCGTGGCGAGCAGCGCCAAAGCTGCGAATGTTGGTGCGAAGCGCATTATTGATCTCCTTGGGTTCTAAGACTTCTACGCGTGCGAGGCGGCTATCCCTCACCCGGGGTGCTAGAACGCGCGAGGAATTGTCAGGAAACAGGACTTTATTTCCGAGGGCTACGCTCCTGAGCCGCGTATATTATGCCTCGATCACGATGTTGCGACGCCGCGTTTTGGGCCATCGCATGTAGAGAAGCACTGCCCCCCCTAACCAAAGCGCAAGCCCACCGATCGCGAAGGCGAGCAGCCAGGGCGTGTTGAAGTTCTCGTGATTCGTCCAATCCATGATGTGAAGGCCCCAGAAGAAGTCGTAGAGCCGCCAAGTGCCGGTTCGGACAGCCGAGATCCGACCGGTGTCGGCCGCGACAAAGACGCGGGTGGAATCGAGGTCGGCGAACGCGACGCGCCAGGCGGGGAGCGTGCCGCGATATTCGGGGCTGGCGCGCTCGATCCGCTCTACCTTCGCCGCTGGTCGAGCACCGCGACGCCATGCCAAACGCGCGATCTCCTCGGCCTCACGAGCCGTTGGTGCTGGCAGCGCTTGGCCCGTCGCGGCGTCGAACAGGCGCGTTCCCTTGGCTGTCGCGACCTCGGCGACCGGGCGGCCAAGCCACATGCGATAGGTGATGGCCTCGATGGGCGCATCTGCTGCGCCTACGATCGCCGATGGTGGGGCGAACGTGCTGCCGCGGGGAAGGGGCGCCGCGGCTTTGCGGTCAACGAGGTGATCGCCATGCACCCGATCGATCGGCAGGAAGCTCATCAGGGCGCCGCTTGCGAACCATAGCAGGAGCTGCGCGCCGATGATGATCGCGAGCCATTTGTGCGTGCGGCTCGCGAGTAGATGCAGCCTCAGTTTCGCGCTTTTCAGAACCACTCCTCCCTCAACCTCGTCGCCGGGGTCACTTCATACCCGGCATGTCCTTCATCATCTCGTCGTGATCGGCCGGGGCGCTCGCGACCAGTGCCTTATACTGTTCGGGCGTCATGCCGGGGAGCTTGCGGACGAACGCGACCATATTCCAAATTAGGGGGTCGGGATGCGTCTTGCCCCATGCCGGCATGGCGCTGAGCTTCACCCCGTGCTTGATGATCCAGAATTGCTGGGCGGGGGTGAGATCTTGAGCGCGCGCGAGTTCCGGCGCCTGTGGATAGAGGCCCTGGCTCATCTCGGATTTCTCGACGCCGGGGCCGAGATGGCAACCGGAACACATTTCTCCGTAAAGGCCCGCGCCGACTGACACGCGCTGCGCCGATGCCAGATCGGCCGGGGGTGTTATGCCGCGCGCGCGTGCCTCAATCGACCGATCGCGCAGGCGTTCGAGCATTGAATAGACCGCCGGCGTGTGCGGTTCGTCGGCCGCGATGTTATACACGCCAAGGTAGATAAACGCGGCTGCGCCCAGCGCCAGGACGATCGCCAGGGCGCCTACGAACGGCAGGCTCGGGAAGTGCTGCCTTATCGAGCGCCTGCCGTCTTGAGCCATCTGTTCCTCCATCGATCAGAACCAGACACGAACGCCGGCGACGATGCTCTTGGACGTTGCGCGATCCCCATCGGCGCGCGCGTAGCGGGCGGTGTCGCCGAAGCGGCGATCCCATGACACGCCGACATAGGGGGCGAACTCGCGCCGGATCTCATAACGCAGCCGCAATCCAAGCTCGGCGTTGGATAGGCCCGATCCGATCCGGTTTTCCGGCACGTCCTGCGCAGCGAAATTGAGCTCGGCGCGCGGTTGCAGGATCAGCCGCTGGGTGATGCGCTGGTCGTAATAGCCCTCAAGCCGCCCTAGCAGGTCGCCCTTGTTGGACAGGAATACCGCGCCCTCTAGCTCGAAGAAGCCCGGTGCCAGCCCCTCCAGCCCGACGGTCGCATAGGTGCGTTTCGGGGACGGCCCCAAATCCTGGCGGACACCCGCTTGTAGATTGAAATAAGGGCCAATGGTCCGGCTATAGAGCGCCTGCACCTCGGCGCTCTCGATGCCCTCGCGGAAGGCTCCCTCGCCCTCAGACTTGATGAAGAGGCGGTTGATGTCACCCCCGAACCACGCCTCGCCATCCCAGCGATAGCCGTCACGACCGTTGCGGAATTGATACTCAGCGAGGTTCAATAGCACCTGGCTGAAGTTTTGACCGCCGTGATGCTGCTGAAGGTGATGGCGACCCATCGCCATCGCGTCCGCGCCGTAAACGCTGTCGGCCGCATGGTCGGTCGGCAGGGGCGGGGCGGGGGCGTTTCCTGCGGGAAGCGCGGTGCCAGTCTGCTGCACCCCATCGGCCGCCATGCCTGGCATTCCGGCCATTCCCGACATGCCCTGCATGTCGTGGCCGCTGTGCTGGTCGGCTGGCATGGTCATCCCCGGCATCGCCGAATGGTCCATGCCCTGCATCGGCTGCTGGGAGCCCTGAGGGACCGTTTGGCCGTTTCCGGGCATCTGCATCCCCGGCATGGCTTCCATGCCCTGCTGTGAGCCCTGCGGAGCCGCATGGTCCATGCCGGGCATAGACGAGTGATCCATGCCCGGCATGGTCCCGTGATCCATACCATTCATGCCGGCCGTTGGCGCGGCGCGGCGTTTCGTCGTCGAAGCTGATGGTCGCCTCGCAGGAGCTGACCTAGTCTTGGCCGGCTTGCCTTTGGCCGTGGGCTTCACCACCGGCTTCTTTTTCGCAGGCATCGGCATGGTCATGCCCGGCATTGCCGAATGATCCATGCCCTGCATCGACTGAGCGGCGACAGGACCGGCGATGCCGAGCATGGTGGTGGCGGCGAGCGCCGCGGTCAGCCGGTTCATGCCGCCTCTCCCGCGAACGGGCGAACGGTGACGACGCGCATCATGCCTGCGGTCATGTGGTAGAGATTGTGACAGTGGAACGCCCAATCGCCGGGTGCATCGGCGGTCAGATCAAAGGTCATCTTGCCTCCAGGCGGCACGTTGACGGTGTGCTTGCGCGGCGCATGATTGCCGTGCCCCGTCACCAGCTCGAAGAAATGGCCGTGGAGATGGATGGGGTGCGGCATCATCGTATCGTTGACCAACGTCACCCGCGCCCGCTCGCCTTTGCGGAACGGGATGGGGTCGGCGGGATCGCTCAGCTTCTGCCCGTCGAAGCCCCACATGTAGCGCTCCATGTTACCGGTCAGATGGATCTCGAACTGACGCGACGGCGCGCGCACGTCGGGGTTGGGCGCGAGCGAAACGAGGTCGCGATAGGTGAGGACGCGGTGATCCAGGCCCTCCAGACCCTGGGGCGGTTCACCGCTACGGTCCTTCGGCATCGGGGAGATGGTCTGCACGCCCGGCCCCATCTTCACGCCCGGCGCATTCTTCGGGTCGCGCATGTTCATGTTCATGCCGCCACCCGACCCGTGGTCCATCCCGGCCATGCCGCCAGCCTGGCCCGATCCGCCCGACATGGCACTATGGTCCATGCCGGCCATGCCAGCACCGCCCGCTGCCATTTGGCTATGGTCCATCCCGGGCATTACAGCGCCGCCCATCTGGCTGTGGTCCATGCCCGACATGCCGGACATGCCCGCCATCGCTGCGCCTGCCGCGACCGTCCCGTGATCGGTCGGCCCCTTCCAGCCCGTCAGCTTCCAAAGATTGCGCGAGGCGTTCTGCATCAAGGTGGGGTCCGGCCCGCGCGTGGCGACCGGGCTCTCGTCCTTCATGCCGGACATGCCCTGCATCCCGCCCATGCTCCCCATGTCCATGCCCATATCGGTCATGGTCAGCAGCGTGCGCGGACGAAGCGGCGGGACCGGGGCGACCATCCCCTCACGCGGGGCGAGCGTCGCCCGGCCCATGCCGGAGCGATCGATAGCCTCGGAGACGAAGCTGTAGGCCCGGTCCTCGGGCGTCACGATCACGTCGAACGTCTCGGCAACGCCGATCTGGAACTCGTCGATCTTCACCGGACGGACATTCTGCCCATCGGCCTGCACGACGGTCATCGGCAGGTCGGGGATGCGGACGTTGAAGTTGGTCTGCGCCGCGGCGTTGATGATCCGCAAGCGGACCCGCTCGCCCGGCTTGAACAGCCCCGTCCAGTTGTCATACGGCCCGTAGCCGTTGACCAGGAAGGTATAGGTCGAGCCGGTGACGTCGGCGATGTCGGCGGGGTCCATTCGCATCTTTCCCCACTCGATCCGGTCCTTGAGCGGCATTTCCCGACCCGCGAGCAAGCCCGCGAGGGTCGGCCGCTGATAGTTGAAATAGGCGCCGCCCATCTGCTTCAGCTTCCGGAAAATCTGCTCGCCGGTCATCTGGCTGTGGTCGGACAGCACGATCACATGCTCGCGGTCGAACGCGATCGGATCGGCACCGGCCGGGTCGATCACGATCGGCCCGTAAAGTCCGCCCTGCTCCTGCTCGCCGGAATGGCTGTGATACCAGTAGGTGCCCGACTGGATGATCGGGAACTCGTAGATGAAGGTCGAGCGCGCCTTGATGCCGGGGAAGCTGATGCCGGGCACGCCGTCCATCGCGAACGGCACGAGCAGCCCATGCCAGTGGATCGAACTGTCCTCGTCGAGATTGTTGGTGACGGAGAGGCGGACCTTTTGCCCCTCCTTCAAGCGAATGAGAGGGGCCGGCACCGTGCCGTTGACGCCGATTGCGGGCGTCGACTTGCCGTCGACGGGAAGTCTGAAACTGTCGATCGTCAGCGCGATGTCAGTGCCCGAGACGGTCGGCAGCGGTTTGACGATCCCGCCCGAGACAGGCTGCGCCCACGCGGGCATATAGGCGGTCAGCGCCATGCCACCGCCAGCAAGGGCGGCGCCGCGAAGCATCTGGCGGCGATCGATAGTGCGGCTCATACGGTCCTCAAGGCTCTCGAACGGGAGTGTCCCTCTAGCCTTGATACGCAGCTCAGGGCGCTATCCCTCAGCGCCCGCCCAATCGCTCCAGCAACTTCGATCGCGCGCGATAGAGGCGGGTTTCTACCGCCTTTTCGCTGATCGACAACACTGCCGCGGTTTCAGCCTGGCTCAACCCCTCGATCGTGCGCAGCACCAAGGATTCCTTCAATGCGGTCGGCAAGCCCGCAATGGCGCGCGTCACGCGGTCGAGTTCCTGTCGGTCGCCCGTCGCGTCGTCGATCGCCACCTGGTCGTCTGCAATGGCTTCGGCTTCCGGGCCGATCGGTGCGGCGAACGCCAGAAAGCGCCGCACGGTGCGCTTGCGCCCCCAATCGCGGCACTTGTTGATCGCGATCGTCGATAGCCACGCGCGCATCGATCGATCGCCGTCGTAGCGGGGCAGGGCCTGATGCGCCGCGACGAAGGTCTCCTGCAGAAGGTCCAGCGCCTCGTCGGCCTCGCCGACGCACGCGCGCACCATGCGGAAGATTGACTGCCGATGGCGGCGCATGATCTCGGCGAAGGCGGCTTCGCGCCCGGCGATGCTGAGGGTCGCCAGCTCGCCGTCCGTAAGCGTGGTCCAGTCGAGGCTCACGCGCCGAACCTCAACGTGCGTCGTCGGTGAGCGCCTTCACCACGGCCTGATCGAACTGGCCGGTCTGATTGGGCCGCAAGAGCTGGCGCATGGCGAAGATGTGCGCCAGCGTCGCTTTCTGGAGCTCGCCCATGACGGCGTGGCTCTGGTCGACCGCTGCGGCGACGCGCGGCCCGTTGCCATGCTCGGCCTCGATCGCTTCAGCGAGCCGGGCATTGTTCGCCCGCAATTCCAGCTCGAATGCGCGCCGCTGCACGGCGAAACGCTGCTCCAGCACTTCAAGTCGCGCTTCCTGGTTGGCGTCCAGCGCCAGCTTATGATGCAGCACGTCGTGCAGCTCCGAGCCGGGCTGGGCACGTGGCGGAAGTAGCGCCCGCCCCACGAACACACCGATGATCGCGGCGATGAAGCACGCGACAATGCCAAGCAGAAGGCGGATGCGGCCGCTCATTGCACGCCGACGAGCAGCGTGGAGGGCGCGAGCGGCGACACCGGCCCCAAGGGCGATAGCGAAGCCGCGCTGGCTTCCTTCGCGGGCACACCGGCACCGAAGATGCCCATGACGAGCGCCGCAGCGATCGTCATTGCCCCAACGCCTAAGCCGGCGCGCGCCGCTGGACGTGCGGCGACCCGCGCCAGCACGCGATCTTCCATGCCATCAAGGCTCGCGGGCACGGGTGCTTGCGCCAGCCTCATCAATACTGCGTCGAGGTCCATGTCGTTCACTCCACCCCTCTAGCATGGATTACGCAAGCGACGCGCCCATCCCTCAAATCCATCCGTGAGGGGTGGTCGATCGGGGCGCGTAATGAAGGACAGGAACCCTCCTGTCGAAAGGCCCCCTATGCGCCGCCTATCCGTTCTGACTGCTGCTGCCGCTCTCGTCATGTTCGCCGGAACGGCGAACGCCCATCCTAAGCTGGTGTCGGCATCGCCGGCCGCCAATGCGACGGTCGCGAAGCCCGCTCGTATCGAACTTCATTTCAGCGAGAAGCTGATGCCAGCCTTCTCCAAGGCCGATCTCACGATGGCAGCGATGCCCGGCATGGCAGCCATGAAGATGGCCAGCGCCTCCGCGCTCTCGTCCGATGGCCGGACCCTCGTCATCACCCCGAAATCGCCGCTCCCATCGGGTCGGTATAGCGTCGCGTGGAATGTCGTCTCGACCGACACCCACAAGGTCGCAGGAACCTACGTCTTCGCGGTGAAGTGAGGCGATGGGGGACTGGTCGCTTATCGGCGTCCGCTTCGCGCTCTACGTGACGCTGGCTGCGCTGTTCGGCCTTGCCGCATTCAGCCTTTATGGGCTGCGGGCGCGCGAGCGCGGCGACGCGCTCGCGCTGCGTCCCTGGTTCATCGCCAGCGCTGGCCTGAGCCTGTTGTTTTCAGGCGCCTGGGTCGTGCTGATGGCCTCCTCAATGGCCGGAACGCCGGCCTGGCCGATCGACCGTGAAGCAGTCGGCGCGCTGCTCACCGGCTCTGCGATCGGAGCAGCATGGAAGCTGCGAATGGTCATGGTGGCCCTCGCGGCGCTGGCAGCGCTGGTCGCGGGCGGGCGCGGCATCTGGCTGAGCATCGTCGCGCTCTGCTCGGCCGTGGCACTCGCAACGCTGGCGTGGACCGGACACGGCGCGATGGACGAAGCCGTGATGGGCTGGGTCCACCTCATCGTCGACATTCTCCATCTGATCGCCTCGGGCGCTTGGGTTGGCGCACTACTGGGGCTGCTCCTGCTCGTCTCCCGACCCGCGGCGCGCGTAGACGCGGCGCATCTGGGGCTGACGCACCGCGCGCTGCACGGGTTCGGCGCGATCGGGACGGTTGTGGTCGGCACGATCCTCGTCACCGGCCTGGTCAACGGCTGGATGCTGGTCGGGATCGGCAACCTCGCCACGCTTCCTGCGACGCTCTATGGTCAGCTCCTGATCGCAAAGCTGGCGCTGTTCGTCGCCATGCTAGGGCTCGCCTCGCTCAACCGCTTCCGGCTCACGCCGGCATTCGAGCGGTCGATCGCAGCGGACGATCACAAGGGCGCCCTCGGCGCGCTGCGGACAAGTCTGGCGATCGAAACCGCCTGTGTCATCGCGGTTCTCGGGCTGATCGCCTGGCTCGGGACGCTCGCGCCGCCTGCATCGGCGATGTGATGCGCGGCCGGGGAGCCCTCGCGGTCCCCGGCCGTTCACGGGGCCGCGCCTGATGGATCAGTCGATCCTGCTCGACGAGACGGGGAGGATGCTGGCCGTGGCCGGCCTGATCTGCGTGGTGCTGCTCGTGCCGATGATGATCGTCGGGCTGATAATCAGCATCATCCAGGCGGCGACGTCGATTAGCGAACAGACGCTGAGCTTCGTGCCTAAGCTGATCGCGCTAGGCGTATGTTTGGTGATTTTCGGGAGCGCAGCGACCGAGCTCCTGACCAAGTTCACGGCCGAGCTGTTCGCTGTGATCGCGAGCATGGGCCGTTGATATGCAGATAGCTGCGCGGGCGGGCGACCGCCCGCGCAAGCCCCGCTATGCCGCCATCCGATCGCAGGAATCGGCGCACTTCCGGCACGCTGCCACGCAATCCTCCATGCCGCCCAGGGCCTCGCAGCTCGCTGCGCAAGCCCGGCAGATCTCGGCACACTCGCGGCAGATATGCTGATGGTGGGCGGACTTGCGCGCCATGAAGTCGATCGCAACCGCGCAAATTTGCGCGCAGTCGGCCATGATCTTCATATGCTCGGGCGCGGCGTGCTGGCCGCCCATTTCGAGGCAATGGTTCATCGCCATGTGAAGACAGGTCACATGGCATTCGTGGCAGGCGTCCATGCACGCCTTCATGCCGGGGTCGATCTGGTGCATCGCATTATCTCCGTATGAGCCCCCGCCTGTTCCTAGATACGCGCGCCGCGCGATCACCCCTTGCCGCGATCTCCGTCGTTCGCGGCAAGTTACATGGCCCACCGACCGAACAGCGTCGCAACGATGATGCCCGCGCCAAGCATGATGAGCGTCAACACTGTCATCGCGGCGATCTGAGGTCCGGTCACGCGCGCGCCGGCCGCCATGCCGCTCATCCCTGCCATTGCGTCGTGTCCCATGTCCGGCATCGGCGTGGCCGATTGCCGGTCCGCGCCGACTTCGTGTCCGCCATGCCCCAGCGCGCGCACCGTGCCCATGCCGTGCTTCAAGCGCACGCCAACCAGCCAAAGGTTGATCGGATAGGCGACTGCGAACCCGACGAGTGTCGCCAGCGACATGACGCCCCAAAAGCGGAGCGAGCTGGCGTGCATCGCGGCCATGTCGCGGCTCATCAACACCACCATCGTCGGGATCATGCCGGCCATGACGGCATTCATCGACAGCCATTCGGGGATGAACGACATGCGAAGCGCGCCCCAATAGGAACCGCCCGCCATGTCGCGCATGAAAAGCGCCTGGAAAATCAGCAGTCCGAACGCGAAGCCGAACACATATTCCGCGATCACGTCCTGCCACATCGGCAGGCCGAGCGCCGTGGTGATCGCGGCTGCGGCGATGACGCCGGTTGCATCGCCCGCCATGCAATGGATGGCCGAGCCGAACGCCTGCTTCCAGAGCGGTCGAACGAAATCCTCGTGCCGCTCGTTCGCCGGCTCCTGGCAGGACAGGACATAGGCCGCGGCCATGATCGGGCCACCATAGAGCGTGACCAACAGCCACCCCCATTTCATCACGCGCAGCTCGGGGTTGCGGGTGAAGGCATCCCACGCGACGTAAGCGACCGAAAGGGCGGTCAGCACGAACCATCCGATCAGCACGGCGTCGAGCCAGGGGGCCGGGGATGGCATCGTCACGGCAGCACTCCTCTACATGCTAGAGGATACGCGGCTCTCCGGATCATCCCTTGCGCGGAGCGGGCTAGGCGAGCTTGCTGGAAACGGCCTTGATCGCTTTCAGTCCCGATCCGAACCGCGCGATGGCCTCCCGGTTCTTCTCCAGCTCGCCATAGGGCAGGTAGGATATGTCGAGGTCGGCTACGCGGCTGAACGCGGGCCGCTGCAACTGCGCGCGAACGTCCGTCTCGCGCGCGTCGGGCGCGACAAGGAACAGCCCCGCGGTCGCGTGAAGGTCGCCACCGCTCAAGGCCAGGTCGAGCATCCTGACGATGCCCGAATAGATCGAGGTCGAATGCTCCACCTCGAACGCCGCGGCGACATGATCGCCGGCCTTCTCAAGCCACAGCACGTCGATCAGCCGGATCGAGTCAGCGCCCTTCGACGTCGCGATCGTGTCGGGCAGGCGCTCAAGGCATCCTGCGCCCAAGGGTGATCCGTCGAAGGCGCGGCTGCGGTCGTTCGCGGCGATCCATACGTCATAGCCGAGCGCCAACCCTAGATCGCGAAGCCATGCCTGGATTTCGGTATGGGTGCGCTCGTTCTCGCCCTCGCGCTGAGCGGCCTTGCTGAGCGTGCGCGCTTCCTCACGCGCCGCCTCAAGCCGCTGCCCCCAGCTCGCCAGCGTCGCGCCGCTCACGTCGAGGGGCGGAGCCGGATAGCGATCGGAGCCGATGTCGAACAACAGACCGCCGATCGCGCCTAAATCATTCGATAGCAGCTCGCGGAAGCGGTCGTTGAGATCGAGGATGCCGGTCCGCATCGCCAGAAAATGCTCCCAGCTCCCGAGCTTCACATTCGCCCCCGTCAGCGCGTTGTAGCCCTTAACGATTGCGGTGTTGAAGGGCGGCACCAGCGTCGGGTGAAGGAAGTAGAGGAGGTTGGCGACCGCCGGACCCAGCCCCTTGATCTTCAAACGGTCGATCGCGTGGATATGGCTGATGATCTCCTCGGCCGTGTCGCAACAGGAACAGGCGTCGAGCAAGCGGCCGAACGCGCGCTGATTGTCGGGGCTCTCGTAAATGTCGGGGATGCGGAGCTTCGGCTTCCAGAGGAACGCATGGTCCGCGCCCTTGAAGATTTGCCGCTGCTCGGCGACGGAATGGACGACGGTTTCGAGCGACGATCCGCGGTAGGCGACGCCGAACGTGCCGCGCTCGATCTCGCCGACAACCTGGGTGATGCCGCGCCGGATTGATCGGAAGTTCTTCAACCGCTCGTCCCAAAGAAACCAGCTCCGATAGGTCGCGCCCTGATCGTCACGCCAGCGGGCAATTAAGCGGCGCACCAGGCCGTCATGGTCGGTGCCAGTAGAAAGACTGTCGATCTGCGCTGCCATATGTCCCCGATTGCCCCCGGCCCGCGTTTGGCGAGCTAGTAATAGACCTAAGCTGCGGCCCTTATGGCGTCGAGGGTGTAGAGCTGGCCCCCGCAATATGAGGGCAACGCCGCTCCCGCGCGTAGATTCAACATACACGCCAGCGGTGCCGACAGGGCCTTGACCCTAACACGGTGTCATACCCTACATGCTCTCGGGTCGAAGGAGTCTTGCCATGAACGACCCTCATTCCCATTCCCAAGCCGGGGGTTGCGGCTGTTCGAAGCCTGCGCCTGAATCGGTCTCCACGCCCTCATCCTGTTGCGGGGGCGGCTCGGCCGCTCCCGCAAAGATCGAGCACGAACATCATCACACCGAAGCGGGCGGCTGCTGCTCGGGCAGTAAGGACAACGATGCCGCAGCAGCAGTGATCGACGCGGTGTGCGGCATGACGGTCGATCCCGCAAAAACGACACACCATGCCGAGCACGCTGGTCATGCCTATCATTTCTGTAGCGCAGGGTGCCGGAGCAAGTTTGTCGCCAATCCTGACGCCTATCTGAGCGATAAGCCGAAACCGGAGCCGATGGCGACGCCGGGGGCGATGTGGACGTGCCCGATGCACCCGCAAATTCGCCAGGAAGGGCCGGGAACTTGCCCAATCTGCGGCATGGCGCTCGAACCCGAAGAACCGTCGCTCGACGATACTCCCAACCCTGAGCTGGTCGACTTCACGCGCCGACTGTGGGTGGCGGGCGCGCTCACGATCCCGCTGCTCGTCGTCTCGATGTTCGCGGAAATGTTAGGCCTGCATGTGGTTAGCCCTGCGGCCTCGCCTTGGGTCCAGCTCGCACTCACCGCGCCGATCGTGCTGTGGGCGGGCTGGCCGTTTTTCGAGCGGGGGTGGACATCGCTTCGTACCCGCCATCTCAATATGTTCACACTGATCGCGATCGGCGTAGGTGCCGCCTTCCTCTATAGCGTGGTCGCGACGCTCGCGCCGGGCATCTTCCCAGCGACCTTCCGCACGCATGGGAGCATGGTTCCCGTCTATTACGAGGCGGCTGGCGTCGTGGTGACACTGGTGCTGCTCGGGCAAGTGCTCGAACTGCGCGCTAGGGCGGCGACAGGGCGCGCGATCCGCGCTCTCATGGATCTCGCCCCCAAGACGGCGCGACGCTTGCAGCCTGACGGTTCTGAAGAAGAAGTCGGGCTTGCCGACGTGGCAACCGGTGACCGGCTGCGGGTCCGCCCCGGTGAAGCCATCCCGGTCGATGGCGTCGTGGTCGAGGGTCGTTCGTCGGTCGACGAAGCCATGCTCACCGGCGAACCCGCGCCGGTCCTCAAGGAAGTCGAGGCGATCGTTACCGGGGGCACCGTCAACGGGACGGGCAGCCTGGTGATGGAAGCCCGCGCGGTTGGTTCGGACACGATGCTCGCGCGTATCGTCCGCATGGTCGCGGAAGCGCAGCGAAGCCGCGCCCCGATACAGGCGGTCGCCGATCGGGTTTCAGGATGGTTCGTGCCGCTCGTCGTGCTGATCTCGATTGCGACCTTCATCACTTGGTCGCTGGTCGGCCCTGAGCCGCGCATGGGCCATGCCCTGCTTAACGCCATCGCAGTGCTGGTGATCGCCTGCCCGTGCGCGCTCGGGCTCGTCACGCCCATGTCGATCATGGTCGGCACGGGACGCGGCGCTCAGGCCGGCGTGCTGGTGAAGAACGCGGAAGCCTTACAGGGGCTGGAAAAGGTCGATACCCTTGTCATCGACAAGACGGGTACGCTCACGGAAGGCAAGCCCAAGCTGATCGCGGTCGAGACGGTCAGCGCGGTCGGAGAGAACGACATGCTCGCGCTTGCCGCGGCCGTCGAAGGCCAATCCGAACATCCGCTCGCGCACGCAATCGTCGTTGCCGCCAAAGAACGAGGATTGCAGCTCGGCACAGTCGCGGACTTTGCCTCGCAAACCGGGCTGGGTGTCAGCGCCACGGTGGGCGGCCGCTCGGTCGTGATTGGCAATGCGGTGCAAATGAGCCGGATCGGCGCTGATCTCAAGCCGGTCGACGCCGCGGCCGATCGTCACCGTGGCGAAGGCGCGGGCATCATCCTCGTCGCGATCGACGGGGCGCTCGCCGGTCTGCTCGCAGTCGCCGATCCGGTGCGCGCATCGGCGCGCGACGCTATTGCCGCGCTTCGCAAGGAGGGCCTGCGGGTCGTCATGCTCACCGGCGACAATCGTGGGACGGCCGATGCTGTCGCGCGCGCCGTGGGCGGTCTTGATGACGTGCTCGCCGATCTGCTGCCGGAAGACAAGGCGCGTATCATCGGCGAGCTGAAAGCGAGCGGCGCAAGGGTCGCAATGGCGGGCGATGGGATCAACGACGCCCCGGCGCTCGCCGCCGCGGATGTCGGCTTGGCGATGGGAACGGGAACAGACGTGGCGATCGAAAGCGCCGGCATGACGCTCACGCGCGGCGATCTCTCGGCGATCGTGCGCGCCCGCAAGCTCGCTCGCGCGACGATGCGAAATATCCGCCAAAACCTGTTCTTCTCGTTCTTGTTCAACGGAATCGGCGTGCCGGTTGCGGCCGGCGTGCTTTACCCGGTTGCCGGTATCCTGCTGTCGCCGATGCTGGCCGGTGCAGCGATGGCGCTCTCGTCCTTCACCGTGGTCCTGAACGCACTGCGGCTCAACGCGGTAAAGCTGTGAACATCGGAGCGGCGTCGGACGCCAGCGGCGTCTCCCAACGCATGATCCGCCACTATGAAAAGATTGGTTTGGTGCCCGCGCCGCCACGGCGCGGGAACTACCGGGACTACGCCGACGCTGACGTTCATCGGCTGCGATTTATCGCCAACGCGCGCGACCTGGGGTTCCCGATCGAGGAAATCCGCACGCTGCTGGGGCTGTGGTCGGATCGCGATCGGTCGAGCGCGGAAGTGAAGACGCTGGCGGAAGCCCGCGCTGCCGAACTGGGCCGCAAGGTCCGCGTCTTGGACGCCATGCGCCGCTCGCTTACCGGGCTCGCCCAAGCCTGTCATGGCGATGATCGGCCTGATTGTCCGATCATCGAACGCTTGGCTGAATAACTTGCGCGGCTAACTTTTACTCCACTTGAGCGTGATCGTGCGTCGCACCGTTTCACGCGTTTCGCGCTGCGGCTTTGCCGCACCCCTCGATCGCCGCGCGGTTGGCCGTCACGATCCTGTCGGCCCCGACGATGGCGCGGAACGCGGTGGGACTGGCGCTCTGGATCATACGCTGCCCGGCTTCCCAGCGGGGCAAGTCGAGCGTCCGCGCCGCCATGCGCTCGGGCCATTGCCAGCTCGCCGGTGCGATCTCGCGCGCGACCAGGCCCGGCACGATCGCCCATGCGAGGATGCCGGCCGCCACCCCACCCAGGGCAAACCATAGCTGCCGATTCTTCTGGTCGGCGCGTGTCCATGCGGACCCGGCGATGGCGCGAAGATCGGCCATGATGCGGGCCTTGTCCTCGCCCGCCTTGGCGAGCGCCGCCTGATCCTCGCGCCGGGCGGCGCTGCCCGCCGCGGCGATGCGCTGCGCCATCTGCTCCGGCGTCATCGCCAGCGCCGGGGCCGCTTTCAGGAATTGGCCGATGCGCGCGACGTTCTCGCCTGCCGTGTTCACGTTCTGCTGGAGCACGCCAAGCGTCTCGGTATGGTCGGGTATGTCGATCGCCGCGCTCGGCCGCCAAGCCCTCCACGGCGCAGCGCCAGCTCGCCGCGCATGGCCTCGAACGCCTCGGCCGCGCCTGCTCCGCCCTGATCGTCCTCGTTCGTCACCTGTCGTGAGCCTGCAACCCGTGATATTCCTCCGAGTTAATCAAAGGAGACCCAACAATCACCGGACCGGTCATGCCTAAGACACCACACACGAAAGGCCCGGACGAAACCCTTTCTCTCCTCGCCGATCCCTATCGGTTCATCTCCAGGCAGTGCCAGCGCCTAGGCGCAAACGCTTTTGAATCCCGTTTCCTGCTGAAAAAGACCAACTGCCTTAAGGGGGCCAAGGCCGCCGAAATCTTCTACGATACGACCCGCTTCGAGCGCGAAGGTGCCATGCCGGTCGCTATTCAGAAGACACTGCTGGGCCAAGGCGGCGTTCAGGGTCTGGACGGCGAGACCCATCGGCACCGCAAGCAGATGTTCATGGGCCTGATGACACCAGAGCGCGTGCGGGCGCTGGCGCAATTGTTCGAGGCCGAGTGGCGCAGGGCGGTGCCGGGCTGGACGCGCAAAGGAGAGATCGTCTTCTATGACGAGTTGCATGAGCCGCTGACGCGAGCGGTATGCGCTTGGGCGGGAGTTCCTCTTCCGGACGATGAAGCCGGCAACCGCGCGGGCGAGCTGCGGGCGCTGTTCGACGCCGCCGGCTCGGCGAGCCCAAGGCATCTTTGGTCACGGCTGGCCCGTCGTCGCGTCGACGCATGGGCGAAGCGGATCATTGAAGGCATTCGGGCCGGGAGCATCGGCTCGGGCTCGGGGACCGCGGCTTACGCGATAGCCTGGCATCGCGACCGGCACGACGATCTTCTTTCGCCGCACGTCGCAGCGGTCGAACTGGTAAATGTCCTTCGCCCGACCGTCGCGATCGCAGTGTACATCACCTTCGTCGCCCACGCGCTGCAAACCTGTTCAGGGATCAGGGCGGCCTTGGTTCAGCAGCCGGACTATGCCGAGCTCTTCGTCCAAGAGGTCCGCCGATTCTATCCCTTCTTTCCCGCTGTGGTGGCGCGCGCGAGCCAAGATTTCGAGTGGGAGGGGATGGCCTTTCCGGAAGGGCGTCAAGTGGTGCTAGACCTTTATGGGAGCAATCACGACGCAGCGACCTGGGCCGACCCCCAGGAGTTTCGCCCTGAGCGTTTCAGGGCTTGGGACGAAGACTCCTTCAACTTCATTCCGCAGGGCGGCGGCGATCACTATCTCGGCCATCGCTGTCCCGGCGAATGGATCGTCCTCGCGATCATGAAGGTGGCGGCACACCTCCTCGTCAACGCGATGCGCTATGACGTACCGGACCAAGACCTGAGCATCGATTTCGCCAGGCTGCCAGCGCTTCCGAAAAGCGGCTTCGTGATGCGCAACGTCCACATAGGTGGCTAGGGCCGCGTGCCGTGGTGATGGTGATCGGCTCCGTTATCGACCGTTTGCGCGAGTACGGGGTGCGATGCGACATCTACGCAGTCGAATGTTGGTTCAGCAAGTCGATCACGGCGCACCTCGCCGCCCCGTCGCCTTCGCAACGGTCGATGGTCGCAGCCAGCAGGCTTTCTAGTTGCGCCAGATCCTCCATCTTAGCGCGCACACGCTCTAGATGGTGAGCCGCGATCTCGCGGACCTCACTGCATGACGCCTGCGCAGAACCGCCAAGAGACAGGATCGCGCGCACCTCGGCCGGGGAGAAGCCGAGTTCGCGCGCGCGACGGACGAACCCAAGTGCGCGGACGTGACCGGTCCCATATACCCGCCGCCCGCCGCTTGTGCGGGGTGGCGTTGCGAGAACACCAACGCGCTCGAAGTACCGGATCGTCTCGATATTCACGCCAGTCCGGCGAGACAGCTCGCCGATCGTGATGCTTTCCTCAACGCGCATATATTGCTTGCTCCTGTAGTCACTACAGGATGCATAACGGGCTAACCCGCTAGAGGCGATAGATGAACCAAGAGACCATCCCGCGTGAACCCCTAGGCGCACCAACGTCACGACGTCGCGCCGACACGGGGCTATCCGCCCTCGGCGCGCTTGCGAGCTTAGCCGCTGTTCTAGCTGCGGCGTCATGCTGCGTCCTGCCCCTCGCACTCGCGGCGCTCGGCCTGGGGGCGGGCCTGTCCAGCAACTTCGCCGCGCTGATACCACTACGGTGGCCGCTAACGGCGACCTCCCTCATCGGCTTGGCTGCTGGGTGGTGGGCCTACGCGCAGCGGCGGAGGTCCTGTGCTGGGGACCGGTCCTGCACAATGCCGCTGCCCTCGCGCGCGACACCTATCCTGCTCGCGATCGGAACGGTTCTGACGCTTATCGCGTTCGCCTGGGACCTCCTAGAAGCGCCGCTGATGAACGCGCTTTCCTGATGCAGCTCACCTCAACCCTGACCTGTCCCAAATGCGGCGGGGTGGCCACCGAAAGGATGCCCACCAACGCCTGCCAATTCTTCTATGATTGCCGGCATTGCGCGGTGGTGCTGCGGCCCCTGGCTGGCGACTGCTGCGTGTTCTGCTCATTTGGCGATGTCCCATGCCCTCCGATCCAGGAAGCGAAAGCAAACGGGACTGTGGCGGGCTGCTGCGGGTGAGGCGATAGCTTCACGTTTCTTCGTGAACTGGGGTCCTGCTCGCCAAGGTCGCGCAAGCGAAATTGCCTACTTCGGTCTTATTCGACCGGTTCCTGACCTGCCTCAACTGCTCATTTTCGAGAGGGCATTTGAACAGGATAGCATTTCGGGCGCTTCAAAAACCCTTGCTCCTCCAGTTGCTAGAGCATGTAACCGCAATTTGCTCTCCTGCGGACGGGGGGCTGGAGGTGGCTTTTTGACGGCCCGTGTTGAAGCAATCGGTATGTCTCGACGCTCATTAGTGGCGCGGCTGGTGGCCTGTGGAACCGGCTTGGTGCTCGGTTCTCCAACGCTCGCGCGACAGACTTCCCGGTCTGCGGCCTCGTGGAACTTCGGCGCGGCTCACCTCGAATGGGAGCCGCTGGAAGTCGGCACGGGTGATACCCTCCTTGTTTCGGCACAAGTGCGCGGAGTGCCGGCGCGGGCGGTGCTCGACAGTGGCAGCGGCGCGTCGATCATGAGCACGGCGCTCGCGACGAAGCTCGGCTTGAACAATGGTGAGCGGCGCATGATTAGCGGGCTGAGCGCCAAGGCCCCGGTGCTGCTGGTCCGCGACATCGACGTACAGCTCGCCCGCGAAACCCGTCGCTTACCCTTTGCCGTTGTTGGTGATCTGAGTTCAGTGTCGGCGGCCTTCGGACGACCGATCGACGTTCTCCTCGGTGCCGATATGTTCACGGGCAGCTGCATCGCGCTCGATTTCGCGAACAGGCGTATGGCGGTCGTCAAGTCAGGCACGTTTCTCGCCGGCCCCGACTGGCGCGCTGTCGCGCTCGGACGCGGTGCCAAGCAGGAGCTGTTCATCCGGGCCTCCGTCGAGGGCCTGTCTCCCGTGCCCTTGATGATCGATCTTGGCAGCTCGGCCGCGCTGATGCTCTCGTCGGCCTATGCCCGCGATCAAGGGCTGTTGAACGGGAAGCTCGTCTCGACCGCGGCGATCGGCGGCGTCGATGGCGTGCGGGTCAACGATGCTTTCACAACCCAGAACATCAACATTGAAGGGCTTGGCGTCTCGAACGTCCCCACACTCGGGATGAGAGCTTGGCTCTCCACCAGCACGGTTGGCAATGTCGGCCTACCGCTGATCGCTCAATTCGACGTGGTGTTCGACGTGACCGCCGGATTCGTGTGGCTCCGGCCACTCGGTCCTCGTCGTCGCCTGCCGATGCTGAAGGACCGTAGCGGCCTTGGCCTCGCAGCCTCACCAACGGCGCTCACCGTCGTTCATGTGGCGGCGAACAGTCCCGCGGAAAAGGCTGGCTGGGCGGTTGGCGACCGGATCGTGGCGGTGAACGGCCATTCGATCGATGCGAACTATACGCGTGGGGAGCTCTGGCAAGTGCGCTCCCGGCCTGCTGGCACCCTCGTAAAGCTGACGATAGCCTCGGGTGATGTGCGCGACCTCAGGCTAGCCGACTATTACTGATCGGCTTGAGGGTGGCCTTTGCCGATCGCCTTCATGATCCGACAATCGGCCATGCGCGCCTTGGTGCAGCTCTGGCTGAGCATTGCCAACTCATCCCGCAACACCGCGAGTTGCGCCAGCCTCTCCTCAACATCCTTGAGGTGCTGAGCAGCGATAGCTGAGGCGGCACCACAATCCTGGTCCGGGTTCTGCGCCAGCCCCATCAACGATCGTATTTCGTCGACCGAAAAGCCGAGCCGGCGACCGTTGCGGATGAAGTGCAAACGCTCGATGTCGCTGGCATCATAGGTTCTACGGCCCGACGCCGTGCGCGGGGCGGAGCGCAGCAACCCGATCGACTCATAAAACCGGATCGTCGTCACTTTTGTCGACGTCTCGCTGGCGAGCTGCCCAATCATCACCGGCTTCATCATGCCATCCTTGCTAATGCGAACGTGTCGCACATTTCGCTTGCTTCTACAGCGACTGGAGGTGGTAAGGAAGGCCGCATGAATGCTTCTACCGAAAGCTGCGGGTGCCACGGGGAGCCCGCGCGCGCGCAAACCGATCCGGCCTATCGCCGTGCGCTGCTGACCGTCGTGGTGCTCAACCTCGGCTTCGGAGTCGCCGAGCTGTTCGGCGGGTTCATCGCCGATAGCCAAGCGCTGAAAGCGGATTCCCTCGATTTTCTCGGGGACGGGTCGATCAGCCTTATCGGTCTTCTCGCGCTTGCCTGGTCCGCACGGGCGAGGGCAAAGGTCGCGCTGACGCAGGGGTTGTTTCTCGGTGCGCTTGGCGTGGGCGTAATCGGTTTCGCGATTTGGCGCGCCCTGAACGCAACCGCGCCGGATGCCGAACTGATGGGCACAATCGGCGTTGTCGCGCTCGCGATCAATGTCGTGTCCGCCTTGGTGCTTGCGCGTTTCCGGGAAGGGGACGCCAATGTTCGCGCGATCTGGCTGTTCAGCCGCAACGACGCGCTCGCCAATGTCGCGGTGATCGCCGCGGCCGGTCTGGTGGCGTGGACAGGAAGCGCCTGGCCGGACCTCGCCGTCGCCGGCCTCATCGCCCTCCTGTTCCTCCACTCCGCTTATGAAATCGTCACTGGCGCTCGGCGCGAACTGGGAGAGCGGTAGTGCGTCTGCTCACCTTGATCCGGGCAATGCTCTCGCTGCGGCTGCTCGCCGCGCTCGCTGCGCTGCTGATCCCTGCTGCGGCATTCGCCGAACCCGGCGACGTGCAAACCGCATGGCGGCTGCTCGACTATATGGCCGTCGATTATGGAGGCGCGGTCGCGAACGGTCGGATCAAGAGCGCGTCGGAATACGCCGAAATGAATGAGTTTGCCGCGTCGGTCTCGACACGGCTTCAAGGCCTGCCGGCGAAGCCGGAGCGCCAAGCCCTCATTCAGCGGGCCGCCAACCTCCAAGCGGTAATCGCGGAAAAGGGATCGACTGAACAGGTGGCAACACTGGCGCACGGGCTCGCGGCCGATCTGCTGCGCGCCTACCCGGTGCCGCTCGCGCCCGATAAGGCTCCGAACCTCGTCTCCGGCCATGCCCTGTTCCAACAATCCTGCGCGTCCTGTCACGGCATGACGGGCAACGGCCGTGGCCCCGACGCCGCCAAGCTCGCGACACCCCCGATCGCCTTTACCGATGCCGAACGTGCGCGCCAGCGCAGCGTCTTCGCGCTCTATCAGGTGGTGACGCAGGGCATCGACGGGACGGCGATGCAGAGCTTCGCCGATCTGCCGAACGATCAGCGCTGGGCGGTAGCATTCCGAGCCGGGAGCTTCGCCTTCACGGACGCGCAGGCGCGCGAAGGCGAGCGGCTGTGGAAATCCGATCCGACCCTTCGCCGTCGCATCCCGGACCTGAAAACCCTGGTCGCACTCACCCCGGCCGCGCTCGGCGCGGCGATCGGCGACGCCAAGGCTGACGCCGTGCTCGCGTTCCTGCGTCGCCACCCTGAACAGGTGATGCAACAGGCTCCCGGCTCGCTCGCGGTCGCCCGCGCCAAACTCGCCGAAAGCGTGGCCGCTGCCCGGCGTGGCGATGCGCGGATGGCAAAAGAGCTGGCGCTGTCAGCCTATCTCGATGGGTTCGAGCCGATCGAACCAACGCTCACCGCGCGCGACGCGACGCTGATGGGCCGAATCGAGGGCGCCATGGGGGAGTTCCGCGCCGCGATCGACCGGGGCGCATCGCCCGATGATCTCGCGGAGAAGGTCACGGTGCTGGGCGGCTTTTTCGATGATGCAGAAGCGGCGCTCGCGCCCGATGCCGCCACCGAGGCGTCCACGTTCCTGGGCGCGTTCACGATCCTGCTGCGTGAAGGGCTCGAAGCCCTGCTCATCGTCGTCGCCATGATCGCGTTCCTGCGTAAAGCCGAGCGCGGCGAGGCGCTGCGGTACGTGCATGGCGGCTGGGTCAGCGCGATCATCGCGGGCGGGATCACCTGGGCGGTCGCCACCTATGCGATCGGGATCAGCGGTGCGAGCCGGGAGCTGACGGAAGGGTTTGGCTCGCTGTTCGCCGCGGTCGTGCTGCTCTCGGTCGGGATTTGGATGCACGGCAAGGCGCAGGCCGATCAGTGGCAGCGCTATATTCGCGAGAAGATGTCGCGGGCGCTCTCGGGCGGGTCGGGCTGGTTCCTGTTCGGGCTGGCGTTCGTCGTAGTTTATCGCGAGGTCTTCGAGACGATCCTGTTCTATGCCGCGCTTTCGGCGCAAGGTGACAACGGGATGCTTCTCGCGGGGGCCGGGTCGGCGATTGGACTGCTCAGCCTGATCGCTTGGGCCATGCTTCGCTACAGTCGCAAGCTGCCGATCGCGCAGTTCTTCCGCTATAGCTCCTGGCTCATGGCGGTCCTGACCGTCGTGCTGGCGGGTAAAGGCGTCGCCGCGCTCCAGGAAGCCGGCCTTATCAACATCGCACCGCTCGCGGACGTGCCACGGCTGTCGATGCTCGGCGTGTTTCCCACTTGGCAATCGGTGCTGGCGCAACTCCTGATGGCGGTCGCCATTGCGGTCGGGTTCGCCTGGAACGGGCGCGACCGATCCCGCTCGGGTTCCGGCTCAGTGACCCTTGGTTCGAATTAGTGCAATGACATGAAAACCCTTCCGTGATAGAGGCAAGCTAGTGCGAGCCTTTTTGCCTTTCCTGACATGCCTGATGCTGGTCCTGACCAGCTTCTCCGGCATGGCCCATGCCGCCGATCTGGCGGGGGGAAGCATCGCGGGCGTTGAGTTCACGGTCCATACCGCCGGTGACATCGATCAGGTGCCATCGGACTCGGACAAGAATGTCCCGCATCATCACAATTATTGTCACGGACACGACGTCGGCGCGCCTGCGCGCACGACGATGGAATATACCCCCGTCCTCACAGTGCCCAAGCCGACAATCTCCGCCTCTGCGTCGCTCGACGGCCGCACCGGCATGGTCCATTTGAGGCCCCCCCAAGCCTGACGTCCGATTTGGGCGTGCGTTGGCGCGCCCCTGTCGATCATCGTCAGGAGTCCTATTTTCATGAATCGTATCCTCGCGGCCATGCTGGCCGCAGCGTCTTGCGCCACGATGGCGCAGGCGCAGGTCGGACCGTCCGCGCCTGTTGCGCAGGATGCGCCGGTCTACACGCTTGACCAAGCGGTCAGTGCAGCGGGCGGTTCGGCCCCTGCTGCGGAAGCGGCGACAGCTGGAATCGACGCGGCCCGTGCAGGTCGCACAGTCGCCGGCTTGCGGCCCAATCCGGTGGTTCAAGGCCAAGTCGAGAATGTCATCGGCTCCGGGCCGTATCGGGGGGTCCGCAGCGCGGAAACCACGGTCGGCTTTGCGATCCCGATCGAGCTAGGCGGCAAGCGCGGCGCCCGCGTCGCGGTCGCCAATGCGCAATTGTCCCGGGCCGAGATCCAGGCCGCGATCATCGCGGCGGATGTCCGGCTTCAGGTAACGCAGCTCTATGTCGAAGCGGTCGCGGCCGATCGCCGGGTAATGACAGCCCGCGATCAGGCCCGGATCGCCAGCGATGCGCTGCGGGCCGCGAGCGTTCGCGTGCAGGCAGGGCGGGCATCGCCACTCGAGCAACAGCGCGCGGATGTCGCGCGTATCAATGCCGACGCCAATGTGGAGCGGCAGCTTCGCTTGGCCGAGGCGGCCCGCGCCAATCTGGCGCGTCGGATCGGACGGCCGATCGACGGCCTGCTCGATGACACGCTGCTCGATCGCCTTCCCGGTGTGAACGTCTATGGGCCGTTGGCACCGGTCAACACGACCGGCACACTCGCGCTGGCGGCAGCCAACGCGGATTTCTCCATTGCCGAAGCCGGCGTGCGGCTCGCGCGCGCCAATCGCGTGCCTGACCTGAACGTCGGGCCGTCGATCCGCCGCCTGGAAGCGACCAACGACATGGCGGCGGTGTTCAGCGTGTCGATCCCGATCCCGGTGTTCAACAATGGTCGCGCCGCGATTGCGCAGGCGACCGCGCAGCGGACCCAGGCGGATGCGCAGCGCCGCGTGACCGCGCTCGACATCGAACAGGCGATCACGGACGCGCAGGCGCAGGCGGCCAATGCCGCAACGACGGCTCGTGCGGCGTCGGGGCCGGCGCTGGCGGCTGCACAGGAGGCCGCCCGCATCGCGCGGATCGGCTATCGCGAGGGCAAGTTCGGCCAGCTCGAATTGCTCGATGCTGAACGCACGCTCGCCGAAACGCGGGTCGCCGCGATCGACGCGCTTGCCAATTACCAGAATGCCCGCGCGCAAGTGGAGCGACTGACCGCTCGTGCGCCCAATGGGGGGAATCAGTGATGAAGAGCTTTTATCTCGCGGGCGCGGCGTCGCTCGCCCTGCTCTTGGCTGCCTGCGGCGGCAAGGATGGCGGAAACGAGGCAACTGCCGAAGGCGCAGCTGCCAATGAGACGGCAGCGGGCACGGAAAAGGGCGGTGCTGAAGGCGGTCATGCCGGTGAAGGCGTCGTCACATTGGGTGCCGACCAGATCGCCACAGCGGGCGTCCAGGTCGGACGGCCGATCATCGGCGGGGCCGGGACGATCGAGCTGCCCGCGATCATCGAGGGCGACCCACAGGGAACGCAGGTCGTCTCGGCCGCAATTGCGGGACGCGTGGTCGCGCTCACCCGTAACCTCGGCCAATCGGTCGGACGCGGCCAGACCATTGCGGTCATCGAAAGCCGCGAGGCGGCGCAGATCAAGGGCGAGGTCGAGGCGGCGCGGGCGCGGCTTCAGCTCGCTAATTCGAACCTCGCGCGCGAACAGCGGCTGTTCGCGCAGAGAGTCTCCCCTGAACAGGATCTGATCGCCGCCCGCACAGCGGCGACGGAGGCGCGGATCGCCCTGACGCAGGCGCAGAGCATGGTTTCGGCGGCGGGTGTCGGCGGCGGCGGGCTCAACCGGCTCGGCATTGCCGCGCCGATCTCGGGCCAGATCATTGCGCGCCCCGTGACGCTGGGACAAACGGTCGCGGCGGATGCCGAACTCTATCGCATCGCCAACCTGAGCCAGGTGTCGATCGCGCTTAATCTCAAGCCCGAGGATGCGGGCCGGGTGCGTCCCGGCAATACGGTGCTGGTGAAGGCGGCAGGCCGTCAGGCGACCGCCCGCGTGACCTTCGTGTCGCCGGCGCTTGATCCGCAGACGCGGCTCGTGCCTGCGCTCGCCACCCTCGACAATCGCGGTGGCGAATGGCGGGTCGGCGAGCCTGTGACGGCAGCCGTGCAGCTCACGGGCAGCGGCGGGAGCGGGGCGGTCCGCGTGCCGACGACGGCGGTCCAGAGTTTCGAGGGCAAGTCGGTCGTGTTCGTGCGCACGCCCACCGGCTTCAAGGCGACCCCGGTCCAGCTCGGCGATGCGTCGGGCGACACGGTGATCGTCCGGTCGGGCCTGACCGGCAACGAACAGATCGCCACCACCGGAAGTTTCACGCTCAAGGCCGAGATCGGCAAGGGCGAAGCGAGCCACGAGGATTAAGCCATGATCGCCCGTATCGTAACCTGGGCGGTCGAGAAGCGCTGGCTAGTCCTGCTCCTCACCGTCATCGTCGCCGCCATCGGCGCCTTTTCCCTCTACCGGCTACCGATCGACGCGGTGCCGGACATCACCAACAATCAGGTCCAGATCAACGTCCGCGCGCCTGCCCTCTCGCCCGAGCTGGTCGAGAAGCAGGTGTCGTTTCCAATCGAAACCGCGCTCGCCGGCACCCCCGGCCTGGAATATACGCGCTCGTTGAGCCGCAACGGCTTCGCGCAGATCACGGCGGTCTTTTCGGACGCGACGGACATCTATTTCGCCCGCCAGCAGGTGGGCGAGCGTCTGCGGGGCGTGCAAGAGAATCTGCCCGACGGCGTGAACCCTGAAATGGGTCCGATCGCGACAGGCCTGGGCGAGGTGTACATGTACACCGTTCGTCTCGATCATCGCGAGGACGACAAGCACAAGCCCGGTGAACCGGGCCAACAGCCCGATGGCAGCTACATCACGCCAGAGGGCGAGCGACTGACGACCGAAGAGGACAAGGCGACCTACCTGCGCACCGCGCAGGACTGGATCGTGACGCCGCTTCTGAAGACCACACCGGGCCTCGCCGGTGTCGACTCGATTGGCGGTTACGCCAAGCAGTTCCTCGTCGTGCCCGACGTGCAGAAGCTGGCCTCGCTCGGCATCACGCTGACGGACCTGGGAAATGCGCTGGAGCGCAATAACACCAGCGTCGGCGGTGGCTTCGTCAATCGCAATGGCGAAGGTCTGGCTGTTCGCTCGGATGCGCTCGTTCGCAATGCCAGCGAGTTGGCCAGGACCGTGATCGCGACACGTAACGGCGTGCCGATCACGGTCGAACAAGTTGCGACTGTGAAGACGGGTCAGGCGATCCGCATGGGTTCGGCATCGGAGAACGGTACCGAAGTCGTCGTCGGCACGGCGATCATGCGGATCGGCGAGAACAGCCGCATCGTGTCGACCGCGGTCGCTGAGAAACTGAAGACGATCAACGCTTCGCTGCCTCCTGACGTCGTAATTCAGCCGGTGCTGAACCGCACCGAGCTGGTCAATTCGACGATCAAGACGGTCGCGAAAAACCTGTCCGAAGGCGCGGTGCTGGTCATCGTCGTGCTCTTCCTGCTGCTCGGCAACTTCCGTGCGGCCCTGATCGCGGCGTTGGTCATCCCGATCACCATGATGCTGACAGGCTTTGGTATGCTGCGCGCTGGGGTCTCGGCCAATCTGATGAGCCTTGGGGCTTTGGACTTCGGTCTGATCGTCGACGGCGCCGTCATCATTGTCGAAAACGCGCTGCGCCGGCTTGCCGAGCAACAGCATCATGAAGGCCGATTGCTCAGCGTCAAGGAACGGCTCGCGACCGTGGCAGCCGCTGCGCGTGAGATGATCCGTCCCTCTGTGTACGGGCAGGCAATCATCATCCTCGTCTACGTACCGCTGCTCACGCTGACCGGCGTGGAGGGTAAAACGTTCGGACCGATGGCGCTGACCGTCATCATCGCGCTCGCCTTCGCCTTCATCCTCTCTCTCACCTTCGTGCCGGCGATGATTGCGATCTGGCTGTCGAAGAAGGTCGAGGAGAAGGACGGCCGCATCATCACGTGGCTGAAGAAGCGCTACGAACCCGGTCTCGACCGGGCCATGAAGCGCCCGACGCTGACGATCGGTGCGGGTGTGGGAAGCCTTGTGGTGGCGGCGCTTGCTTTCACTACGCTCGGCTCGGTGTTCCTGCCGCAGCTCGACGAAGGCGATTTGCTGATCCAGTCGCTCCGCATTCCGGCAACGTCGGTCCAGCAGAGCCAGGCGATGCAGGTGCCGATCGAGCGGATGATGTCGAAGCAGCCGGAGGTGCAATTCGTCTATTCCAAGACGGGCACCGCCGAGCTGGCGGCCGACCCGATGCCGCCGAACGCGACCGACATGTTCGTCATCCTGAAGCCGCGCAAGGATTGGCCGGATCCTGAGCTTCCCAAGGAGGAGCTGGTCAGCCGGATCGAGGGTAATCTCGCGAAGATTCCGGGAAATGCCTACGAGATCAC
Source organism: uncultured Sphingomonas sp. (assembly GCF_946477935.1). GTDB lineage: Bacteria > Pseudomonadota > Alphaproteobacteria > Sphingomonadales > Sphingomonadaceae > Sphingomonas. The sequence goes on along the minus strand of NZ_CAMLAC010000001.1, from coordinate 7,321 downwards.
CCAGCCCATCCAGATGCGCTTCAACGAGCTGATCGCCGGCGTGCGCGGCGACATCGCGGTGAAGGTGTTCGGGGACGACTTCAACCAGATGAACCGGACGGCCGAGCAAATCGCGGCGGTGCTGCGCAGAACGCAAGGCGCAGCGGACGTGAAGGTGGAGCAGACGACCGGTCTTCCCATGCTCGACATTCGCGTCAACCGCGACGCGATGGCGCGGTTGGGCGTTACGGCTCAGGATGTGCAGGACACCGTGACTGCGACGATCGGCGGGCGAACATCGGGCCAGATCTTCGAGGGCGACCGTCGCTTCCCCGTGGTGATCCGCCTGTCGGAGGCGCAGCGTGCCGACATCGGCCTGCTCCAACAGGTGCAGGTGCCGGTGGCAGGCGGCGGCTATGTACCGCTGTCCAGCGTCGCCGAGATCAAGGTGGTCGATGGTCCGAACCAGATCAGCCGCGAGAACGGCAAGCGGCGCGTGGTGGTGCAAGCCAACGTGCGTGGCCGCGACGTCGGATCCGTCGTGGCGGATGCGCAGGCGGCGATCGGCAGCCAACTCCGGCTGCCTGCCGGCACCTATCTCGAATGGGGCGGCCAGTTCGAGAACCTCCAATCGGCAAGCGAACGGCTGAAGCTGGTCATTCCGGCTTGCTTCATCTTGATCCTGCTGCTCCTCTACGGGGCGTTGGGATCGGTCCGCGACGCCGCGATCGTGTTCACCGGCGTGCCTTTCGCGCTGGTGGGCGGCGTCCTGTTGCTGTTCCTGCGGGGCATGGACTTCTCGATCTCGGCGGCAGTGGGCTTCATCGCCCTCTCGGGCATCGCGGTCCTCAACGGCCTCGTCATGGTCAGCTCGATCCAAGATCTGATCCGATCAGGGATGAGCCGCGAGGAAGCCGCGCATGTTGGCGCGATGCAGCGTCTGCGACCCGTCATCATGACCGCGCTAGTCGCCAGCCTCGGCTTCGTGCCGATGGCGCTGGGCGAAGGCGCCGGCGCAGAGGTTCAAAAGCCTTTGGCGACGGTCGTCATCGGCGGTCTGATCTCGGCGACGCTTCTTACGCTGTTCGTGCTGCCGACACTCTATGCCCGGTTCGGGCAGAAAGTGATCGAGAAACCCGAGCACTACAATGAGGAGCATGAAGGGGACGACCACGGTCAGACCTTCGTGAACAACTTGGCCTGATGGATGGGCGGGGCGATCCGCGATCGCCCCGCCCATCTCTGGGAGATGGGGATATGCCTCGCACCATAACCAGCTCGATGCTTCACGGCGGGCCACTGCGCATCTGGTCGGCACTCACCGATCCGGATCATCGCCGGGCGTGGAGTCCGCTCGTATTTCTCGATGATCCGTCCCGGCTCGGCGACACAGAATGCACCTTTGCGATCCAGGGCATCACCCGGCCAATTCGGACGCCAGCACGGATTGATCGATTCGATAAACCGCACGCCTTCGCTTGGTCCTGCGGCATCCCCTATCTGTTCACGCTCGAAGAGCGGTACGAGCTGGCGGGGGACGATGGCGGCACCAGGCTAACGCATAGCTGCACGCTGCGCGGGGCGCTCTCCCTGCCGTTCGCGGCGATGATGTTGCGCCGCCTGCGATCCCTGATGGTCGAATCTGACGATCGCCTCGCAACCTATCTCCGCTGGCGGGTAGGTCAGCCTGCCCGGGCTATCAATCGTCAGCGCGTCCCCTTCCGCTACAGGAGGAAGGCGCGATGATGATGCACTGTAAGCGGGTGCTGCCCGCCGTCATCCTCGTTGTCGGGCTCGCGGCGTGCTCGGAAAGAAAGCCGCCAGCCCCGCCAACGGAGCAGCAGATCCATTCGTCCGACAGCGCCGTGGCGACCGGGGAAATGGGGCGGCATAGATATCGCTGTTCCGACGGGGAACCGCTGTTCGTCGATTACAAGGACAACGGCCTGCAGATCGATTTGCGGCGCTCCAACGGGGGACCGCCGATGATGCTGACCGCGCCAGCGCAGGGCCTGCAATATGTCGGCGAAACAGCCACCGCGACCTTCAAGGGGTCGCAGCTCACCATCGTGGAAGGCGATGGCCGTACCCGGATCTGCGAGCGGGAAGGCACGCGATGAACTGCCCTGCCTTCGAACGCCACAGGGCGCTTCGTCGGAAGAGACCGATGTCTGACACGTCGATTTCAAATGTGACAACCTTGTGCGGCCTGAATCGGGCCGGTCTGGCGATCGCGCGCCTCGGCGTCGTTCTCGTCTCCGGGGCGGTTATAGGGGCGTGTAATCCAGCGCCGACCCAGCCTACCGAGCCGGCGCATGAAAAGCATCTGACGTCGAAACTAATCGCGCAGCGCATCATGTACTGCGACGACGGCACACGCGCCGATGTCGACTTCATCGATGACGGCTTGAAAATGGCCGTCACCTGGCTGCCGAAGGGCAGGACCGAGATCCTGCGCGCGCAGCGAACCGGTGACGAGTTTCGCGGCGACCATTCGCGGGCTGTCGTGGCGGGCGGATCGATCGCGTTCACGCGACGCGGGAAGATCCGCGTCTGCCACCGAACCCCGGAGGAGTCCTAGGAAATGCAGGCACTGCTCTATACGCTTGCGCCTGTGCTGGCGGTCGTGCTCGGCGCGATTGTCGCGAGCCGCACCAAGTTGAAACCTGGCCTCGTGGCGGGCCTACAGCATCTCGCTGCCGGCGTCGTGTTCGCGGCGGCAGCGACCGAAATCCTGCCGCAGGTCAAGCATGAGGCATCGCCCAGCGCGACGTTGATCGGCGGGGCGGCGGGCGTCGCGACCATGCTGGGGCTCAAGGCTCTTGAGGCCCGCTTCAAGGGGCCGATGGCGCTACTCGCCGCGATCGGCATCGACATTCTGGTCGACGGCCTGGTGCTCGGCCTCGCTTTCGTGGCGGGCGAGAAGGCAGGTCTCCTGCTGACGATCGCGCTCACTCTGGAAGTGTTATTTCTGGGACTGACGCTGACCGACGAGCTGGCGGAAACCTATCGCTCGCGCTTGCGCATCATCGTGATCGTCTCGGCATTGGCCCTGCTGCTGCCGATCGGCGCGCTCGCTGCCGTGCCGGTCGCCGCGCTGTCGCCGGTGATGATCGCCGGCTTCCTCAGCTTCGGGCTGATGGCGCTGCTCTACCTCGTCACGGAGGAGTTGCTGGTCGAGGCGCACGAGAAACCCGACACCCCGCTCATCAGCTCGATGTTTTTCGTCGGCTTCCTGGCCCTGCTGACACTTGAGGAGATGATGGGATGATCCCGGGCAACGACAACAATGGCGGGCAGGAGCGCCGCACACTGTGGATCGTCCTGCTGCTGAACGCGGCGATCGCTGCGGGCTTCTTCGTTTCCGGCTTCTTCGCGGACTCGAGCGCGCTGATCGCCAACGGCGTCGACAACCTGTCCGATACGGCTGTGTATGCGCTGAGCCTTGTGGCGCTCACCCGGGGCCAGACATGGAAGACACGCGCCGCGGTCGCTTCGGGCGTCATGCTGCTGATCTTCGCGGGCGGCATCTTGATCGATGTCGGACGGCGCTACGTGCAGGGCAGCGAGCCCATCGGACCTACCATGATGGTCATGTCCGCGATCGCCGGCGTCGTGAATTACCTCTGCCTGCGGCTGCTCCAGCGCCTCAAGGATCCGGACGTCAATCTCCGGGCCGCAACCACCTTCAGCTTCAACGACTTCATTTCCAACGGCGGCATCCTGATCGCCGGCGTGCTGGTGCTGTGGTTGGGTACCAATTGGCCGGACCTGCTGGTCGGCTTCGCCACCGCCATCATCGCCATCAAGGGCGGTGTCGAAATCCTGCGCGACGCGCGCGCCGAAACCAAGAAAAGCGAAAGGAGGTCGTCATGAACGACAAGCTCGAACTCGACATTCCAGTGTTGTTGCCGGACCTTCCTGACGCGGCCGATGCCTGCCTGGACCGTCTCGTATCAACCCTGTCAAAGCGCGAAGGTGTCGAGCGGGCGCATGTGATCTGTCTCGACGGCAACACGCCAGCGGCGCTGTGCATCCATTTCGATGCCGCCAAGCTGCCGCTGCCACGGTTGCGCGAAATGGTGCGCGCCGCAGGTGCCGAAATCACCGAGCGCTACGGCCATGCGATCTGGCAGGTGACGGGGATCAACCACGAACGTCGGGCGCGCACGGTCAGCGATGCGCTGTGCGCCTTGCCCGGCGTGGTCCAGGCAAGCGCCAGCACCAGCGGGTCTGTCCGGGTCGAATATGATCGCCGCGAAACCACCGAAGAGGAGGTGCGCGCTGCGCTTCGCAAGCTGAAGGTGAGGGTGGGCAAGCGGGTCGCTGCCGATGAACATGCCGGCCACGACCACGGCCCCGGGGGCCACGGCGCGGGCGAAGAGAAGCACGGCCCCGGCGATGGCCACGACCATAGCCACGCCGAATTTCTCGGCCCCAATACCGAGCTGATCTTCGCGCTCGCCTGTGGCGCGCTGCTGGGGATCGGCTACGCGATCGAGAGGCTGGTCGCTGGCGCGCCCGAATGGCTGCCGACCGCCTGCTATATCGCAGCCTATTTCTTCGGCGGATTCTTCACGCTGCGCGAGGCGATCGACAACCTCCGGATGAAGAAGTTCGAGATCGACACGCTGATGTTGGTCGCTGCGGCCGGCGCCGCTGCGCTGGGCGCATGGGCCGAAGGTGCGCTGCTGCTGTTCCTGTTCAGCCTCGGCCATGCGCTTGAGCATTATGCAATGGGCCGCGCCAAGAAGGCGATCGAGGCGCTGGCGAAGCTCGCGCCCGAAACCGCGACCGTGCGACGCGGCGGGCAGACCAGCGAAATCCCGGTCGAGCAGATGGTCGTCGGGGACATTGCCATCGTCCGCCCGAACGAGCGCCTGCCTGCCGACGGCTTCGTCATCAAGGGCACCAGCGCGATCAACCAGGCCCCGGTCACGGGTGAAAGCATCCCGGTCGACAAGGTGCCGGTCGCAGATGCCGCAGCGGCACGCGCCAAGCCCGATGCAGTCGACGCGGAAAGCCGGGTTTTTGCTGGTACGATCAACGGCGGCGGCGCGATCGAGATCGAGGTGACACGCCGTTCCAATGAAAGCGCGCTTGCCAAGGTCGTGAAGATGGTGAGCGAAGCGGAGACGCAGAAGTCGCCGACGCAGCGCTTCACCGACCGGTTCGAACGGATCTTCGTGCCCGCCGTCCTGGTCCTGTCAGTGCTCCTGCTGTTCGCATGGGTGGTCGTCGACGAGCCGTTCCGCGACAGCTTCTATCGCGCGATGGCGGTGCTGGTGGCGGCAAGCCCGTGCGCGCTCGCGATCGCAACGCCGAGCGCGGTCCTGTCGGGCGTTGCCCGTGCAGCGCGGGGCGGCGTGCTCGTGAAGGGCGGTGCACCGCTCGAAAACCTCGGGTCGCTCAAAGCGATCGCTTTCGACAAGACGGGCACGCTGACCGAAGGTCGTCCGCGCATCACTGATGTCGTGCCCGTCGATGGCGCCGATGAAGGCGAGTTGCTGGCGCTGGCTGTCGCCGTCGAAGCGTTGAGCGACCATCCCCTGGCCCAAGCGATCGTCAAGGACGGCCGCGAACGTCTGAACGATCGTGCCGTGCCGACTGCCGGCGACCTCAAGAGCCTGACCGGTCGGGGCGTCACCGCGAGCGTGGATGGCGAGACGGTGTGGATCGGCAAGGCCGAGATGTTCGGAAGTGAGGGCATTCCGGCGCTGGGGCAGGGCGCGCAGGACGCAATCGCGAAGCTGCGCGAGAACGGCCGCACGACAATGGTGGTCCGCAAGGGGGACCGCGACCTGGGCGCGATCGGCCTGATGGACACGCCTCGCGAAGCTGCCAAGACCGCGTTGCGTCGGCTGCACGAGATGGGCGTGTCGCGGATGATAATGATCTCCGGCGATCACCAGAAAGTCGCCGAAGCGATCGCCGACGAAGTCGGGATCGACGAAGCGTGGGGCGACCTCATGCCCGAAGACAAGGTTGCCGCGATCAAGAAGCTCGCCGGCGAAGACAAGGTCGCGATGGTGGGCGACGGCGTGAACGATGCGCCGGCGATGGCAAGCGCCACGGTCGGCATCGCGATGGGCGCGGCGGGGTCGGACGTTGCGCTGGAGACAGCCGACGTGGCGCTGATGGCCGACGATCTGGCGCACCTGCCATTCGCAGTCGGTCTTAGCCGCCATACCCGTGGAATCATCCGGCAGAACGTCTTCGTCAGCCTGGGTGTCGTCGCCTTCCTGGTGCCTGCTACCATCCTCGGCCTCGGCATTGGGCCAGCGGTGGCGGTTCATGAGGGATCGACGCTGCTCGTCGTCATCAATGCGCTCAGGCTGCTCGCCTACCGCGATCCGGCAGGGAAGGCGGCATGAAGTGGCTGATCGCCTTCGACCTCGACGGCACGCTTGCCGAGAGCAAGCGGCCGTTATCGGAGGATATGGCCGCAATCCTCGCCCGATTGCTCGCCATCACGGATGTGGCGGTGATCTCGGGCGGGGACTGGCCGCAGTTCGAAAAGCAGATCGCCTCGCGCCTTCCTGCCGGCGTCGCGCTCGACCGTCTCTGGTTGATGCCGACCACAGGCACGAAACTCTATCGGTTCATCAATGGCGCTTGGCGCGCGGTCTATGCCGAACTGTTCGACGACGCGGAGAAGGCGAAGATCCGCACGGCCTTCGATCAGGCGCTGACCGATGCCGGTCTCGCCGACGAACGTATCTGGGGCGAACGGATCGAGGACCGGGGCAGCCAGATCACCTTTTCGGGCCTGGGGCAGGCAGCGCCGCTGAAGGAAAAGGAAGCGTGGGATCCTGACCGAAAGAAGAGGACCGCGTTGCAGGCCACGTTGCGCGCGAAGCTGCCGGAGCTCTCGATCAATCTCGGTGGCACGACATCGATCGACGTGACCAGAGCAGGGATCGACAAGGGCTATGGCCTGAAGCGCCTGAGTGCCGAGAGCGGTGTCCCGCTCGACGGGATGCTGTTCATTGGGGATGCGATATTCCCCGGTGGGAATGACTATCCCGCTGCTGAAATCGGCCTCGACACAGTGAGGGTGCGCGACGTCGCGGAAACCACCGCCGTCGTGACCGCCATCATCGCGTGTCTGCACCGATAGGATCAAGATACATGGTCGGCTCCATCGCGGAATGCCGCATTGTCAAAGCTCTGGCTTCTGTCGCTTAGGGCAGCGCTTCCTAAAACGAAAAGAAGGCAATGTGCGCGTCTCCGCGAACAAAGCCTCCAGCGATCAATCTAAGAGATTCCGCCGCGCTTCTCAATCGTAGGGGGCGTTTGCGGGAGGGGGCGGAATCCTACGCTAAGGATTTGGGCCAGCGAT